>PGZR01000118.1 GCA_002841405.1 Firmicutes bacterium HGW-Firmicutes-4 | reverse complement strand
TAGAGTTTTTTTCAAGGTAAAGTCCTCCTTTTTCTTTTTTTCCTAATTTTTACCTGGGCTTATTATACCAAAGGTTAAGCTTTTATTGCAAGTTTATATTAAGAAATGTTTGAAGGTTACGGACACTTGTTTTAATTACGCTGATTGGCAAACTCTGAAAAGAACGCATCAGTACGCTAAAGTGATAAATTAAAGTATCAACAGCGGAGCTCAATCGTCCGTAATTAGATGACAGATGAGTCTTTTCGTTGATAAAGCTGATTGATGTGATTATACCAATTGACATCAATTTGAGATAAACCCTCCCGGGTCATGCGAAAAACCCAATTGCGTTCTTTCGTTCCGGGTTCGTTCATTCGGGTATCGCTGCCATAACCACAGACATCCTGAATCGGCAGGATCACTAAATTGGCGGCGCTTTGAAAAAGCGTACGAATAAAGGCCCGACAGGAAGGGCTCTGGTGGCCACCGATCTGCCATTGGTTTTCCCAGGCATCAGTGTAGCCGCAGTAGTCAAAAGCATAACGACGCTGTTCCGGGATGTAGTCAAAAAAAGTCCCCAGCAGCGTATTATTGTCATGGGTCCCCGAGTAGGCCACGGTATTGGCGCTGTAGTTATGGGGCAGATGAATATTGTTCTGGTCGTCGATGAAGGCAAACTCCATGATCCGCATGCCGGGGAAGCCGGTGTCTTTTAACAGTTTGACCAAGTCTTCATCCTGCAGCCCCAGATCTTCGGCAATGATACTGGGTTCGGGAAAGGTTTTTTGCAATTGTGCAAAGAAATCCATCGCCGGGCCGGGAATCCAGCGGCCATTCCGGGCGGTTTCCTCCGTTGCCGGAATCGAACAATAAGCCGAAAAGGCCCGAAAATGATCAATCCTGACGGTATCAAAACTTTCCAACGCACGCTTGATTCGCCGCATCCACCAGCCGTAATTGTCAGCTTTCATGATATCCCAGTGATACAACGGATTGCCCCATAGCTGACCATCTTTGGCAAAATAATCCGGCGGTACACCAGCCACTTCAATGCAACAACCATCGGCGTCCAACTGAAAAAGTTCGGGATGACACCACACATCGGCACTGGTATGGGCCAAATAGATCGGCATGTCGCCGATGATTTTGATGCCTTTCCCATTGGCGTAGGTCTTCAGAGCGGTCCACTGCTTATCATAAAGATATTGCAGAAAATTTTGAAAATCGATTTCATCCTGATAGGTGCTGGTAATTGACTGTAGTGCAGCGGGCTGTCGCTTGACCAGATCCGGATTATTCCATTTGGTCCAGTTTTTTTCTGAAAAGTGCTGAGACAGTACCGTGTATAAAGAAAAATCGGGCAGCCATTCATGGTTGGCAAGGCAGTATTGGTGGATATCGTTTTTTAATGAGATCGTTAATCGGGAATAGGCGATTTTGAAGATAGCGTTGCGATTGTCGATGAGATTAGGATAGTTGATGGAATAGGGAGGATCTGTTGACCTACTGGCAGTCAATTCATCCGCTGTTAATAAGCCCCATTTAAATAGCAGTTCCAGGTCAATAAAAAACGGATTTCCGGCAAAAGCCGACGTGCTATTATAAGGAGAAAAATAGTCATCTACCGGCCCTATTGGCAGAATTTGCCAATAGCTGCAGCCCATGGACTGCAGAAGATCGACAAAATGTCGCGCCTCTGCACCTAAGGTTCCAATGCCGTAGTCCCCCGGTAACGAGGAAACGGGCATTAGAACACCACTGGAACGGGATTTTAAAGACATATCAGCCCTCGTTTTCTTCAATCCGCGTCAGGATTGATTCGAGATCAGCGGTCGAAAAAAGATATTTTTCTTTGCAGAAGTCACAATTGATTTCGATGTCTTCCTGATCCGAGATTATGTCAATGAGATCTTTTTTACCGATCGATGTCAGCGCTTTGGTAATGCGTTGTCTGGAACAATCACAGCTAAACCGGGTGATTTCTGTTTTATTAACCTTTAAACTCAGGTTTTTAAACAAGTCTTCCATAATTGCTTCAAGGGATTTTCCTTCGTCCAGCAGCTTGGTTAAGGAAGGAGTATCGGCCAGAGCGGCCTCCAGGGCATCGATAACCTCATCATCGGTGTCAGGCATTAATTGAATGATAAACCCGCCGGCCTGTCGGACGGTGCCGTCGTTGTTTAATAAAACTCCTAGTGATACCGAGGTGGGAATCTGTTCAGACTGAGCATAGTAATAGGTTAAATCTTCGGCAAGCTCCCCGCTGATAAGCGGTGAATAGCCAACGTAGGGTTCTTTCAGGCCAATATCCTTCATGATATTCAAGGCACCGCCACCAATCGCTTTGGAAACAGGAAGTGGAGATTCCATTGTATCGTGAAGATCATTGACATAAGGATAACCTTTGACATTGCCCTTGGCATCTGCCGTTACCAATAAGCCGCTCAAAGGTCCTTCTCCAGCGATTTTTAAAGTGATTAGTTCATCGGCATTCTTCATCATCGAACCCATCAGTGAACCTGCTGTGAGTAGTCGGCCCAGTGCCTGGGTAACGACAGGGCTGGTTTGATGAAGCCTCCGCGCAGTTTCAGCGAGCCCTTGTGTTGTCGCCGCAAAGACCCGGATCTGTCCGTTTCCTGCGGTGGCTTTTAGTACGTAGTCCGGCATGTTTTACCTCTCCATTTTATAATTTGTATTTGTTATTTATGATACGTTTCGCCACGGATTATTTTAAAAGAACGGTAAATTTGTTCCAGCAGCATAACCCGAAATAACTGGTGGGGAAATGTCATTTTAGAAAAGGATAATTTCCATTTTGAGCGACTGGTAATCTCAGAGGAAAGGCCGATTGATCCGCCGATGACAAAGGTGATCTGGCTTTTTCCCTGGATTCCATAATTTTCGATTTTCCTGGCAAAAGTCGGTGAGTCCAGTTGATCGCCCTGTATTTCCAGGGTGGCCAGAATTTCCTCGTCCTTTAAATAGGAAAGAATTCGACCGCCCTCAATTTCGACGGCTTTTCGTCGTTGAGCTTCACTGGCGTTTTCGGGAATTTTTTCATCCTTAACTTCAATGATCTCCAGACGGCAATAGGCACTTAATCGTTTGGTGTATTCCAGGATAGCCTGGGCCAAGTATTTTTCTTTTATTTTTCCAACAGCAATAATACGAATGTTCATTCAGATTAGAAACTGTAAACAACGAGAAGACTCAGAACAATAACAGCGACTAAAACCAATGCGCCAACACGATAAAGTGGATTTCTTTTGTGCATGGTGGGTTCCTCCTTAACATAGAAAAAATTTACATTTGAGATTGTATTTTTGTCTATTATAGTGTACAAGTAGAGCGCATGGTTCGGGACCATGAGGCCGGAGGTTCAAATCCTCTCACTCCGACCATTAAAAAATAGTTAAGACAGCTAGTGATAGCTGTCTTTTTTAAATAAAAAAACAAGTGTATTATTCGATTGTTATTTGAATTTATAAAATCGGTTGTCATAGGGGCTTTCGCAACTTTAATTTGATTATTTAGAGAAAGAAGGAAAACAAATGAAGATTAAATTTACCCACACCAACATTATTGCCAAAGACTGGAAAAAACTCTCTCAGTTTTATCAGGAGGTTTTCGAATGTGTGCCGGTACCCCCGGAACGAGATATGCAGGGGGATTGGATCGATCGGATGACGGGGATCAAGGGGGCGCATATACGGGGTGAACACCTCAGGTTACCAGGCTATGAAGATAAACTGCCAACCCTGGAAATTTTTTCCTATGACGATTGGGTCGAGGGCGGATTGCCGCAGATTAATCGGACCGGTTTTGGGCATATCGCTTTTGAGGTGGATGACGTGGCGGCGGTGCTCGAAAAATTATGGGCTGGCGGTGGCGGTCAGATTGGCGAGCAGATTGTCGCCGACTATCCCAATAATGTGGTTGCAACCATCGTATATGCCACCGATCCCGAAGGAAACATCGTCGAACTGCAGAACTGGGCTACCCGATAGCCGATTGGCGTTATAATATTTGATGATTTTATACTCTGCTGGAGCTAAGACCAATTTAACGTAAATCCTGATACGGGATTAAAATAGGAAAGAGAAGTTTTAGAATGATATCAAGAACATGGCATGGAATGGTACCCCTTGAAATGCGGGATGCCTTTGAAAAATATGAATACGAAACCGGTGTCAAGGATACCCTGGCAATCGATGGGAATTGTGGGGCATTTTTGAAAATTGTTGAACAAGATGAGGATGCCCATTTTTTCTTGTGTACGAAATGGGATTCAATGGCAAGTATGATCGCCTATGCCGGTAATAATCCGACAATTGCGGTGACATATCCAGAAGATGAGAAATATGGTCTTATATCTGATCCAATCGTGATTATTCAGGAAGTTGTTGATGATGGCGATCCCTTTGTTGTGGTTAAATATTTTTGAAGAACGACTAATTATCCCTAAAAAATGAAAGGCAGGCAATCTGCCAGGGGTGTTTTTTCAGAATAAAGTAACGCTCAATGCTGAAGGGAAAAAAGAAGAGAAGAATAATATTGAAATACAAATTACAGGTTTCTTTTCTGTTAACGCACTGATCCGGATATAAAAAACTTACTTTTGAATCGGAGCGCAGTTGCTATTTTTTTACTCTATGTAAGAAGTGAGATATCTCTGTTAACTGCCGATCCCGAAACGGAATGCGTTGTACTTCCATCATTTAATATTAAAAAGTTAATGGAACAATGAGCGATGGGCATTTTCATCCGAGCTTAACAGAGGTTAGTAACAATTAGAGTATTACCCAAAATTAGATAATCCAGACTAGTTAAGCATACTTTCCATAAATACTTTGACCAAAACGGCACAACCGTTTTGGTCAATTTTTCGTCAAAATTAAATTCCCTTAAAGCCTGTTTAAATCACCACAATTCGGGTACTCTGCCAAAAAGGAGGTTTTTCTAATGAAATCGTGTTTAATTGTTTATTATTCGCTGAACCATTCCACCGAGAAAATCGCTGAAAAAATTACTGCCGGGTTAAAGCAGGCCGGGCTGGAAACGACCTTATGTAATATAAAGGACAAAACCTGTCCCAATCCGTTGGACTATGATCTGCTGGGGATCGGTTCTCCGGTGTATGCTTTTCAGATCCCGATGAATGTGATGTCCTGTCTTGAGCGTTTTCCTGATTTAAACGGCAAAAAGACCTTTGCCTTTCTTACGCATGGTTCTTATATGCTTAACGCCGGGGATATGTTAAAACGAGTGCTGCTTTTGAAAAACGCACAAATCCAGGGTTGGTATTATTCTTTCGGCGCAGATTATTTTCTGCCCTATAATAAGCAGGGGTGTTTGCCTTCTTATGGGCATCCATCACCCGAAGAATTAAATACCGCGCAAGAATTTGGTCTGGATATGGGAAAAGGGATCAATGATATGCGATGGCGGGAGGTTTCCCAGCATCCGTCTTTTATGTATCGGATGGAGCAATTTTTATGTAGACCCTGGTTTGTCAGAAATGTCTATCAAAAGCTTTTTCATCTCAATAAAGATCAGTGCATTCAGTGCGGTCTCTGCATCGAAAATTGCCCGGCCCATAATATCCATGCAGATGCCGAAGGTTATCCCAAATGGGAACATAGCTGTATTATGTGTCTGGAATGTGAGAAGACTTGCCCGCAAGAAGCGATTAGCTCAGTGGTGAACGGTCCCATTATGAAGCCATTCATGAACTACAATGTTAAACATATTATGAACGATCCGGAATTAACAAAAGTCCGGGTCAAGCATCATCACGGCAAAACAGAAATTGTTTGATAATAAGCAGCCATGAAACTGCTTATGGAACGAGGTGAACAATGCAACAACAGCTATTAATTAAGGAATGGCAACGCTGCAATTAATCAAATTGTCTGAAATGCATCAGCAATTGATTAGAAGTGACGTTGCCATTTTTGGGCGATCAGGCGGTAGATCGCATTGTTTTGCTGTTCAACCATCATATTTTCATAAATAATATCCAGACGCGGACACAAAAAATCACACCATACGCTAAGCTGAAAAAACGGGAAGTTCTTAGGTTTGGAACGACATTTCCGGTAGATGGGAGCTGTCCTGAAACGCTCATAGAGAACATTTATAATCTTAAGCATACACTTTTCAATACCTCAGATACGGTAAAATGGTTTGTTCTGTCGAGTTTCAAAAAAGCGAAACCTCCAACTTCTTAGGTTACAAGGATTATGGAAACTTCGAATGAGATCATTTCTTAGGCAGTGATAAGCACTAACCTCAAGAAAACTAAAAATGGAAGCAAAAATAAAATTAAATGTAAAACCTCTGTTTATCCCCGGCAATAATGCTTATATAATAGGTAGTGGATTCAATTTGTTTTGTTATCCAGCCAAACTCTAAAAACCAGTTCGCCCCAAAACCGGAAAGGCAGGTTAAACTTATGAAACCAGAAAACAAACGGAACTTAAAATACTTCTTAAAAGATGATATTCGCCAAGAAACCAATTTTCGCAACACCGCTCAGAACATCGGGGTGCCGACACCGCCGATTGAAAAACCAGCCCCGCCGGACGCCCGGAAAATACCCTTGCTTGAACCTGAAGCCTTTGAAGTCGGCGAAATGCCCGTAAAATCAGCCATTTCGCACCGGGAATCCCAGCGGAAATTTACCCATCAAGCCTTATCGTTGGAAGAATTGTCATTCCTGCTCTGGTCTACCCAGGGGGTTCGTGAGTGGCGGCAAAAAAACGCCCTGCGAACGGTTCCCTCAGCGGGAAATCGGCATGCCCTGGAAACATATCTGGTGGTGTTCAATGTCGAAAGCCTGGAGCCGGGGATTTACCGCTACCTGCCCTCCCAGCACCAATTGGTGTTGGAATCAACCCCGGATCATCTGAAAGAGCGGATGATTGAGGCGGCGCTTGATCAGCATTTTGCCGGTTCCGGGGCAGTAACCTTTATCTGGACAACCATTCCCTACCGGATGGAATGGCGCTATGCTGAAGCTTCTTACAAGGTCATTGCCCTGGATGCCGGACATGTCTGCCAGAACCTGTATCTGGCCTGCGAAGCCATTGGCGCCGGAACCTGTGCTATCGCCGCCTATCATCAACAACGGGCCGATCAGTTGCTTAAGCTTGACGGTGACGACGAGTTTGTCATCTACATGGCGCCGGTGGGCAAAATTTGACCCTGGGCTGGTAACCCCGGGCGCAAATGCCCAGTGCATAGGGGTTTTATTTAGACTGTTTGAGACTGTTGGTCTGTTGTAAGAAGACAATTGTATCCTGCAGGGTTTCCCGCAGACTCCGGGTGGTGTAGCCTAATTCGGTGTCTGCTTTCTGATGCGAAAAATTTGAGTTGCTGCCAAGCGTATAAAGGGAGTAGCGGGTATAAAGGGGTTTTTGTTTTTTCAAATGATACCATAACTCAGCAAGTGGTGCTGTCAGCTGGGCAAACCAAAGAGGAAGGATCGTTTTAAGTCTTTTTTTACCGCTGAGTTCTGCCAGCAGATGCAGCAGTTCACTGACAGCAACAAAACGGTTCGATAAAATATAACACTCGCCGGTGCGGCCTTTATCGACCGCCGCAATAATGCCTTGGGAGACATCCCGAACATCGACAAAATCGTAACCGCCGTTTATAAAGGCAGTCAGGCGGCCATCCAGAAAATCCATCACCAGTTGCTTAAAATGACCATGCCCATAATCGTATGGACCGCCGATCCCCGAAGGATGAAGCACCACACAATCCAGTCCGGCGGTGACGCTGGCCAGAACGAGTTTGGTCGCTTCGGCTTTGGTTTTGGCATAAAGGCCCTCGACTGCCGCGGGATCAAAGTCGGTTATTTCCCGGATCACCTGACGTTCAGGCTGTTCGGGGATGGCATGAACCGAACTGATATAAAGCAGACGTTTAACCCGATGTTTTTGGCACTGTGTAATCAGATTTAAGGTACCGGTAACATTGACATCATAGACGTTTTGATCAAATTTAGTGGCAATCGAGATAATTCCGGCAGCATGAATGACAATCGTTTCGAATTTATCCGCATCACAAAATAGAGGGTCAAGCCCACTCAACTGACAGATATCGCCATACACTATTTCAATGTTTAGTCCATCCAGCGCTGGCGATGGGTCATCAGTCATGACAAAACACCGAACCCGTTCGCCCATCCGGCAAAGATCTCTGACAATGGTATTTCCCAAATGACCAGCAGCGCCGGTGACAATATATAATCGCGTCATTATCGTTAAACCTCGCTTTTTTTAACATGATACCCAAATTCTGGGCGAATAATCGGGATGACTGATTGAAACGCCATGATTGTAAACGCCGAATCTTTTTAACGCAACTACGTTAAAATCAGGAGATATTGATTGAAAATCCCATAACATGCTTGAATGGTAATAACCCGGTTGTGCAAGACGAATGGATGTGGCTGGAACGATCTAGACTATTATAATATCCCCGTAAACAGCCGCAGCCGCAGTGCAGAAATCATCGGGTCGCAATTGAAGCTGCAGCCCGATTTTCCCACCGCTGATGTAGATGGTGTCCAGCTCTTTGGCGGTGTCGTTGATGACGGTTTTAAACAGTTTTTTCATGCCAATGGCGGTGCAGCCACCCCGGACATAGCCGGTGATCGCAGTCAGGTCTTTGAGATGAATCATCGCCACCGCCTTTTCGCCAACTGCTTTGGCGGCTTTCTTCATATCCAGTTCCTTATCGATGGGGATCACAAAAACAAAATTATTTTTGCTTTTTCCTTCAGTCACCAAGGTCTTATAGACCTGTTTATATGGCAGATTAAGCAGATCGGCGGTCTGCAAGCCGTCTACAAATTCATTGCATTCATAGCTTTGGTGGGTATAGTCAATTTTTAATTTATCCAAAATGCGCATGGCATTGGTTTTCACTTCTTTTTGTTTAGCCATCGGTGTTTGTTCTCCTTTAAGTAAAGCTGGTTTTGTAACCTGTATATTTTATCAGAAAATAATCGTTGATGCTTCTTTTTTTTGCAGTGGTCAATGATGAATGAATGGTGCTGTTTGGGGTAGATAGCAATTGTAACAATGCGTAAATAAATGGAGGCGGTATCATGGGCAGAAGTGGCGGTTCAGGTGGCCGCAGCAGTGGCGGTTCTTTTGGTGGCAGCCGCAGCAGCGGTGGTCGCAGCGGTGGTTTTGGAAGCAGTCACCGAAGTGGCGGCAGTGGCGGGTTTGGCAGCTTTGGCAGCAGTTCAGGGGGTAGTTTTTTTGGCAGTGGATCCAGAATGAGTTCTGGCGGCGGCAACTATGGTGGTGGCGGCGGTCCGGTGGGCTGCGGCTGTGGGGCGTTCCTGATTATGCTGGTAATCGTTTTGATTTTCTTGTTGATTATTGGTATTTTTATGGCATCTGTTTTTACGAGCTCATCTGAAATCACCAAATCATCTGTGGCTCGGCAGCCGCTACCGACCGGCTCAGTGAACGAAACTGAATATTATACCGATGAGTTGGGATGGATCAATAATCAGACAAAAATGGAAGAAGGGCTAAAATACTTTTATCAGAAAACCGGGGTGCAACCGTATGTGGTAATCGTCGATAATGTCAATGGTTCTCATAACCCCACTGAAAGTGAGCTGGACAGTTTTGCAAATGCCCTTTATGATCAGTTGTTTGCGGATGAAGCCCATCTGCTCTTTGTATTTTATGAGTATAATGATTTCTATATGGATCGCTATGTGGCTGGGACTCAGGCCAAAACGGTCATTGATTCGGAAGCGGCTGACATTCTGCTTGACTATATTGACCGCAATTATTACGACAGTAGCCTCACGGATGAGGAGTTCTTCAGTAACTCGTTCCGGGATGCGGCTGACCGGATCATGACCGTTACCAAGTCACCATGGATCGCGGCTATGACGACCATTGGTATTGTTTTTGCAGTGGTAATATTAGCCATTCTATTATTCGTCTGGTGGCGACATGCCAAAAATCAGAAAAATCTTGAGGCCAAGCGGACTGCAGAAATGCTGAATACCCCGCTTGAAAAATTTGACGATGTTGAAATTGAAGACCTGGCGAAGAAATATCAGGATAATCCGTCAGATCAGCACAAAGACTAACTAGTAAAATTAAAGGAGGAATGAGATGGCAATTTTAGAACGATTCGGTGATATCATTCGGGCCAACATCAACGATATGCTGGACAAAATGGAAGATCCGGCGATCATGATCGACCAGTATTTAATTGATCTGTTGGATGATCTGGCCGAAGTGAAGCGTAGCACCGCCGAAATCATGGGCGAAGAAACCCGCACGAAACGGTTGGTTGACAACAACAAGGCCGAGGTGGAAAAATATGCTGAGCTAGCCAAAAAAGCCCTGATGGCAGGGAATGAAGGAGATGCCCGAACCTTTCTTGCAAAAAAACAGGAGCTGGAAAATCTGGATCCTGAACTGATGGATGTGTATGCCGCTGCTCATGAAAATGCCATGAAAATGCGACAAATGCATGACAAACTGGCAGCCGATATCCAAACTCTGCAGGCCCGCCGGACCATGATCAAGTCCAAGGTATCGATTGCCAAAACCCAGGCAATCATCAATGAAGCCAGCAGCTCAGCCAATCAAACTGAAGATGCTATGGACGCCTTTACCCGAATGGAAGAAAAGGCTGATCGGATGCTGGACGAAGCCAATGCGCTGGCAGAACTGAACATTGAGCCGATTGACCCCGCTGAAGCGCTGGAAGAAAAGTACGGCGACGGTGGAAACGCGTCTGTTGATGAGGAATTGACTAAACTTAAACAAGAGTTGGGGTTGCAATAAGTAATAAAAAAGGCCAGACGAAAAGGATTATCATTTTCGTCTGGCCTTTTGATAGTTAAGGGTTAAATTTCTTTGATCGGGGTCAATTGTTTTTGACCGGATTTTGTTTGGCTGACCGGTTTTCTAAAGAGTAGATAGAGTAAGGCAGCAATCATCATTATCGCAGCAACGGTACCGATACCAAAGCCACCGCCTGTGAAGAAGACCCCTAGTTGATAAATGATCAGAGCGATCGTATAGGCAAAGGCGGTCTGATAACCCACGGCAACCAGTGTCCATTTGGCACTGCCCATTTCCCGGTGAATCGCGCCGATGGCGGCAAAGCAGGGGGCACAGAGCAGATTAAAAACCAAGCTGGGGCCACAGTTCGGCACCATCTTCGGCCACTTCGGCAAAACCAAAGAGTACCCCAAAGGTACTGACGACCGTTTCCTTGGCAATGAGACCAGTTATGGTAGCAACGGTCGCTTCCCAGGTGCCAAAACCCAGGGGAATAAAGACCGGTGCAATGATCATGCCAAGGGAGGCCAGGATCGAATTATTGGTGTCGACCATTTCCAGCCCAAAGTTAAAGGACGATAAAAACCAGATAGTGATACTGGCCACAAAAATAACGGTACCAGCTTTTTTGATAAAGGATTTGCCCCGTTCCCACATGTGGATCAGAACCCCTTTGGCACCGGGGACATGATAAGCAGGTAACTCCATAATAAAGGGTGCTGGATCACCAGAAAAGCCCCGGGTCTTCTTAAGGATGATCCCTGAGATAATGATAGAAGCCACCCCGATGAAGTAGGCCGAAGGTGCAACCCAGACCGATCCGGGGAATAAGGCGCCGGCAATCAAGGCGATAACGGGAAGCTTGGCTGAACAGGGAATAAAGGATGTCGTCATAATTGTCATCTTACGGTCCCGTTCATTTTCAATGGTTCGGGACGCCATAATTCCGGGAACGCTACAGCCGGTCCCAATCAGCAATGGTATGAACGACTTGCCGGATAAACCGAATTTTCTGAAGACCCGGTCCATGATAAAAGCAACTCGAGCCATATAACCGCAATCCTCAAGAATCGCAAGGAAGAGGAAAAGAACAAACATCTGCGGGACAAAACCAAGGACTGCACCAACACCGCCAACGATGCCATCAAGAATCAGCGAGTTCAGCCATTCTGCTGTGCCCCAGGAAATAAGCAAACCTTCCACAGCTGGGGGAATAATTTCACCAAAGAGTACGTCATTGGTCCAGTCAGTCACCCAGGCGCCCACCGTGGTAACGGAGACAAAATACATCAAAAACATAATACCGGCAAAAATGGGTAAGGCCAGAAAGCGATTAGTCACGACCCGGTCGACTTTGTCAGAGGTAGTCATACCGGTGCTGGCTTTCTTTTTGATGGTATCCGAAACGATTCGACTGATGGTCTGATAGCGTTCATAGGTAATGATGCTTTCGCTGTCATCATCCATGGCTTCTTCACAAGCCACGGTGAGGGTCATAATTTCCGCCATCACCGTATCTGAAAGGTTGAGCTGTTCGATGGCTTTTTCATCGCGTTCGAAAAGTTTGATGGCATAAAAATCCGGATGTTCAGTGGTGCTTTTGGTTTTAATGATGGATTCGATTTTACTGAGAGTTTCAGTGACGTCATTTGAAAAAATCAGCAGTGGTTTTGGCTTCTGCCTGCTTTTGCCGAGAGCAATGGCTTTCTCGGCCAGTTCAGCACATCCTTCGCTTTTGACGGCGGAGGTTTCCACCACTTCGCAACCCAGCCGCTTGGAAAGGGCTTTGATATTGATGATGTCGCCACGCTTTTTGACAATGTCGGTCATATTCAGAGCCAGAATCATGGGAATACCAGTTTCCAGCAATTGAGTGGTTAGATAGAGGTTTCTTTCAATATTACTGCTATCGACGATATTAATCATGACGTCCGGTTTTTCGTTCAGCAAATAGTTTCTGGAGACCACTTCCTCCAGGGTATATGGGGACAGGGAATAAATACCAGGCAAATCGATGATTTCAACATCGCTGCATCCTTTGAGTTTGCCGGATTTCTTTTCAACTGTGACCCCCGGCCAGTTGCCCACATACTGGGAACTGCCAGTGAGCGCATTGAACATGGTTGTTTTACCACAGTTGGGATTTCCAACTAATGCAATTTTTAAGTTCATATAAGTTCTCCTCTTTAATTTGATAGCGTTGTCTAACATTGTGGGCAAAAATTTAACAGCCATGGCTGCTAAATTATTTTTTCTTTGAAGCTATTAAAAAACTTCGATCAGATCAGCATCAGCTTTACGAATGCTCAGTTCGTAACCAAGCACGGTGATTTCGATGGGGTCTCCTAGGGGTGCAACCTTTCTGACAAAGACATCAACACCTTTGGTGATGCCCATATCCATGATCCGGCGCCGGATCGGGCCGGTGCCATGGAGTTTTACAACTTTAGTGGATTCCCCACATTTTACAGCTCTGAGTGTTTTCATGTTGATCTCCTTAAATTATAATGCGGTTGGCCATACTCTTATCGATGGCAACCCGGGTATCTTTAATATTTAAAATAATGTTGCCAGAAAGTTCAGATATGATCGTGACATCAGCTCCTTCGACAAAACCGAGGCTGGCCAGAAATTTGTGGGTGGTATCTTTGCCGGTGATTTTTTTTATATAATTTTTTTCTCCGGGTGTCGCCATTGATAGTAGCATGGTTTTCCTCCTGATTGGTTAGCATAAACTAACAAAGTGATTTTGAAATTGAGTTAGAAATAACTAACTCAATGAGTAAAGTCTAACATTATCAGTTTTATTTGTCAATAGTTTAAGCGAATAAGTATTGCAATCTGGATAGAATGATTGTGATAGGGCGAAAATAATGATTATTCCCTAGCAATCAAAGGGAAATAGTTAGTTAGAATTAATCTTTTTTATGGTATAATTAAAAAAATTTTGTATAGTTCACACCGATTTAGCTGTACAACAACGGAAAGGCTACGAGCATGATTGAAATATTAAAAAATAAAATGACGCCAGAAAGCATCTTAACTGCTGGGTTTGGAGTAGAAAGAGAAGGACTCCGGGTGACACAACAGGGAAGACTTGCATTGACACCACACCCGCCGATTTTTGGCGATAAACTTAAAAATCCTTATATCACCACCGATTTCTCGGAAAGTCAGATTGAACTGGTTACACCGGTTTTTTATTCAGTAGACGAAACCTATGATTTTCTGGAAGCACTTACTGATATTGTTATAGGTGAGATTGGCGAGAATAGTGAGCTGTTTTGGCCATATTCGATGCCATGTAATATTCCTGATGACAATCAGATTCCGATTGCCTCTTATCAAGGAGAAGAAGGCAAAAAAGCAAGGCAATATCGAGAAAAACTGATGGTCAAATATGGTGGAAAGCGACAGCTTATCTCTGGAATCCATTATAACTTTTCATTTGGCGAGGAATTTTTAGTGACTCTCTGGCAAGAGTTAGGCACGGAGGAGAGCTATAAAGAATTTAAAGATCGTATTTATTTAAAAGTACTACGCAACTTTTTGCGCTATCGCTGGCTGATCATCTATTTAATGGGCTGTACTCCTGGTCTCCATAATTCATACATTGAAGAGTGTCTGCAATGTATGGGGGACTGTGGTAATGATACCTATCTCAGCCCCGGCGGAACCTCCGCTAGAAATGGCAGTTGTAGCGGTTATAAAAATGAAATAGATCTCTATCCGGATTATAGTTCAATTAAGGATTTTATCGGGAGCATCGATGAGTTTGTTGAACGGGGAGACATTTCTGAAGCAAAAGAATTGTATGCGCAGATCCGGCTAAAACCAAAGGATTATCGAAACGTATTGGACTCTTTGGCAAAGGATGGCATCCAATATCTGGAAATTCGAACCCTTGATCTTAATGTTTTTGATAAATGTGGGATCGCAAAGATTGACCTGGAATTTATGAATGTATTTATGCTTTTTCTATTATTAGAAGGTGAAGAATTTTTTGATACCTGGCAGCAGGAAGCTCTCATTAATGAGGTAGCAGTAGCTGAACATGGGCTTGAACCGGATTTGGAATTGCTGGATCATCGGCATTGGACGCTGAAAACGGCCTGGGCTGATGATATTCTGGAAAAGGTGGCTGAGGTCAATGAATACCTGAGTTTAAATCAGGAGAAATGCATCAAAGAAATGCAAAACCGGGTAAAAAATCCGGAAACTACCTACGCCCATCGATTAAAATTATTAATGCAGGAAAAAGGCTGTCTAGATGCCAATCTGGAAGTAGCGAAAGGTTATAAAAAACAGTCAGATGAAGATCACTACCGTCTAAAAGGTTTTGAAAACTGGGAAATGTCCACTCAGATATTGATCAAAGAGGCGCTGACACGGGGGATAAAAGTGAAACCTTTGGATGCGGCTGACAATATTGTGCGTTTGGAAAAAAATGGTCACAGGGAATATGTTAAGCAGGCAACAAAGACGAGCGTCGATAATTATATTACACCTTTGTTAATGGAAAATAAGGTAGTCACAAAAATTATTCTTAAAGAAAATGGTTTGCCAGTTCCAGATGGAGAAGAATACTTTTCCTTGTGGGAGGCAAAACAAAAACTGGTTAAATACGTTGGTAAAAAAGTTGTTATCAAGCCCAAGTCCACAAACTTTGGTTTGGGCATCTGTATTTTTGATCAGGGCGGCACCTTGGCGGAACTCTTAGAAGGCGCCCGGATTGCTTTTGAGCACGACAATACGATATTAATAGAAGATTATATCCCGGGTTTGGAATACCGTTTCCTGACCATGGGAGATGAAGTAGTAGCTGTGCTCCATCGGCGCCCGGCTAATGTTATAGGTGATGGGTCTGCCACTATCCAGCAACTGATTGATGAAAAGAATAAACATCCCTACCGGGGCGATGGACATACCAGTCCGCTAAAAAAAATAGAGCTGGATGATCAGTCCCGGATGTTTCTGAAAAAACAGGGTCTGACTAATCAGTCGGTCCCCACGAAGGGGGAAATGATATTTCTTCGGGGAAATTCCAACATCAGTACAGGAGGGGACAGTATTGATTTCACTGAAAAAATGCACCCCTATTTTTCTGAAATTGCCTTAAATGCCGCCAGTGCTTTTAGTGCAAAATTTTGCGGTGTTGACATTATTTTAGAAGATTACAGCAATCCCGATTCGAATTACGGAATCATTGAACTTAATTTCAATCCGATGATCGTCATGCATGCCTATCCATATGAAGGAAAGGAACGACGATTGGGGTATAACATTTTGAAGACAATTGGTCTGGTGGATTAACCAATGTAATAAAATGTTCAATTAATGATCAAAAAATCCAATAGAAAGAGCCAATTAAGTGTAAATTTTTGCGCTTTGCTATAACTTTACTCGAATCCATTGAATAAAAGGTAAAATTTGGGTATAATGATAGTGGTTACAAATAAATAAAATTTAGGAGGCGTACGAAATGTTTGGTTACATGGGAAAAATTTTACGTGTCAATTTTTGAGTTGGCAAAAAAATATATTGGTGGTCGTGGTTTAGGAACAAAGCTGTATATGGATGAGGTTGATCCGCAGGTTGATCCTTTTGCGGCAGAAAACAAGATTGTCTTTATCAATGGCCCGTTGTCGGGTACAGCGACTCCTACCGGTGGTCGGTATATGGTCGTGACAAAATCTCCTTTAACAGGATGTATTGCTTCTTCGAACTCTGGTGGAGAGTGGGGAGCCTACCTGAAATATGCTGGCTATGATGCCATTATTGTTGAGGGGAAAGCAAGTCTGCCTGTTTATCTTAATATTGATGAAGAAAAAGCAGAAATATTACCAGCTCTTGATCTCTGGGGGAAATATACATCGGAAACCAGTGATCTGCTGATAGAAAAACATCCAGGAGCCAAGGTTTTAACAATCGGTCCTGCTGGTGAAAAACTTTCTCAGATGGCCGCTATCATGAACGAAAAAGATCGGGCAGCGGGTCGCTCCGGCGTTGGAGCGGTTATGGGTTCGAAGAACTTGAAAGCCATTACCGTTAAAGGGAATTTAAGACCGGAAATTGCCAGACCGGATGGATTAAAAGCTGTCACTAAAGAATGCCGTACCCTATTGAAAGAAAACGGCGTTACCGGTGGCGGTCTGCCTACCTACGGAACAGCCGTATTGGTTAATATTATCAATGAGCATGGGGTATACCCAACTAAAAACTTCCAGGGCGGCCAGGATCCGGATGCTGAAGCAGTCAGCGGCGAAACCTTGACCGAAAAATATCTGATCAAACGTAATCCTTGCCACCATTGCCCAATTGGCTGTGGCCGTTGGGTCAAAAGCGATAAGAGTCCTGATGGAATTGGCGGACCAGAATATGAAACTCTTTGGGTATTTGCCGGCGATCTCGGAATTGATGACATGGAAGTGGTTATCGACGCCAACTATTGGTGTAATGAACTGGGTATTGATACCATTTCAGCAGGGGCTACCTTAGCAGCAGCTATGGAATTGTATCAACGTGGTTATATCACCGACGAAATGTTAGATGATGAAGTGATCCTGAAATTCGGCAATGCTGATTCAGTTGTTCATTGGCTGAAAAAAATGGGTAACCGGGAAGGCTTTGGTGATTTACTGGCCCGAGGTTCTTACCGATTGGCTGATTTCTTCGGCGTTCCTGAATACTCCATGTCAGTTAAGAAACAAGACTTACCAGCCTATGACCCCCGTGGAATCCAAGGAATGGGTCTTCAATATGCAACTTCCAACCGTGGTGGATGTCATGTTCGGGGCTACCTGATTTCGCCAGAAATCCTTGGCTTGCCAGAAAAACTGGATCGTTTTGATTTAGCTGGTAAAGAAGTTTGGGCGAAAGTATTCCAGGATCTGACAGCTGTCATTGACTCTACCGGCTTATGCTTATTCACTTCATTTGCACTTGGCGCTAAAGAATATGCGGATATGTTAAATGAAACATTAGGGACCGATTGGACAGCAGAAGATGTATTGTTAGCGGGAGAGCGGATCTGGAATCTGGAAAAACTCTTTAATTTAGAGGCTGGTATTTCATCAGAAGAAGATACATTGCCACCCCGTTTTCTTGAAGAGGAAATGCCAGATGGACCGACAAAAGGTTGGGTCCATAAGCTGGATGAATTACTTCCACTGTATTACAAAGAACGTGGATGGGATGAAGATGGTATTCCTACGGAAGAACGTCTTGAAAAATTAGGTTTATTATAAAATAAATTTAAGGGACGATCTTAGATCGTCCCTTTCTTTTTAGGAGGAACTATGGCAATTAAGATAAAATTATTTGCAAACTTTCGTGAAGGGCGGGGGAAGATTGTCGAAATGGACTATACCCCAGGAATGACTGGACAGGATGTCATTGACAGTCTGGGTATTACCGCTCCGGAAATCGCTGCACTTATTGTCGATGGGGTTGATGGAAAGGTTGATGCGATGCTTGCAGTGCCGGTTAAAGAAGATGGATATATGGCAATTTTCCCTCCTGTTGCAGGGGGTTGATATCCAATAACCATACGTCAATAACAAAGAATAAGCCCTGAACCAGTAATGGTTATCAGGGCTTGTTTTTTGAATAATTATTTTCAAAAAAACCAAAACCGGTTGGTTAGTCCGGTTTTGGTGTCTAAAAGAAAGTGTCCTGATTGATATTATTTCGGTTACAAATAAATAAAATTCAGGGACGTTCAGGGAAAAAAAAGACCACTCCGGATGGAATGGCCTTTTTTTTCTGCACTAAAACAATGCAAAAATGACAAGAAAAATATTCTGTCAAGCCCCTTTTCCACAATGGGAGACATAACCGTTTCCGATCATACCCTACGGGTTTAAGCTCATAGCGGATGCCTTAGAAATCTTAAACTTCGGAGTATTTATATTATACACGATTAATAGTTTGAATGCAATAAAAATATCGGTTAGCATTAACATATTTGATATAAAGAAGATTTTGTTAAACTAGCTGTAAAACATCTTAAGCAATTGACAATATAACTTGACAGAATCGGACAAGTGGATTACTTTAGATCTATACTAATATGAAAGGTAGTTCATGTGAGTGCAGATTAATTTTATTCGAAATAAAAATGAACTGAAGTGGAGAAAATGAAAACAATTGAGATATACGATCCGGAAATATGCAACACTGCCAATGGTTGTGGTTCAGGAGCAGATCGCGAAGCGTTAAGGATTAAAACGATGCTTCGAGCGTTAACAAGCGAAGGTAAAAAAGTACTGCGGTATGGTTTGATTGAAAACCCGGATGTATTCGCCAGGAATAAAGAAGTCAGTGAGATTCTTTCAAAAAGCGGGACCAGTGCGTTGCCGATTACGGTGGTGGATGGTGAAATCAAACGAAAAGGCTCCTATCCGTCAAATCTTGAATTAGCGACCTGGTCAGAGATGAGCCAGGACGAACTGGTTATGATGCTGATGAAAGCCAAAATGACCAATCGTAGTTTTTGCGGCGGTGATTGTTGTTAATTGGAGCAGTAGGGGGCGTGATAAGCGTCCCTTTTTTGTTTGGATAATTTTTTCTAAAAAAGCCGATTAAAGTTCGTTTAACCGGCTTTTGGAAGACTTATTTATGTCGTTTAGTCAGTTCCTGGAATAACGATTCCAGGTCGACATTTTGGTTATTGAGCAAAACCAGCAAGTGGTAGATCAGATCCGAAGCTTCATAAATTAGCTCAGCAGGATCATTGTTTTTAGCGGCAATAATTGTTTCAGCCGCTTCTTCGCCAATTTTTTTACAAATTTTATCTACGCCTTTTTCAAATAGGTAGTTGGTATAAGAACCGGCAAGAGGGTTTGTTTTACGGTCGGCAATGAGGTCATAAAGCAACGTTAAGATTTCCATATTACCCAGGTTGGCATCTTGATCAATGGCTAAACTGCGGTAGAAACAGGACGTATTTCCAGTATGACAGGCTGGTCCGTTTGGATTTACCTGGAGCAGGAGCGTATCGCCGTCGCAATCGTAGTTGATTTTAACCACTGCCTGAGTGTTACCGGAAGTTTCGCCCTTTACCCACAAGGCCTGGCGGCTGCGACTGTAAAAGGTGGCTTTTTTAGTATCCAGGGTCAATTTTAAAGCTTCATCGTTCATCCAGGCCATCATCAGCACCTGACGGGTTTCATAATCCTGAACGATGGCAGGAATCAATCCTGCTTCATTATATTTTATATTTTCTAAATCCATGTTTTACCTTTCTATACCCGTCTGACAGGTATTTGCTGATTGTGCAAATAATTCTTTAAATCAACAATGGGAATTTCTTTATAGTGAAAAACGGATGCCGCCAGTGCCGCATCGGCGCCTACTTTTAATACTTCGGCAAAGTCTTCCATTTTTCCGGCCCCGCCAGAGGCAATAATCGGAATGGTCAGAAGACTGGAGAGTTTTTGATTGAGCTCCAGATCATAACCTTTTTTTACTCCATCGGTATCGATGGAGTTGATACAAATCTCTCCGGCCCCCAGGTCCTGACCCTGTTTGGCCCATTCAATGGCATCGATGCCGGTGTTTTCTCGGCCTCCTTTAACATAGACATCCCAGGAACCTTTATTATTGCGTTTGGCATCGATGGATAAAACCACACATTGGGCTCCAAAACGAAGGGCCGCTTCGCGGATCAACTGGGGGTTTTTTACAGCAGATGAATTAACGGAGACCTTGTCAGCACCGGCCATCAGTACTTTTCGGAAATCTTCGACCTTGCTGATTCCGCCGCCAATGGTAAAAGGGATGCGGATAGCTTCAGCCACTTTCTCTACAATATGGATAAAAATGTCCCGATCTTCATAGCTGGCGGTGATATCGTAGAAAACCAGTTCGTCGGCGCCTTGATCGGAGTAGTACCGGCCCAGTTCCACCGGATCGGCGACATCCTGAATATTCTGAAATTTTTTACCTTTCACCACCCGGCCGTGATCCACGTCCAGACAGGGGATGATCCGTTTGGTCAGCATGATTTCAACTCCTCTTTCAACAGTTTTTCCAGATCGATGGCCCCTTCATAAAGGGCTTTGCCGGTAATGGCGCCGTAAAGTCCCATTTCTTGAAGACGGATCAGGTCTGCTGATTTAGAGATACCGCCCGAAGCGATGATATCGATTTTTAGGTTGTCATTGAGCACCTTGAGCATATCAAAATTCGGACCAGTCATCATCCCGTCTTTTGATATGTCGGTGTAAACCAGTGTCGACAGACCCAGTTTTTCCAAGTTGCTGGCAAGTTCAAGGGCTTCAATGTTACTGCTTTCGACCCAACCTTCGGTACAAACTAATCCGTTTTTGGCGTCAATGGAGACGCAGACTTTTTCATCATAAAGATCCAGGAGTTTGACGATAAATTCAAAATCTTTAACGGCCTGGGTACCAATGATGATCCGGGCAACGCCACTGTCGATATAGTCCCTGGCAATTTCCAGGGTTCTGATGCCACCGCCCAATTCTACTGGAATATCCAGAGCAGTGACAATATCTTTAACCAGTTCCAGATTTTTCGGTTGACCGTCAAAGGCCCCATCCAGATCCACCAGATGCAGATACTGGGCGCCCTTGGACTGCCATTTCAGGGCGACATCCACCGGGTTGTCAAAATATATGGTTTCGGCATCCTTCTGACCTTGCATCAGGCGGACACATTTGCCGTTTTTTAAATCGATAGCTGGAAATACAATCATGATATCATCTCCTTAAAGTTAGTGAGTAGTTGAAAGCCCACATTGGAGCTTTTTTCCGGATGAAATTGCATCCCAATGACATTGTCTTTCTTGACAATCGCCGGTACCTTGACACTGTATTCCGCATATGCCACTACATCATCAAAGTTGTCAGGTTTGGCATAGTAGGAATGGACAAAGTAGACATAGTCTTCGGTGCCGATGTTCTTGACCAATGGGCTAGCCCGGTTGATTACCAGATTGTTCCAGCCCATATGGGGAATTTTTATTCCCGGAGCGTTGAATTTGATGATTTCACCGGGGATGTATGAGAGTCCGGAAAATTCACCGTCCTCATAGCTTTTATCAAAAAGCAGTTGCATACCGAGGCAGATGCCCATCAGGATTTTGCCTTTTTGGACATTGTCATTTAGGGTATCAATGAGATCAAATTTTCTGAGGTTATCCATGGCGTCAGAGAAAGCTCCAACCCCCGGCAGTATGATGGCGTCAGCCGCATCCAGAGCCTTTTTATCGCGAGTGATGGTACCGGAAAGACCGACATCACCCAGTGCTGTATAGACATTTTTTAAATTTCCGACATCGTAGTCGACAATTGCGATCAATGGTTGTCCTCCTGTCATTCTATTATTCCTTTAGTGGATGGAATTTCGGTGTTGCCAGCTTCGATCGTACAGGCATCTTTTAGTGTTCGACCCAGTGATTTAAAAACGCCTTCCACGATATGGTGGTTGTTCTTGCCGTAGAGGGAAGCCACATGGAGGGTCATTTTGCTGTTGCTGGTGAAGGCACTAAAGAACTCTTCCAGCATTTCAGTTTCAAAGTCACCAATGAATTCCCGGGACAG
>PGZR01000117.1 GCA_002841405.1 Firmicutes bacterium HGW-Firmicutes-4 | reverse complement strand
AAAGATAACCGCTACTTGTGAATGAAATAGGACAGGGTTATAATAAACACAGAGCTTAGAATAAAAAACGCACAAATTGGAGGAATCATGAGAATATATATTGCGGCTTCATGGAAGCATCAGCATGCCGTTGAAATGCTGACCGATTTATTGGAAACCCGGGGCCACACGATCCTGTCCTGGATCCGGGAGGGACGACCGGAAGAAGCCTTTCTTTCGCAAAAGGAGCTGACCCATTTTATTGAGTCTGCCGAAGGAGAACGGGTTTTTGACTTTTGTATCTCATCAGTTACCAGTGCCGATCTGATTATCTACGTCGGTCCATCGGGCTGTGATGCCTGGGCTGAAATCGGCGCGGCCTATGGCTCCAAGATTCCAGTATTTGGACTGCTGGCCAAAGCCGAACAGGTCGGGCTGATGCGCCATATGATTAAAAACTGGTATAGCTCTATTTCGGAATTGATGGTAGCCGTAGACGCGATGAAATAACACTTTAGAATTCAAGGTCCTGTCTTTTACTGACAGGGCTTTTTTTGTTTAGTCTATACAAAAAAAAGCGGCTGTGGGATAATAAACAAAACGGATACGAGTGAGGACACCCAAATGAAAATATTACATACCGCCGATTGGCATTTAGGCAAAAATATTGAAGGTCATAGCCGGATGGATGAGCAGGCCTGCTTTCTGACGGACTTTGTTAAAATAGTCAAGGACGAAAAAATAGATCTGCTGATCATTGCCGGGGATGTTTATGATAGTTATAATCCACCGGCCCGCGCCGAGGAATTGTTTTATGAGACCCTCAAGAAATTATCCGACGGCGGGAAACGGCTGATTCTGGTGATCGCCGGCAATCACGACAATCCCCAGCGCCTTGAAGCGCCGGGACCGCTGGCCCGGGATCATGGCATTCTGATGGCCGGGGTACCCAAAACGATCATCCCAACCGGGGTGTATGGTAAGCATCAGGTGGTGGCATCAGGAGCAGGTTATGTCGAGCTGGAAATTAACGGAGAGCGGGCCGTGATTCTGCTGTTGCCCTATCCCAGTGAAAAACGCCTCAATGAGGTGTTATATGATCTGACCTCCATCGAAGACGAAAATCAAAAGTCGTACAGTGATCGGATTCATAGCTATTTTTCGCAACTGGAGTGTCATTTCAGAGACAATACCATCAATCTGGTCACGACCCATCTCTTTGCCATGGGCAGCGAGGAAGCCGGCTCAGAGCGGACCATTCAGTTGGGCGGTACCTATATTGTCGACGGCCAGTGCTTTCCTGAAAAAGCCCATTATATCGCATTGGGACATATTCATAAACCCCAGGTGATTCCCGGCACCAATGGCCGGGGCCGCTATGCCGGTTCGCCGATTCATTTTAACCGCCGGGAAATCGCCTACGGAAAAAAATGCATGATGGCGGAAATTATTGTTGCCGATGGCGTGACCGTTAAAAATGAGATCCAGGAAATTGATTTAAAGGTGTATAAACCCATCGAGGTCTGGAAATGTGACAATGTTGATGCTGCCATTGCCCGGTGTGCGGCCAATGCTGATCGATCCTGCTGGGTTTATCTGGAAATTGAGACCGATCACTATATCCGGGAAGACGAAATAAAAAAAATGAAGGCGCACAAGGCTGATATTCTGGAGGTGATCCCCCGGCTGACCACCCTGGAAACCGAGGCCAGCCTGGAAGCGTTAACGGAGAAATCCTTTGGGGATGTATTTAAAGAATTTTACCGCCGGGAACGGGGCACCGAAGCCGATGACGAGGTTCTGGAACTGCTGCTTTCGCTGGTTGTTGAGGAGGACAAACAATGAGACCAATCCGATTAAGAATTAAAGGTATTAACAGCTTTCAGGAAGAACAACTCATTGATTTTGAAACCCTGACCCAGGCGGGCATTTTTGGCATATTCGGACCCACCGGCAGCGGCAAATCGACCATTCTCGATGGCATTACGCTGGCGCTCTACGGCAAATTGTCCCGCAACAGTACCAATTACATCAATGTCAACGAAGAGAAGGCCAGTGTCGTGTATGAGTTTATCATCGCCGGCGCGGAGGAAAAAACCTATCAGGTCAGCCGTGAGTTCAAGCGCAACAAAAACGAGGGTATCAATCAGGGAAAATGTCAACTGCTGGAATTAAGGCCGGAAGGGCCGCTGGTACTGGCGGATAAAACCACCGAGGTGACCAATGCCTGTGAGGAAATTATTGGTCTGGGTCTCACCGATTTTACCCGGACCGTAGTGCTGCCCCAGGGAAAATTCAGTGATTTCCTGAAGTTGGAGGGAAAGCCCCGCCGAGATATGCTGGAGCGGCTTTTTAATCTGTCCAAATATGGGGATGATCTCTCCAATCGGCTTAAGTCGGAGCGGATCAGTGAGGTTGAAAAACTCAACCAAATTGTCGGCAGTATGAATACTTATGAAGGAGTCAGCCAGGAAGCACTGGCAGAAAAGAAGCTCAGCTATACGCAAAACCATCAGCAGCTTAACGAAAACCGGGAACGATTTGAAAAGCTGAACGCCGAACTCTCAGAAGCCAAAGCTTTAATGGGTTTGCTTACGGAGCGGCAGAATGCTAAAGATGAGGCTCAAAACCTTGAAACCAGGCAAACCGAAATCACTGCCAAAGAACGACAGGTGGTGCTGGGGAAAAAAGCCTTGGAAGTGCAGCCTTTTCTGCAAGCATTTGAAACCCTGAAAAATCAGATTGAAGCAAGCCAGAACAGTCTGATTGACTGCGAAGAAAAACTGGCGCAACTGCTTATCGAAAAAGAAGCTTGCGAGAAAAACTTTAAGCAAACCGATGACTATAAAAACGAAAACCTCTTTAAATTTCAAAGCAAGCTCGAAAAGGTGGCAGATGCTATCCTCTGGAAAGAAACCCAGTTAGCACTGGAAATGGAAATCCGTGAACTAAATAAAAAAATGGATGTGGAAAATCATCACAAGATCAGCCTGGAGAATGAAAAAACACGGTTGACGCAGGCGCTGGAAACGGAAAAAAAGCTGCTTGATGGACAGCGCCGGGAGGAAAAGCAGTGTCGGATCGAATCGAATTATCGGGAAAAAATCAGCCGGGGGATGGCGATCACCGAGGAACTCACCCGGCTGAACAATGAAATTGAAAGCGATGATGTGCGACTGGCGAAAAACCAGACTGAAATAAACAAGCTCCATGAAAGTGAGCAAAAGCTGGCCGAGCAGCAGCAGATAAAAGAAACGGAGCAAGCAAGTGTTGAGCAGGAGCTTAACGCTCATGAAAAGGCTCGGCCGGCGACCTGGGACAGCATCGGTAAGGAAAAAGAGGAAATCACGGGCATCAAAAATCTTTTTCTCAAACAAAGTTCCAGCAAAGCCAGTCTTGAAGCGCTGGAAAGTCAGCTTGATACCCTGATTCAGACCATTGAGACTAAAAAGGCAGCGGAAAAGCTTCTAAAAGAAAAAAAGGCAGCGGTAGAAATTGAACTGATTCATCTGGAAAATAAGAACATCGGGCTTAAACTCCGAGAACAATTAAAAACCGGCGAACCCTGCCCGGTTTGCGGCTCAACGGAACACCTTTTGACTGACTATTCGGACGAATCAGATGATGTCATTCGGGAAGAAGTTATCAAAAAGGCCCACCAGCAACAAGAGCGGGAATTAGCCGAATTGGCTGCAGAAATTGCCCAACTAACCGGAAGCTTTACGATTCTGGTTGAAAATCAGAAGAATCTGAAAAGCGAAATCGCCAGCCTTGGCGAAACCATTCCCGCCGGGCAGCCGGAGTTGCTGGAAGCCGCCAATACCCAGCTGAGCCAGGCTATGGAAGTCTGGGAAGTACGGCTGAAAAAACTGGAAACTCAGAATCATGAAGCAAAAAACCAGTTATTAAAGCTGGAAGGGGATCACAAAGAAAAAACAGCAAGCAAGCAAGCGTTGCTGTTACAGACCCGGGAGTTGGAAGAACTTAAAAAGAAGAAGGAAACTGCGTCCCGGGAGCTGATGGCAGAAGGGGCTGAATTAAGAAGTAAGCTCAAGGTCCCAAAAGCCTTTGATTTTCATACCACCAATGAAACCATAAAAAAGATGGATCAGCGTCGGGGCCAATTAATGGATAGTCTCGAAACACTGGAAAAGGAGCTTGCTGATCATCAACAACAGCTAAAAAAACTGGATGAAACGATTCATGGCATTAATCGTCAGCTGCAGGAGTATTTACTTCTGATTGGTGAAAAGGCCAGACAATTTAAAGAAAAAAGAATCGCCATTGAAGAAAAGCTGGGCAAAGATTATGAACTAAATGAGCTGGGTGGTTTAAAAGATAAATTCATCGGCAATATCAAGTGGATAGAAAATGCCTGGAACACGGCCAAGAAAAAGCTGGAAATCGCCCAGGAAGAGTATGGCAAAAACCAGGAAGCAGTGACGATTAAGAAAGCCAATCGCCAAACCCTGCAAAGTCAATTTGATAGTACCGAAACAGCACTAAAAAAGCAGCTAAACAGCCTGGGCTTTAGTGATCTGACCACAGCTATAAACGCCTGTATCGATGACCAAACCATCAAAAAACTGGAAACGGAGATTAATGATTATTATCAGAACCGCACTAAATTAAATGGTAAGCTCGAAGACTTGAACCGTAAAATTAAGGGTCAGGAAATGACCGTAGCAGCCTATGGTGAGCTTTGCACCGCCCATCGGCAGTTAGAAGAAAGCCTAGAGCAGCAAAAGGCCCTTGAAATTCGGCTAAAAACCAGCATTGACGAGTTGGAAAAGCGTCTGGCCGAATTGGCGAACTATTTGGAACAAAAGGAGCAAGTGGATCACCGGCTGGCATTGATTGCCGATCTGGAAAAACTGTTTTCGGGAAAGCGTTTTGTCGAGTTTGTGGCCGTTTCCCGGCTCAAGTACATTTCCATTGCGGCATCGAAACGGCTCACCGACATCAGCAATGGCAATTACGGGCTGGAAGCCGATGACGAGGGAAAATTCCTTATCCGGGACTACAAAAATGGTGGCGCGGCGCGGGATGCCTCAACCCTGTCCGGTGGGGAAACCTTCCTGGCCTCATTATCGCTGGCCCTGGCGTTGTCCGCTGAAATACAGTTAAAAGGACGGGCACCGCTGGAATTTTTCTTTCTCGATGAGGGCTTTGGTTCGCTCCATGAAGATGCCTTGGAGGTGGTAATGAACTCCATCGAAATGCTGCATAATGATCGTCTGAAGGTGGGGATCATTAGTCATGTGGAATCGATCAAGAATCGGATGCCGGTTAAACTGCTGATTACGCCCGGCGAAGCCGGAGTCGGCGGCAGCAAGGTGCGAATAGAAAAATAAGATGGATTAAAAATAAAAGGAACAAGATGACGAAGGATTATACAATCAAGTATTCAAAACGAAATACGATGGGACTCTATATTACCAAAAATGCCGAGATTGAGGTGCGGGTTCCCAATGGAACACCCCCAAAAGTCGTGGCGGATTTCGTGGACCAGCACCAGCATTGGATTAGTACCCATCACGGAGCGGTGGCCCAACAGGTGGCGGAACGGGAAAATTTCGTGCTGAAATTTGGGGCTGAGCTACTATTCTTGGGCGGTGAATTCCCTTTGTTGCCGGTTGAAAAACCGTCTTTCGGCTTTGATGGCCAGCGTTTTTACGCCTATACTCAGATGTCCGCCGAGGAATTAAGAACCAGTCTGGTGAGTATTTACCGAACCCTGGCAAAAAAGGTGCTCAGCGATATTGTTGAAGAAATGGCCAAACATATGGGTCTAAAACCCAAGGCTGTCAAGATTAACGGTGCCAGAGCCCGATGGGGTTCCTGCTCCAGTGCCGGCAATCTCAATTTTTCCTGGTATCTGGTGATGGCCGAAGAAACCACCATACGCTATGTGGTCGTTCACGAGCTGGCCCATCTCATCGAAATGAATCATTCCCCAAGCTTTTGGCGTATTGTAGAACAGGTTTTGCCCAATTACAAAGCGGAACGGGAAAAGCTGAAACTACTCCAGAAAAAATTAAGCGTCCAGTGCTGGGAATAAGCGAGACAATCTCGCTTATTTTTTTGCTTAAAAACTTGACAGTTGGGAAAAAAGAGTTTATAGTGTATATATAGTATATATACACTAAGACAAACGAAATGAGGTGGTAAGTTGAATATTGTCATCAGCAATTCCAGTGACAAACCGATTTATGAGCAAATTGCCCAGCAGATCAAGAAAATGATTATCCTACTCGGATCTGGAACGGGATGGCTTTATTGAAACGGTTACCGGCAAGGGTAGTTTTGTGGCCAACCAGAACTTATCCTTTATCCGGGAAGAGCAACTGCGGTTGGCCGAGGAGTTTTTACTGAAAGCAGTTGATATTGCCAGAAGCAGTGATATTTCCTGGGCCGAACTCAGTGAGCTATTGGAACTATTGTATAAGGGAGAATAACATGACAAATGCCATTGAAATTAAAAATTTAAACAAATATTATCAAGATTTTCAACTGAAAGATGTCAGCTTTAAGGTGCCTAAAGGCAGTATCGTCGGTTTTATCGGTGAGAATGGGGCCGGCAAAACGACAACCATTAAAGCGATGCTTAATCTGGTCAACCGGGATGGGGGCACCATCGAGATGCTGGGAATGGATACCTTAAAAGATGAGAAAAAAATCAAAGAATCAGTCGGCGTTGTGATGGACGGCTGCAACTTTCATGATAATCTAAAAACCGGTGATATTTCAAAAATGCTGGCCAGTATTTACAAAACTTGGAATACGCAATTATTTCAGAACTATTTGAAAAAATTCAGGCTTCCGGAAAATAAGATCATCAAAGAATTTTCCCGGGGAATGAAAATGAAGCTGCAGATTGCGGTGGCGCTATCTCATGAACCAGAGTTGCTGATTTTAGATGAAGCTACCAGCGGATTAGACCCAATTGTCCGGGAGGAAATTCTCGATGTCTTTATGGAGTTTATCCAGGATGAAGAACATTCCATTTTGATATCGTCACATATTACCAGTGATCTCGATAAGATTGCTGATTATATTGTCTTTATTCATCAGGGTGAAATTCTGCTGGATCAGGAAAAAGAGACTCTGCTATCTAAAATGGGGATTTTAAAATGTGGTGAAGAAGATTTTCGTAAGCTTGAGGGCGATGAATATATCCGTTATCGCAAGAACCAGTTCAGTTACGAAGTACTGGTGAAAGATAAAACGGCCATCCGAAAAAAATATCTGGAGGCTGTTGTGGATGGGGTAACGATTGAAGAAATGATGTTGTTTTATGTAAGGGGGGAAAAATAATGAAAGGACTGATTTTAAAAGATCTGCTTAACTTAAAAAGTACATTCAAAATGCTGGGAGTGATGATGCTCTTTTTCGCTGTTGTTTTCTTACCCCAGGGAAATGGCTTTATTTTTGGTATGATTATCCTGATGTTTGCGATGATGGTGGTAACGACGATCAGCTATGACGACCTGGCCAAGTGGGACGCCTATGCTTTAACCATGCCGGTGACCCGAAAGGAAATGGTGCTCAGTAAATATCTGGTGATGGCCTTCTTAAACACTCTGGGGGCGGTCTTGTCACTGATCGTTGGAATAGTTGGTAGCGTAATCATGAGACAAAGTTTTGACCTGGAAATTCTGGCTATTATCGGGTCAGTCTATTTGGTTGCTTTTATATTTGGCTCCGTAATTATTCCCTTGATTTATAAATTTGGCACCGAAAAAGCCCGACTGATGCTGTTCCTTTGCGCTCTGCTGCCCACGGCTCTGATTCTGTTGGTGGAACAGTTCAATGTCCCCCTGCCAACCACCGGTAATCCCTGGATTTATTTATTCTTGTTAATTGCTTTTTCTATTGTCGGGGTCGTTCTCTCATATCTGATCTCACTTAAAATTTATACAAAAAAAGAGTTTTAGAAAAAATAGAAATTCGAAAAATATACGGAGTGAAAACAATAAGGGGGCTGCGAAATCAGCCCCCTTATTGTACGCCAGGTAATTATTTTGCAAAAATTTGGTAACTAGTTTTCCAGCCGTTCCTGCAGAGAATCTTCGAAAGCACTGATCCCGATGCGGTCGAGAAGGGCAGAAATCCGTTCACCATCTTTACCCAATTCCTGATAGGTGGCCAGAATTTTTTCAATCAGATTGGGAATTTCTTCGGCCGCATACAAGTCTGTTAATTGATCACCGAAACGGTAACCCCGGCCCATTCGGCCGCCCAGATAGATGGCAATACCCCGGACCTCTTCGGTGATCGCGCCGGTGGGGCAGACCTGGGCACACTTGCCGCAATTAACGCATTTTCGTTCATTCCAAAGGAGCTTTTGATTGAGCATCGTCAACGACTGAGCCCGACAGACCTTGGTGCATTTTCCGCAGTTTAGGCAGGCATCCCAGTCAAATTGAATATAGGCCTGCCCTACCAGGCCGATATCGTTGGTATTGGCTTTGGCGCAATTGTTGGGGCAGCCCACAAAGGTGATTTTTGTTTTGGCATGAAGATCGCGGCCAAAAAATTGGTCATGACAGATGCCGCACAGCTTTTGGGTGTCATAAAGACCGTGTTGGCAAACAGTGCCTTTACAGGCCACCAGGGGGCGGATTTTTTTGCCAGTGCCACCGTGAACCAATCCCCCGGCGGTGAGGGCAGATTTAACCGATTCTATGTCTTCGTAAGTGATCCAGGGAATTTCAATGGCTAATCGAGTCGTTTCACCTAGATAGCCCCGGCCATATTTTGCGGCGATTTCCGCCAGAGTCTGGAATTCTGCGGAGGTGAAATTTCCGGCCCGGCTTAATACTCGAATTGAAAAATAACCTTCCTGTTGTTGGGCTAAGATTCCCTGGGCTTTCAATGCTGTTATTTCATTTTGTGTGATCACGCGGTTACCTGCTTTCCTAAAGGTATGAGGCGATTCCAAAAAAATAAATGGTCGCGGATGTGATCTTCATCCGTAGCATCGCAGACCAATTATACTTTTTTAATGCCGATGTTTTTATTTTCTCTATTGTATGCCATATTTCTAAAAACAATATTAAATTTTACCGTCTATAAATGCCAGAGTTGTGTTAAAATAAACAGAATCATAAAGAAAAAAGGAGCGACCATGCTAAAACTTGAACATGTCTCAAAAACCTATGGCAATAAAAATGAAAAAGCCGTCGATGATATCAGCTTTGACGTATATCCTGGTGAAATCTTTGGATTTGTCGGACCCAATGGCGCCGGAAAAACCACTACCATTAAAATGATTGTCAGTCTGCTGGCTCCCAATAGTGGGAAAATAACCATCAACGGGATTGATAATCAGCACGATATCCTGGGCGCAAAAAAACAATTCAGCTATGTACCGGACAATCCGGAACTGTTTGAAAAAATTAAGGGCATCGAATATCTGAAGTTTATGGCTGATGTTTATCAGGTAGCTGCGACAGAAAGACAGGAACGAATCGAGCAATATCTGGATATTTTTGAGATTAAGGATGCCGTCAACGATCCGATCGGATCCTTTTCCCATGGGATGAAGCAGAAACTGGCACTGGTGGGAGCACTTATTCACGATCCCCAGGTTTTTATTCTGGACGAACCGATGGTTGGTCTGGATCCCAAGGCATCCTTTGAACTTAAAAAGATTATGCGGAATCATTGCGATCGGGGCCGGTCGGTGTTCTTTTCCACTCATGTTCTGGATGTGGCCGAAAAAATCTGTGACCGGATTGCCATTATTAAAAAGGGCAGGATCATTGAAGTGGGAACGATGGCTGAAATTCGAGAAAAAGCTGGAAGTCAGGAATCATTGGAGAATATTTTCCTGGAGTTGACCGAATAATGAAAGAGATTATTAGTTTAACCAAATTATTTATCAATGAATCGTTGGGATTTTCGTTGTTCTTCTATAATCAGAAGTTTAATAAAAAAGAATTTTATAAACAGTTATTTACCCTGATTATTGTTCCGGTCGCCCTGATTCCTGCTTTTTTTATGTACGTTTCACTAATGTCAGCCACTTATTTTGGGCTGACGATGATTAATCAGACCTCCGTTTTTTTAAGTATCGGGTATATTATGGCGACAGTGCTGATCATCGTTTTTGGTGTGATGTATATTCTTTCAGAATTTTATTTTTCAGATAATATCGAAGAATTAATTCCGCTGCCGATTAACCAAAGAAAACTGATTGTGGCAAAATTCTTAAGCATTCTGGTATTTGAATATATTTTTACGGCCTTCATTTTTTTGCCCATTCTGATTATTTATGGGGTTGGTCAGGGAATGGGACTGCTTTATGTGTTGTTATCTTTTTTGGTCTTTCTGACCATTCCAGTGCTACCGCTTTCCTTGATCACCGCCCTGATCATGCTGATGATGCAATCGGCTTCCCTCAAAGGCCGCAAGGACATGCTACAGATTGTGTTTGTCTTTATTGGCATTGCCATAATATTTGGGGTGCAGATCTGGTTCACCAGTCAACTGGGGAGTGGCGATGAGGCTGATTTTCAGCTTTTGATGAATACGATGCTGACTAACAATGAAAGCTTTTTAAATATTATCGGCTATATTATACCGACCAGCTTTTTAATGGCCTGGACGCTGAACAAGATCACCTTGATGTCTTTTGCTTGGGTGGGTGCGCTGTTGGGAATTACCTTGTTATCCGGGGCCCTGATGGTTGCAATCGGTGAGCGGGTTTATATTAAGAGTATTGTCAGTGGACAAATCACGAAAAAGAGCAAAAAATTAAGCGGTGCGGAGCGAAGCAAAGCACTGGGTAAAAAAAGCCATGGCGCCATGGCGGTATTTACCATGGATTTGCGGCTGCTGTTGCGGACTCCGGTGTACTTTTTTAATAATGTCAGTATCGTCATTATTGCGCCGTTATGTATCTGGATCAGTTTTGCATTTATTGAAATTCCGCCGGAAGATTTACAGGGGATGCAGGAATTTTTCAGAGGGATGCCGATTTTGATTAATTTTTTACTGATTGCCTTTTTTGTCTTTTTTGGCGGGACCTCAGCTACCACTGCCACCACCTTTTCCCGGGAAGGAAAGGCCTCCTGGCTGACCCGGATGATCCCAGTGACAGCAAGGGATCAGATCGTGGGACGAACCGGCGTTGCAATGTTGATTCAAAGCCTGGGGATTTTTTTTACCATCATCGCGATTCAGTTTATTTTTCCCTTAACCCTGTCCACTTTGCTGTTAACGGTCGTTTTGGGAATTCTGGGATCATTGCCGATTTTACTATTTGGCCTGTTCATGGACATGAACCGACCGCTCCTCAATTGGGATAATCCGCAAAAGGCCATCAAGAACAATATGAATGTAGTCATTACTCTTTTTGTCGGTATGGCTTATACCGGACTGCTGATTGGGTTTAGTGGTTTGCTGGGTTATTTTGTTAACTCTTTACTGGGGTATGGTGTTTTTTTACTGATCAGTATTGGTATCAGTGTTGTTTTTTACAGGGTAATCAGTAATCGTCTGGAAACGGAATTTCTGAATTTTGAATAGCAAATTAAAGCCTAAGTTAATGGTTACGAATCATAATAGCTGATAAGAATGATTTTAATTAGTCAGTTAAATGAGTGAATAAAAAAGGAGTTGAAGAAAAATGGCTCTCGACGACGTTCAAAAGAAAGCGAATCGACTTGTTCATGAAATGAGTCCTTATTTATTACAGCACGCCTATAATCCGGTTAATTGGTATCCCTGGTCGGATGAGGCGTTCAACCTCGCCAAAAGACAGGATAAACCGGTTTTCCTTTCGCTTGGGTATAGCACCTGTCACTGGTGTCATGTGATGGAAAAAGAATCCTTTGAAGACGAAGAAGTAGCGGAAATCCTGAATAAATATTTTATCAGCATTAAGGTAGACCGGGAAGAACGGCCGGACATTGATCAGATTTATATGACCTTTTCGCAGGTCAGTACCGGGCAAGGTGGCTGGCCGCTCAATGTTTTTTTAACCGCCGACCGAAAACCCTTTTATGTTACCACCTATTTACCCAAAAACTCCCGATACGGCCACCCCGGTATCATCGATGTGTTGTTGGGAATTGAAAGCCAGTGGCGAAAAAACAATGAAGATATTGTCCATTCGGCTAACAAGATGACCGGACTGCTAAATGATCTGGAGGAAAGAAAAGGTGAAACAGAATTAAAGCGAACCATCTTTTTTGATGCCTATGATTTTTTAGATGAAAGCTTTGATGATCGCTACGGAGGTTTTGGCAAGGCTCCCAAATTTCCCACGCCCCATCATCTCTTTTACCTGTTGCGATGCTATCAGGCTTTTAACCAGCCGGATGCCCTGGTGATGGTAGAAAAAACTCTACAACAGATGTACAAGGGCGGTATTTTTGATCACATCGGGTTTGGCTTTTCCCGCTACGCTACGGATGAACAATGGCTGGTTCCCCATTTTGAAAAAATGCTTTATGACAATGCCCTGCTGATTATGGTTTATGCTGAAACCTATCAGGCCACCGGTAATGAATTATATAAAAAAATAGCCGAAAAAACGATCACCTATGTCAACCGTGATCTGCGATCCCCAGAAGGCGTCTTTTATTGCGCCGAGGATGCAGACTCCGAAGGGGAAGAAGGTAAGTTCTATCTCTGGTCCATGGATAAGGTGGAAAAAATATTGGGCCAAAAGCGGGCGGAGGTCTTTTTTAAATTCTATCCGATGACGGCTAAAGGCAATTTCGAAGGCAAGAACATCCCCAACATGATTCTAACCGACCTCGATCTAATCGAAGCCAATCCGGAGTTGGAAAAGGCCCTGGATGAAATGACCGCTGATCTGTTTGCCCAGCGGGAAAAACGGGTTCACCCTCATAAGGATGACAAGATCCTGACCTCTTGGAATGGGTTGATGATTGCAGCCCTGGCTATGGCCGGCCGGATATTTAATAAGACCGTGTATGTCAGACAGGCCGAAGAGGCAATGGCTTTTATTGAAACCAACATGACCAGACGCAATGGCCGTCTCTATGCCCGGTATCGAAAAGGTGAGGCCAAAATTCTGGGCTATCTGGATGATTATGCCAGTGTTATCTGGGGATATCTGGAATTGTATCAGGCCACTTTTAAAACCGACTATCTGGAAAAAGCCATCCTCAGGGCGGTGGACATGATCAACATCTTTGGTGATGAATTTGGAACCGCTGGCTTTTTTCTCTATGGAAATGACGCCGAACAACTGATTGCCCGACCCAAGGAAGTATACGATAATGCTAAGCCATCAGGAAACTCAATGGCGGCCTATTGTCTGCTTAAGTTGGGGAAAATAACCGGGGAGCAAAAATATCTGGACATTGTCAATGGTATGTTTGCCTATTTTGCCGGAAACCTGAATCAGGCACCAATGGCCAGCACGATGATGCTCTGTGCAAAATTATTCCATGAACAGCCAACCACCGAGGTGGTCTTTGCCGGATATGAGAAGGATACGACAATCCGTGAAATGAACCGCCGCTTGAACCAGCAGTTTTTACCTTTTTCTGTGGTGCTTTTCAACAAAAACGAAACAGATCTGAAGAAGATTAATGAGTTTGCCGTCAATCAGCAGATGATTCATGGCGAGCCGACGGTCTATATTTGTAAAAACTACCGCTGTGAGCAGCCTGTGAATGATCTTGAAGCTTTTCTTAAAATTATTGAAGACTGATTAGCGCCCGGAAAGATGGGGTAGTAACAAAACAATGACAGGAAAGGCAGGATACTATTATGAAATACGAAAAAAAAGATCAAGACACTTTACTAAAAACGCTGACGCCGGATCAATACGCGGTGACCCAGAAAAATGCCACTGAACCGCCGTTTCAGAATGAATACTATAACGAATACCGAAAAGGGATTTATGTGGATATCACCACCGGAGAACCGCTTTTCTCATCCAGTGACAAATTCGAATCCGGCTGCGGCTGGCCCAGCTTCGCCAAGCCGCTTGACCCCAAAGTGGTTAAAGAACTCAGTGACACCACGCTACGGATGAAGCGAACCGAGGTCCGCAGCGTCACCGGCGATGCCCACTTGGGTCATGTGTTTGAGGATGGACCGATTGCCACCGGAGGATTGCGATATTGTATCAACAGTGCTTCGCTCCGCTTTATCCCAGCCGACGAAATGGAAGCCCAGGGTTATGGAGCCTATTTAAAATTGATTGATTGAATGACGAGATTAAGGGTACAGTTACGCAAACACCTAACAAATTTTATTTTGTGAGGAGTGATTTTAATGCCAAAGGTATTGCCAAACAACAAACGATGGCCAAGAGGCGGCAGAATGAACCAGAAAAGACATCTCGATATGACTGCTGAAGAAAAGGCCAATATTGCCACCTGCACCGGAAATAAGGATGAACATCCCTGTAAAAACCCAATTTTTCGTTGTTCGGAATGTGGGAACTATGGTTGTGATCAGGAAGTTCTGGATAAATGTACGGAACAAGGATTCAAAAACGGCAAGTGTTTGCATTGCGGGGCAACCGGCACCCGGATTCCAGTTATGAAAGACGAGATGGCGGAATTTATCGCCCAATGGGAAAAAGAGGTTCCAGGAATAGAATCCTGATTTATTTCAAAGCAAAAAGGCTATATACGTATTAAAGGTCAATGAATACATAGAGGTGAAAGTGAATGAATAGTATTGAATTTGCAATAAAAATGGAACTTGATGGCGAAAAATATTACCGGGAACAAGCAGAAAATAATCAGGACAATAGCTTAAATGCGGTATTTCTATTGTTGGCTGAGGACGAAAACGGTCATGCCAAGCTGTTGAAAAGCGAGCAGGAGAAAATAACCTACAACTTAGCTGATAATAAAAATCTGACTGAAACCAACAATGTCTTCAAAGATCGGGGCGACTTCAAAAACAAATTCGAAAAAATCCCCAATCAAATAGATGTGTATCGAATGGCGTTGCAAATGGAAAAAGACAGCATTGAGCTCTACCAGAAATTCTTTGCAGAATCAACAGACGAACAAACAAAAAAACTATTTGGCTACCTGGTCAAGCAGGAAGAAAATCATTTTAAAATTTTTGATAACCTGATCACGTTGGTAGAGCGACCGGATGAATGGGTGGAAGATGCTGAATTTGGACCGAGAGAAGAGTATTAACGAATAAAGAAAAATTTTATTAAATATTTAAGGAGCCTTCAGTTTTATAATTGAGGGTTCTTTTTTAGTTTGTGATTGTTTTATGAAGTCATACTGAAAAGTACAGTTATCGCCAGAAATTGTTAATATCATGAAAAAGATTCAATTATTATCGGTGAATTTGTTTTTCTTCGTAAATAAATTTGCAGGTGTGTTGAGAACCTTCTAAATTAATGGATATTTAGCTATGAATATAATTTTGCTTGTAATAATATTTTGCAGCAGCAGCTTGTAATAAAGGAATTAGTGTAAATTTTGTAATATGCAAATAATTATTAATCCTGTTTATTGCGATGCAGTGTGAGAATTAGATTAAAAAATATTTAAATTAAAACACAAAGTTGGCACAAAAAATGCTTAATATAGGCTTATAAAGTGAAAAAATGCAATACAACTAGCAGATTGTGTTTATCAAACATACAATTATTAGTATGTTGTACATTTGAAGAAGGAGGAATAGTGTGAAAGAAAAAGATGGTGGACATCATGTCTAATGAAAGAAAAGAATTGATTTATGTTATTTGTTTGACTGGATTTATCACAATTACATTTGCTTTTGGGCGTTATATTTTTTCGATGATTACTCCAGATATCGTTAGTAGCTTAAACATTGACTACGAATTTATTGGGCTAATAAATGCCTGCCATCAAGGTGCTTACCTTCTTTTTTCTTTACTTGGTGGCATTTTGTGT
>PGZR01000116.1 GCA_002841405.1 Firmicutes bacterium HGW-Firmicutes-4 | reverse complement strand
CAGTTCAATGTCGTCATCGACGGACGCACAGACATCAATATAATCGACGCCGGCTGCGGTTTGAATCCTGGCCAGATTTTTAATAAATTCGCCATCTTTAGCGGCGATTGCTTTCGCGGTGGAAGGAATCGCACCGTTAATTTTTTCTCCGATAATTATCATTTTTTTGTCTCCTGTGACTGTTAATTAGTTTTATAATTAGAATTCTTTATCAGTAGCGTGATAATTTAGAACATTTCATTACTCATTTTTTCGATGGCTTCATCACAGGCTTCGTAAACGCCTGGGAAGGAAGAAACGGGTAGCCCCTGACAAGCACCAGGGATGAAGTAGAGTTTCCCAGATTCACGGCAGGCACGGGTAAATTCTGCTTCAATTTGCTCTTTTGTCCATTCGGGATGATCGATGACACCACTGTGAACACCACCCATAAAGGTGATTTGTCCGGCGTATTCTTTGATCATTTTAGGGATGTCATTGGTTGTCATAACACCCTGCCAGATATCAATCCCCATTTCAATCATATAGGGAACTAAGGTTGCAGCGTAGCTGTCACTGTGGTGAACAATCAGTTCAACGCCGTTCGCTTTGTAAAAACCATAGATTTTTTTGTAGGATTCTAAAAAGAATTCTTCAAACATTGCTGGCGAAAGGAAGGTGGAAATCTGGCTGCCCCAGTCGTCATGATGTAAAATTGCGTCAGGATGCAGATTTTCAACCAACGCTTTGGCATAATCCAGTTCAAACTCGGTTAGATATTCAATCAGTTCATGCATGGCTTCTGGTTCTTCATAGAAACTCATGAGGGCATTCTCCATACCCATCAGATAATGGGTCATTTCAAATAATCCGGGAGCGATGAAGGCAGCGACATATTTATTGTCTCGATCAACGGCGTTTGCGTCAGCAATGGCCTGATCCCACGCACCTGCAGGTCGTTCCATACTTGGAGCTTTAACGTATTTTTTCCATTCGGTAACATCTTTGACAACAACATGTTGCGCATCGTGTACTGGGAATGATGCAAGTTGACCTTCTGGCCAACGGATGGTAATACCCCATTCATTGATTACTTCTTCACCGATCTGGGGTTTGATACGACCAGATGGTACGCTCATAATCATTTGTAGAAATTCATATTGCTTGACAAAACGATCTGGATTTCCACCGGTCATGACTTCTTTTAAATTTTCTTTTACTGTTAACATGGTCTAGCCTCCTAAGTTTAATATAGAATGAATCATAAATTAGTTTTCGGTTGATTTGCAGATAATCAGGTCGTTTCTGATGGCGATTACAATAGAAATACCGATTGATGAGCGAATCGTTTAAAAACTTAAATTAGTATAAGATGTTTTATTTACTGTTATTTTAGTAAATAATCTTTCATTTACTGTGATTATAAACGGTTGCAGGTTTTTTGTCAATGACTATTTTGTAAAAGTGACTGAGTTATAGTTTTCCTTAAAGAAAGCTAAACAAATTCCAGCAAAATCTATCAAAACCAGCTCAATCATTGGCAGACAATAAAAAAAAGAGCCGCAGCTTTATTAAGGCTGCAGCTCTAAGTTTAGTTAGCTCGTACCGATCGATGTCTTCAGATATTGTCCCGATGACAAGGGACTATATCTGAAGCGGTTAATCGCTATGCTTCTGGATATAATCAACGATTTCATTTTTTCCCACCCGGTTGACGCCGCTGTGTTCGATATCAAAACCAGCATCAATTTCATGACCAAGAACCCGCTCCATCACTTCAGCGACCCTGGGGCGACAGAAGGTTCCCTGGCACCAGCCACAGCCGGCGCGGGTGCGGCGTTTAATACCATCGACGGTGGTCACAGGAATGCCACGGCTCATGGCGTCAACAATGGCTGCTTCATTGACCTGTTCGCAGCGGCAGATTATTTTTTCGGGGCTGGAATCCATGTCCACCAGGGGCTGAATTTCTTTAACCGGCTTCAATTCGGTTTTGGTAACAATGGGAGCGCGATAAGGATTGAAACTGGGATCTTCTTCAAATGGACAGTTCAGCTCTTTTAAAAGACTCAGCACCATCTCTGCAATTGCTGGCGAAGAAGTCAGACCTGGTGATTGAATCCCGGCACAATTAATAAATCCGGTAACTGGCGTCGCTTCAATGATGAAGTCATCGGTGGAGCTGACCGCCCGGACACCGGTAAAGCTGCGGATAAATTGTTTAATATTCAATTTGTCTGTGGTGTGCTTAGCTTCGTGAAAAATCTTCAGCAGTCTTTCGGCGTGAGTGGATTTATCCACGGTGTCTTCATTGACTGCATCCGGCCCAATCAGCAGGTTGCCGTAATAGGTGGGGGCCACAAGAATGCCTTTGCCCATTTTGGTGGGCATCTGGAACAAGACGGTATTGATGATACTGGCTGAACCGCGAACCATTAGAATATATTCCCCGGTCCGGGGGGTAATCGTAAAATAATCCACGCCAACCATTCTAGAGACAGTATCCGAAGAAACCCCGCCGGCATTGATAACAAAATGCGACTGATATGGCTTGCCATTGTGATCAGTCAAATTAAAGCCATCAGTAGTTTTTTCGATCCCGGTAATTTCGGTATTCAATATAAGTTCGACACCATTGGCCACGGCATTTTCGGCCAGGGCAATCGCCATTTCGTAGGGCGAACAGATGCCGGCACCTTTACAATACAGTGCATATTTAACATCCGGGTTGACATTGGGTTCCATTGCCATGATCTGGTCGTGATCGAGGATTTCTAAATCATCCAAACCATTGGCCAAACCGTTTTCGTATAATGCTTTAAGTTTTTCCAGTTGTTCTTCTTCAAAGGCCAGTACCAGCGAGCCGACTTTTTCAAAACCAAAGTTCAATTCCTTATTTAACTGGTCAAATTGTTTTCGGCCTTTGTAGCACAAGCCACCTTTAACTTTGGTATGGGATTCAGCAAAGCCCCCATGGACAATGGCCGAATTGGCTTTGGTTGCTCCCATGGACACATCATTTTCTTTATCAAAAATGACAACAGATAATTTGTAACGACTGAGCGCCCGGGCAATCGATGTTCCGATTATTCCAGCTCCGATAATAGCCACATCATACATTGCAATCTCCTTTATTAAAACTAGATTTTAAGTACTTGATTTGTTATTGTAAAAATTATTATAATACATACCCATTTTCTCGGGCATCTCTCAAGAACTCGTAGAAAAATTCCCGTTTCATATAATTAATCGGTAGGTGCTCCTGCTGATTATAAGCAAAATTCAATTTAGTAACCGCCGCTTCAAAGGAGATGTTCTCCAGGGGAATTCCACCGGCAGCAATGAGTTGCTGACAGGAAGCATATAGATCGCCATGAATATTTTTATAAGAGATCATATAGTGATCCACCTGAGGATTGTTTTTAATAAATGCTAAAAGGGAAGTGCCGTTTTCACCGGTAATATTTCCACTGCCACAATGGTAAAGCGAGTGAAGCACTGCCCGGATCGGACGTTTTTGCAGCTCGATTACCTCGTAGTTCAAACCAGGATAGGCCCGCAGCGCCAGTACTTCATTGCGAAACTCTTTAACTAATGGAACGTCATCCGGGGAGGGATTGTAAAGCTTAAGCATGGTTGGGTTTTTAGGAGATGGTACGCAGCATAGCCCCCGTTTATCAAAGACCCCTAATGGACCACCAAAACTGGTAAAATCATCCTTAAGCCAATCAGCCTCAAGGAGTCGGGTGGCCAGGTGGACATAGATGACAGCATCGCTATTTTCATAAATGGTATAAAAACCGGGCAGTTTCATATTGCTGATAAATTCAACCGCTGCCGAAAAATTAACGATGGCATTGCTTTTCGGTTCGCCGATAGCGTAGTTGGCAGCCACTAAAACAATCGGAATCATCGGGCTGTCGAGGCCATAAGCAAGGGCGGCACCGGTATAGGGAAGGCTATCCGAACCATGAGCAATGATGACGCCATCATAATCGCTGAGACGATGGGATTGTAAGGTTTTAATTATTGCGAGCCAGTGCTTTGGTTCGGCATTTTCGCTAAGGATATTAAAAGGACGGACGACCTCAAACTCGACCGCCTGGTTAGATTGTTCTTTGTAAATAGATAACAGGTCGTCACTGCGACGGGTATCCACATCGATGGAACGGTCGTTGACGGAGCTGCCGATAGTACCTCCGGTTAACAATAATAAAATTTTTGGTGTTTTCTCCATAGTTGAACATCCTTTCGGTAATTTAGAATAATTATAGCATCTAATCAAGATCAGGGGAATAAAAAAAGCAAACATTTGATACGTGTTTGCTTTTTTAAAACGGTTAGAATAGAAACGCTGATTAGTGAGTTACTTCATTTCATTTTGACCAAGGGTGGTGTTTTGCATATACAGGTTGGAAAAATTAGGATCTGTAGCTAATTCGATATGAGTGGTTATCTTTGGGATCTCCTCACAGTGTTTGGCTTCATCCTGAGATAGCAGGAAGAGCTGAGAACCTGTTCCTGCTCCATTACCAATGGAGCGGATCGGAACGCCAGTAATCTCGGGCAGTAAACCGATAAACTGAGCATTCTCAATATCAATATAATTTCCAAAAGCTCCTGCCAAGGTTATTTCCTTGAGATCTTCCGCTTTGATGCCGTATTTTTCAGTCAATAGACAGCAACCGGTAAAGATGGCAGCTTTGGCTAACTGAACAGCTCGGACATCTTTTTGAGTAATAATCATTTCTTTGCCGTTGGGGTTATCCTGATGACGAACAAAAACAAAATAGCGCTGATTATTTTCATCCATTTTAAAACGATCTTTGAAAGGGTGATTATCAAGATCCTCGCCTTTTATAAAATTACCGCGGTTATAAATCAGTTTTTCCCGATAAAGAAAGGCGATGGCATCAATGATCCCAGATCCGCAAAAACCAAGCGGTGCCGCACCACCAATAACATGACACTTAATTTCATTGTCAACCAGGGAGATTTTTTCGATCGCCCCAGTGGTACCTCGCATCCCCATATGAATACCGGCACCCTCTAGAGCAGGACCGCAGGCAGTCGAAGCGACAAAATAGCGACTGCGGTTGCCGACGGCAATTTCTCCGTTGGTTCCTAAATCAATCATTAAGCGGTATTCGTCGTCCTTTGGCAGGCCCAACAGAACCGCGGTTGTGTCGGCGCCCACAAACCCACCTAACAAGGGCAGAAAGGTTATTTTTCCACTGGCATTAATATTGATATTAAGCTCTTCGGCATTGAGGACAACCATGTCCCGGGTAATTCCAGTAAATGGAGAAAGGCCTAAATGCAACGGATTTAAGCCCAGGAACAGATGGGCCATGGTACTGTTACCGCAGAAGACGCACTCATAGACAGCTTCAGATGGTATTTTTGATTCATAAAAAAGGTTCGATAAAATATTGTTGACGGTTTCGATGATGGCGTGTTGGATGGCCTTAAGGTTTTCCGGAGCGGTAGAAGCATAATCGATGCGACTGATCACATCTCCACCAAAAGAAATTTGTTGATTCAGGGAAGAGTACTGGTGAATCAGAACCCCATTCGTCAGATCATAAAGGTAGCCGACTACGGAGGTAGTGCCAATGTCAAAGGCAACGCCATAGGCATTTATTTCTTCAGTACCAGGGATCAGATCGATAATTTCATCATTATATAAGATAAAGTTCATTAAAGGAAAGCTCTTTTGATGAAAAATTTCAGATGATTTTTGCAATACTTTAATAGAAGACATCGTGACCGGCATTTCAAGGGCCTTCCGGACGGTTTCAAGATCGTAGGAACACATCTCAGTTGTTAAGTCTTTGATTGGGATGGTTACCACTCTGGTTTTGGGGTTAAAACTCAACTCCCCATTATCAGTGGTCTCCAGTATTTGAGATAAGGCCGCTTCTTTTGAAATCAGAATGGCAATATCTTCAGAAACGAGATGCTGACAACCCAGTACTTCTGAGACTAAATCGTTTTCACGAATGGTAACAAGGCATTTTTTGCACGTTCCTTTGCCCCCGCAAACCAGGTTTTGAGGAAAACCAACCAGAGCGCAGGCTTCAGCAACTGTTTTACCAGCTTCAACGATAATACTTTTATCCAATAACGGAAAAAAAACGCGAATAGTATTCAAAGATGACATAAAATTGTCCTTTCATAGTCATAAATTAGGGTAAAATATTATATAAGTAAATTCATTATACCTGTTAAAAATGTGATTTTCAAGAAGATCGAAAAATATTGACAAAAAATAAAGGAAATGATAGTCTGTATATACAGGTAGGACATGAGATGCAAAACAAAATGAAAACGATATCAAGCCAGGAGGCCAAGTATGATAATTATTGGAGAGAAAATAAATGGGACAATTCCAGCAATAAAGGAAGCGATAGAAAAAAGAGATGCAAAATTGATTGCAGAACGGGCTCAAAAGCAGGAACAAGCAGGAGCAGATTTTATCGACGTGTGTGCTGGAACAGCTCCTGAACTGGAAATAGAAACATTAAAGTGGTTGATAGGGGTTGTTCAGGAAGCAACTGAAACACCGTTGTGCATTGATAGTCCCAATCCGCGAGTCATCGAAGCTGTATTTAAATATGTGAATAAACCAGGGCTTATTAATTCTATCTCTCAGGAAGGTGATAAATGCGAAGTCCTGCTTCCGCTAATGGAAGGAAATCCATGGGAGGTTATCGGACTTACCTGTGATAATAAAGGTATTCCATGCGATGTTCAAACAAAGGTTGACATTGCGAAAATAATGGTCGATAAAGCGGCAAAGTTTGGGATAGCACCAGATCGCATCCATATTGACCCATGCGTGATGGCACTATCCACACATAATGACTCACTTCAGAATTTTACCAGGGAAATTTCGGAAATACGAGCATTATATCCAACGATCCACATCACATCAGGCTTGAGTAATATTTCATTTGGGTTGCCAGCCAGGTCGCTAATGAATAAAACCTTTATGGCACTTGCTATCCAAGCTGGTATGGATTCAGCCGTGATGGATCCAACGAATCAAGATATGATGGGAACGATTTTCGCAGCCTATGCGTTGCTTGGGAAAGATAAGTATTGCCGCGCTTATAGTAAAGCATTTCGACAGGGAAAAATTTGAATACCAGAAAAATAATTTCTTAATCAATAAGCAACGCATTTATTTGCACTTATTGCTGTAGGCAAAATTGACTGGTGTGATGCATCCTTTATTTAAGAAGGTGAACTAAAACATTAACTAGAACGTTAACCTAGATAATCAATTAGCTAAATTTTAGACACAGATACCTAAAAATGCGGTGTAATCACTGCATTTTTTTTAGTGCTTGTTTTGTTACATCAATTATTGCTGAGCGTGAAAAGAGACAAATTATTATATTCGGGTTGAAGTCTTATAAATGATCGACTAAAACAAAAAATAAACAAGGTGAGAAATATCGTTTATATGGCGATAATTTACTTGAAATTGGATTGTTTGAGAAATAACAAACAATCAAAGAAAATAAATCGACTTCAAATAGAAAAATATTGACAATTTTTAGAAATAATGATAATCTGATTAAAATTTGTATATACAAGTAAATAGTGGACTAGCTGCCCAACCTCAGCATTTTAGATCGAATTAAAAGGGCAAATGGAATAGCATAAAGTTGCAAATATCATGATTTTAAAAAGGTGATGGGAGGTGAGTTTGGTAAATAATTGAAATGCAAAGGTAGTTTATGTGAGCGAAATAACGACAGGGATTGAGTAAAAAAAATAAGAAATAACATTAAAATTACAAATTAGGGGATTAGAACCAAAGAAAAGAAAACATTATATTCTGAAAATCATTAAAAAAGCGATTATAATTATTAAAAAAGAAACAAAAGGCAACTACCTAACGGGTTGCTCAGATATTTTGTGTCGCAGAGTAAAATATTGTTCTGAATATTGATGTAAACCCCGTTAATGTAAACGTTATTCGTATTTTTCCAGTAAAAAATTGTCACATTTATTGTTTGATTTTTAGATTGAAATCATATATCATAAATGCAGATGTTAAAAATTTATCAAAGTATTGGAGGAAATAATATGGGTTTTAAATCAGACATTGAGATTGCACAAGAGGCTAC
>PGZR01000005.1 GCA_002841405.1 Firmicutes bacterium HGW-Firmicutes-4 | reverse complement strand
AAAGATACCTTGTACAGGGAGGAGGAAATAGTTATGCCAAAAATGAAAACACACCGTGGTGCTGCAAAGCGTTTTAAAATAAAAAAATCAGGTTTTATTAAGCGGACCAAAGCTGGTAAACGCCATATTCTAAACAAGAAAAGCAGTAAGCGAAAAAGAAACCTCAGAAAAGCTACTGGTTTAGCTCCTGGAGATGCTAAAGTAGTTATGAAAATGATCAAAATGGTAAAAAGATAATATTTGAAGATAGGAGGAAATAGATAATGCGAATTAAAAAAGGCGTTAATGCCAAAAAGAAACATAAAAAAGTACTTAAACTTGCAAAAGGCTATTATGGTGCCAAAAGTAAGTTATATAGATCAGCTAATGAAGCCGTTATGCGAGCACTCAGATCTTCATATGTTGGCCGTAAAGAAAAGAAGCGAAATTTCAGAAGATTGTGGATTACCCGAATCAATGCCGGTGCCAGAATGTATGGCTTAAGCTATAGCAAATTCATGTTTGGTTTAAAACAGGCAGGTGTTGAAATTGACCGTAAAATCTTAGCTGATTTGGCCATGAATGACATCAATGCGTTCAAAGATTTAGTTGAAGTATCAAAGAAAAACATGAACTAATCGTACTGAAAAAACTTCTCAACGGATTATCCATGCTTGGGAAGTTTTTTTATTGGATATTATTGTTGCTTTTTTATAGCGGCGTGTTAAAATATGTATGATTGTCAAATATTTTAGGTGGAGACAGGATCGTGGCAGAAAAAATACGTTGGAATTACAATAAATTTGTTGGACAGCGCTCCCCGGCGGAAATGCTGATCTTTGGATTTGCACTGGTTATTCTACTAGGAGCAATTCTTCTTACTCTACCCATTGCCAGTAATTCTGGGAAGAGTGGCGGCTTTATCAACGCTTTGTTTACAGCAACATCGGCGGTCTGCGTGACCGGATTGGTGGTAGTTGATACCGGGACATTCTGGTCAGGGTTCGGGAAAGTCGTTATTGTTTTGCTGATTCAGATTGGTGGATTGGGTTTCATGTCATTGACGACAATGTTTTTTGTTCTAGCTGGGAAACGCATTACCATCAAAGACCGGTTGTTAATTCAATCGTCGGTGAATATGGATTCGATCTCCGGAATTGTAAAATTTACTAAATACATTTTCTTTTCTTCCCTGGTAATTGAAGGAATTGGGGCATTACTGCTGGCGCTTGTTTTTATTCCGGAATACGGATTTTTACAGGGCACCGCATATAGCTTGTTTCATGCGATCTCAGCTTTTTGCAATGCTGGGTTTGATCTATTCGGTAATTATTCCAGTTTAACCAAATATGTCGGAAATTTCATCATCAACTTTGTCATTGGTGGTTTAATTATCCTTGGGGGCTTGGGCTTTGCCGTTACAAGTGATTTAATTAATATTCGAAAGTTTGAAAAGATGAGCATGCATGCTAAGCTGGTATTATCAGTAACCGGTGTTTTTTTGATTGTCGGTTTTGTACTCTTTTTTCTTTTTGAGTTTAATAATCCCAAAACCTTAGGCAATTTATCGTTGCCAGTAAAATTCATGGCCGCTGCTTTTCAGTCGATCACACCGCGAACCGCCGGTTATAATACCATCGATATTGCTTCCCTAACGCCGCCATCGCTGTTTTTAACGATGCTTTTTATGTTTGTCGGTGCGTCGCCAGGCTCCACTGGTGGGGGTGTTAAGACTACCACCTTTGCTATTATCGTAATGACCGTTGTTTCGGTATTGCATGGTCGCAAGGATGTTGTGGCATTTAAACGCAGCATTTTAGGTCCAGCCATCCGCCGGGCAATTTCGGTCCTGGTCATTGCTTTCACTATTGTCATCTTAATGATATTTGTGTTATTATTGACTGAGCCCGAAGCTTCTTTTGAAAACGTCGTTTTTGAAGTGCTTTCTGCATTTGGAACGGTTGGATTAACAACCGGATTGACCCCACATTTATCAATTGGGGGAAAAATAGCCATCAGTATTACCATGTTTGTCGGTCGGCTGGGCCCATTGACGGTAGCCTATGCAATTTCACGCAGTGAAAAACGATCCCGGGAAAATATGGGCAATTTTAAATTGCCGGAAGGCAATATTATGATTGGCTAAAGGAGGAGTATTAATTGAAAGAAAAGCAGTTTGCAGTCCTTGGTTTAGGGCGTTTTGGTGAAGCACTTGCCATTACTCTCAGTGAGTTGGGCTGTAATGTTGTTGTTGTCGATAAAGACGAAGAAAAGATTCAAAACATTGCGAATTTAGTAACCTATGCGGTCCAGGCCGATGTGACGGATATCAATGCCCTGAAGTCGATTGGGTTAAAAAATGTCGATGCCGTGGTTGTTTCCATCACTTCCGATATTAACAGCAGTATCATGGGCATTGTCAATGCTCAGGAGCTGGGAATCAGCGAGATTTATGGAAAAGCAAATAATGCTCAGCATGAAAAGGTACTGCTTAAGTTAGGTGTTAAAAAAGTATTTTCGCCTGAACGTGATATGGGCGAGCGGGTTGCCCATAATCTATTTTCAGGGGATTTTATTGATATTCTAGAATTGGACACCAATCATTCCATTGTTGAGGTAGAGTCCCTTCATATCTGGGTTGGAAAAACTCTGGAGCAACTGAACCTGAGAGAAACGCATGGATTGAATGTGATCGCCATCCGTACTCTGGATGTATTAAATGCTTCACCTTTAGCCAGTGATATTATTCACGCCGGGGACAAGCTAATCGTCATGGGCGAAAATCGATCCATTAATGAGATTAATAAACTATCCCGAAAAGATCATTAACAATGTTTCAGGAAATCACATCAAAAAATAATGATCAGCTTAAATACCTGCGAAAGTTAAGCAGTAAATCCTTTCGCGATGCGGAAGCGGCCTTTACAATTGAAGGAACCAAACTGTTTCTGGAAGCCGTTAAAAACAATTTGCCTTTTAAACAAGTTTTTATTACCAAAGAATGGCTGGAAGTCAATGCTGGTTTAAACAGTGATTATGTAGCCGCATTAGCTGAAAAAGATGTGACCGTGATGATGGTTACCGCTTCAATTTTATCGTCGGTTTCCAGTTTGCAAAAACCGGAAGGGATTATTGGTATACTTCCTAAAGTATCCGTTACGGCTGGAACTTTCAAACGTTACATGTTACTGGAAGACGTCCAGGATCCTTACAATGTTGGTACCATCATCCGCACGGCGGATGCAGCTGGCTTTGACTGTGTGGTGACATCCGCCAAAACGGCCGATATTTATAACGAGAAAGTGCTGCGCGGTTCGATGGGTTCAGTTTTTCACCTGCCGATATTTCAAGTCGAGTCCTTGCTGGATTATGTGCAGCAATTAAAGGACCAGGCGATCACCGTCATTGGCACCTCCTTAACGGGCAGTTCCTTATGGGAGCGCGCACCCCTTAACGGCTCGTTTGCAATAGTGATGGGGAACGAGTCCCAGGGTATGTCGGAGCAAATGAGTGAATGCTGCGATCTGTTACTCAAAATCCCCATTTTGGGTCAGGCTGAGTCGCTTAATGTGGCAACCGCAGCAGGGATCATTATGTATGACCTGGTCAGAGATTTTAAATAAATATTTTAAAAAAAATTTAACCAAAAATTGAATAGCTTATCAACAATGATAGAGCGAGTAGATAAATATTAGATTTTACAGAGAAAAAATCCCAGGCTGAGAGATTTTGTGTCTAAATTTATTGAAGTTCCCTCTGGAGTTTTAGTCGTGAACGTCATCTGATTTCGATGGTCATTAGCTGCTAACGTTAATTGCGTTAAAATTTTGAGTGAATGCAATCAGTATTAATTTAAGGTGGTACCGCGGAATTATTTCGTCCTTTTCAGAAGGACGATTTTTTTGTTTATTAAAAAGAAAATGATTTAACTGCAATTGATTTAAAATGTATAAAAAAAGGAGAAAGAAATGGAGTTAGAACTCAAACAATTAAGAGATCGATGTTTGGCTGATCTTAATACCGTAGAAGAATTAAAAACACTGGATAATGTGCGCATTAAGTATCTCGGGAAAAAAGGGGAGTTGACCATTGCCCTGAAGGGCATGGGCAAGCTTTCCAACGAAGAACGTCCGATTATCGGGAAATTGGCCAACGAAATCCGGGAAGAAATTGAAAATAATATTTCAGCCCAGAAACAGGCCCTTGAACAAAAAGAAATTGAAGCCCAGATCAAAGAAGAAAGCATCGATGTATCCTTACCGGGGAAAAAACATTATGCCGGAAATCTCCATCCTGGGCATGGGCTTTTCAATTGCCGAAGGTCCGGAAATCGAATGGGCTAAATATAATTTTGACTACCTGAACGTTCCCCAGGATCATTCCGCCAGAGACTTGCAGGATACCTTCTATTATGAGGATGATATTGTCCTGAGAACCCAGACCTCACCAGTCCAGGTACGGGTTATGCAGGAACAAAAGCCGCCATTGCGGATTATCTCGCCTGGCCGGGTTTATCGCTGCGACGAAATCGATGCCACGCATTCGCCGGTTTTCCATCAGATGGAAGGTTTGGTTATCGACAAGGGCATTACCATGAGCGATCTTAAAGGAACGCTGGATTTATTTGCCAAAAAGCTCTTTGGTGAGCAGACCAAAACTAAATTCCGCCCCCATCAGTTTTATTTTACCGAACCCAGCGCAGAAATGGATGTCACCTGTTTCAAATGCGGCGGCATCGGCTGTAAGGTCTGCAGCAACACCGGTTGGATTGAAATTCTCGGCTGCGGCATGGTTCACCCCAACGTCTTGCGGTTCTGCGGTATCGATCCTGATGAATACAGCGGCTTTGCCTTTGGTATGGGCCTTGACCGGATCACGATGATCAAGTATGGAATAAACGATCTGCGTTTATTGTTTGAAAATGACCTGCGTTTTTTAGCGCAATTTAAATAGGAGGAATCATAATATGCTCGTTTCACTGAATTGGTTAAAAGAATTTGTTGATATAAAAATACCCCCTTATGATTTTGGCGAAGCTTTGACTATGTCGGGGACAAAAGTCGAAACAATGACGGTAGTGGCTGAAAATGTTGCCAATATCTTGACTGGAAAAATCACCAAAATTGAACCCCATCCCAATGCCGATAAGCTGATTGTCTGTACCGTGGATATGGGAACCGACGAGCGGGTGATCGTTACCGCTGCCAAAAACGTCTTTGTCGGTGCCGTCGTTCCGGTGGCTGTTGATGGGGCCGTGCTTGCCAATGGTACCAAAATCGGCACCAATGATTTTAGAGGACTGCTTTCCTACGGGATGTTCTGCTCAATTGAAGAACTGGGTATGAATACCGATTTGTTTTCCAAAGAAATCATGGAAGGGATTCTGATTCTGCCGGAAAATACGCCGCTGGGAATGGATGCCCGGGAACTGCTGTGGCTTAATGATGTGATCATCGATGTGGAATTAACGGCTAACCGGTCGGACTGCCAATCGATCATCGGCATCGCCCGGGAAGCGTCAGCAACCCTGGATCTCCCGATGGCCGGTGTTACCACCTATGATAGCGCTGAAAGTACCAATCAGATTGCCAATTATTTGAGCGTTAGAATTGAAGATCCCGCCTGTCCCCGTTATGTGGCCAAGATGCTGAAAGTTAAAAAAATTGAAGCATCGCCATTGTGGATGCAGATCAAACTGCAAAACAGCGGCGTACGTCCGATTAATAATATTGTCGATGTCACCAACTATGTGATGCTGGAACTGGGCCAGCCACTGCATGCCTTTGATTATGACAGCCTCCAGTCCCAGGAAATTGTGGTTAAAACGACCACCGATAAGAAGATTGTCACTCTGGACGACAAAGAACGGGACATCGATGAAACGATGCTGATGATCACAAACGGTAAGGCCCCGGTTGCAATTGCCGGTGTCATGGGCGGTGAAAATTCCGAGATCACCGAAACCACCAGTTTGATCGTACTGGAATCGGCCAATTTTAACAAAGGCAGTGTTCGGCTAACCGCTAAAAAGCTGGGCCTGAGAACCGAGGCATCATCTCGTTTTGAAAAGGGCGTTGATCCCGAACTGGCTGGCGTAGCCGCCCTACGGGCCACCCAGCTGCTGCTGGAAATCGGCGCTTGTGAAGTCATTGAAGGGCTTATCGACGTTTACCCCCACGTAGCAGCCTTAAAAAAGGTCAGTCTCGATATCAATTGGTTCAATACTTTTGTGGGTATTTCCCTGACCATCGACGAGATTGCCAAAATGCTGACCCGGTTGTTTTTCAAAGTCGAAAAAAGCTCTGATCATGTGCTGGAAGTGGAAGTCCCCAGTTATCGGCTGGATATTGACCTGAAAGAAGATCTGGCCGAAGAAGTGGTCCGGATTTTTGGCTACGATATGATTCCTGGCACGATCATGGGCGGCGAAACCATGGTTGGCGGTAAAACCCCGGTGCAGAAATTTGAAGACGCCCTTAAGAACATCCTGGTCGGTCAGGGCTATTATGAAACCCTGACATCCTCTTTCACCAGCGAAAAACGGCTTCACGGGCTGAATTCACAGCTTGAAGATAACCTGATCCCGTTGATCAACCCATTGGGGGAAGAAAACAGCATCATGCGCCATACCCTGATCGGACATCAATTGGAAGTGATTTCACTCAACTATAACCGCAAAAATCCGTTTGGTCGTTTTTTTGAACTGTCCAATACCTATCGCAAGAATACCAAGCCCGGGGAGTTGCCGATCGAAGAACAGAAACTGGCCATCAGCAGCTATGGCGGTGAGGATTATTTTGAATTAAAAGGCGTGGTCGAGCTCTTACTGGAACAGTCTGGTATTAAATATCCCGATTTTATTGCCGGTGGTTCAGACTTCCTGCATCCTGGCCGCAAAGCTGAAATTTTTGTCGATGGGGTAAAATTAGGCGAGATTGGTGAGATTCATCCAGTCGTCGTTAAGAATTACGAACTGCCCAAACGTTGTTATGTTTGTCAATTGTCGTTTGCGGCGTTGTTTGATTGCGCATCGCTGGATAATAAATTTACCGATCTGCCCAAATTCCCGGCGTCAAATCGCGATCTGGCGATTTTGTTAAAAGCTGATATTCCGGCGGCGTCGGTAGAAACGATTATCCGTAAAAACAGTGGCGACATTCTTGAAAGTATCGAACTATTTGATGTCTATACCGGAGCGCAAATACCCGCGGGTTATAAGAGTCTGGCCTATGCCTTAAACTTCAGACATCATGAACGGACCCTTAACGACAATGATATCAATCCCGTGGTCGATCAAATCCTCAGCGAATTAAAACGATCATTTGACGCCCAGCTCCGCGAATAAGAACTACGTACGGTTATGAATCACTCAGATGAGATTATTATCGGACTCTTGCAATTAAAAGGGGTCGGTCGCCAGAAAGTTAAACAGCTGCTGGATATGATTACCGCCCCCCTGAGTCTTAATTTAAAGGAGATTGTGGAAATCGGTCAAGCCTTTCATATTATCTCTCGTCAAATCAATCAAACAGAGATTGACGCATCCACCGATTATGCCAAACGGCTGATCGATGAATGTGATCAACTGGGCATTTATCGTAAATCCTATTGTGATGATGGTTTTCCGGCGTGCTTGAATTTTAATGATTATCCGGTCTTACTCTTTTATCGGGGTGATCTTGAAATCTTAAATCACCCCAAACGGGCGGCGATTATCGGTAGCCGGACACCATCCCGGCTGGGATCTGACTTTGCCTTTCAAGCCGGTAAGATGCTGGCTGAAAACAATTTTGTGGTGATCAGCGGCCTGGCGATGGGCGCAGATGCTAATGGACATTCTGGCTGTCTGGAAGCCGGCGGAAAGACCGCGGCTTTTTTGCCTTCGGGTTTGGTTCAGGTTTATCCGGCCCCAAATCGCAGCCTGGCTGAAAAGATCTGTGAACAGGGCGGTTGTCTGATCTCGGAATACAGTCATCATGAAACCGTTCAGCCTTATAAATTTGTCGAGCGGGATCGCCTGCAAAGCGGGACGAGTCAATTTGTGATCGTATCCAATTTCGCGCCGGGCAGCGGAACCATCCACACGCTGAATTACGCCCACAATTACAGTAGACCGATTTACTCGATCCCGGTAATCTATGACGAATCCAGAAATGGCTTTGAGTACATCAGTCAGAAGCAGATCAGCTTTCAGATTATCGAAAATACGGTACTAACTCAAATCATCGAAAATTATTAATTAATAAATCATTTGTAATTTTCTATTTTATTACATATAATAGAAGCTGACAGAGTAGAATCTGATTATTACTTATTGAGAATTAAATTTATAACCCAGGAGGAAGAAATGCCTGAACAAACAATAATGGAATTACGCATATTAGATACCGAATTTAATTTAAAGGCAAAGGGAAACGAAGAGCATATTAAGCATGTTTCTGATTACGTCAATGCTGAATTGGAACGCGTCAAGGCTGCTAATCCTTTTACCAACCACATTCGGATTGCAATTCTAGGCTGTATGAATATTACCGAGCGGCTTTTCATTGCTGAAGAAGAAGTTCGTACCAGTGAAGAATTCAAAGCTAAAGAAATTGGCGAGATTAAACTGGTCAAAGAAGAGCTTAAGAAAACAAACGACATATTAATTGAAGAAAAAGAAAAATATGAAGCGATGTTAGCAGAAACCGAATTGTTGCAAAAAGAATTGGATGAAAAAAATGATCTGCTGGCTCAATATCGTGAACATTTGCGACAAAGCAAGATCGAAAGTGAAACCAGCCGTAAAACGATACTGGATTTACAAAATCAACTTTTCGAAAGCCAGATTGAATTAGTAAAAGCGAATAAAAACCATATTGAAAAAGACGTCTTTAAAAGTATTGAAGACAAATTAAACTAGACTAGTTAAAACGAACTAAAAAAGTATCAAAAAAAAGATGTTTGCACATCTTTTTTTTGTCTAAAATTTTCGAATCAATCCGGTCACCTTACCAAGAATTTTAACATCTTCCTGATTGCAGATAATCGGATCCATGGTTTTATTTTCGGGCTGGAGCCTAATTTTATCGGGATCTTCATAAAAAATACGTTTAACCGTGGCTTCATTATCATTGAGCAGCAGCGCTACAACAATTTCATTATTTCTGGCAGTATCTTGCTTTTTGACAATAATTTTGTCGCCGTCCAGAATGCCGGCATCAATCATACTGGTGCCCTTAACATCAAGAATAAAGGCCGCTTCAGTGCCGATAAAATCTAACGGCAGGGGGAAAATATCTGTAATATTCTCAATCGCCAGAATCGGAGCACCGGCAGTTACACAACCTAAGATGGGTAGTGAGACAATTGTTTTTTCATCAAAATAATTTGAAATTGTTTCATTGGGATCATGCCGCAAGACTTCAATGGCTCGGGTTTTTGTCGAGTCACGCTTAATATAGCCCAGCTCTTCCAGCTTTTTCAAGTAGGTATGAGCGGTGGAAGTCGATTTTAAATTAACAGCGGCACAAATTTCCCGGATCGAAGGGGGATAACGTTTATCACGCATTTGGGTTTCAATAAATTTTAATATTGCAAACTGTCGTGAGTTTAAATCCTCATACATTAGCATTCCTCCAAATTTTTAAGCTTATTATAACATATCCGTTCGTGAAAAACAAACGTAAGTTCTTTAAAATATTTTATTACTAATCATCGTCACTTTCGAATTGCGAAAGCGGATTTTGATTCAAGGTGTCCCGCAGGGTCTCTTCATTGATATGGGTATAAATCTGGGTTGTCGAAACATTCTGATGGCCAAGAATTTCCTGGACCGAGCGCAGATCGGCATTACCATAGCGAAACATCAGGGTTGCGGCGGTGTGTCGGAGTTTATGAACACTGATTTCGTCGGTATTCAGGCCACAACTGGCCAGGTGTTTCTTGACCAGATGCTGAACTGCCCGGTTGCTGATGGGGGTATTCTGCTGGCTGAGAAACAGATAGGGGGAGTCTGATTCCTGACGAACGGTCAGATACCGATTAACCGCTTTAAGGCAGGCATGGTTTAAAAAGACGATCCGTTCCTTATTTCCTTTGCCAATAATCCGCAGAGAATCATTCTTGATATCCGTTATTTTAATTTGGGTCAGTTCAGAAAGCCGCATCCCGCAATTGAGAAACAGCGTCACAATCGCAAAGTCCCGTTCTTTATGACGACCGGTGATCCCTTTTAACAGATCCACGGCCTCATCCCATTCTAAATAACGGGCATGACGGGCCGGCAGTTTAGGCATTTCCAATTCAGTCACCGGATTGGGCAGAAAGTATTTCTGTTTATTACACAGATAGTTAAAGAATGATCGCAGTGATGAGACCTTGCGGCTACGGGCGGCGTCGGCATTGTGGCGTTCTTTGCTGGAATAGGAAAGATAAGCGTAGAGAATCCCCAGGTTGACAGCTTTTAAATCATCAATGGAGACATCCGCGATGGGAATCTCATCGAAGTCAAGGGATTGCGGAACCATCGCAAAATAGCGCTTAATGAACCGGAAAAAGATAATCAGATCATAACGGTAGGCCTGCGCCGATTTTTCGGAATAACCTTTGATGGTCAAAACATAGTTCAGGAATTCATCGATTAAGGTGTTGTTAGGAATTATTTTATCAGTTTGATTTGTTGGGGTTGTCATGATATTACTCCTAAAATTTATTTGCCAGTTAATTGGGAGGCGTCCGCTGAGTAAGCCGAACAAAACAGGTTGTGATCGTAATCTGGCTGAGGCGGATGGATTGTTCTTAGCATATCACTTTTTAACTGATTTGTCACGAAACTTACATTTCGCGACAAAAGATTTAAGTCCCTGGCTGGAACTGCCCAGCCATGCAGATTTTAAAAAGAACGAAAATTCTGCTCATACTGCGGCAAAATTTTCGTTCTTCAAAATGAAATTTGTTTTCAAGCTTACTCCGATCGTTCCCGGATAAAGAAACGAATTGGGGTGCCAAAGAAATCAAAGGTTTCCCGGAGTTTGTTTTCCAGGTAACGCTGATAAGAAAAATGAACCAGGGTCATATCATTGACAAACACCACAAATGTCGGCGGATTAATGGCCACCTGGGATGCATAATATAATTTCAGACGACGGCCATGTTTTGATGGCGGCTGTTTCATCATGACAAATTCGGCCAGTGCTTCATTAACCTTACCGGTGGTAATCCGTTTGGCGCTCTGGGCTTTGACATATTCGATGGTTTCAAATATTTTACCCAATCGTTGTCCGGTTTTGGCCGAGATAAAGATGATCGGTGCGTAATCCATAAATGACAGGGCATCCCGGATATCCCCTTCCATCTTTTTCATGGTTTTATTGTCTTTTTCCACGGCGTCCCATTTATTGACAATAATGATCGATGGCTTGGAACGATTATGGGCAATTCCGGCAATTTTGGCATCCTGCTCGGTGACCCCCTGGGATCCGTCAATCAGTACCAGCACCACCTGACTGCGTTCAACGGCGGCAATGGCGCGGACAATGCTGTAACGTTCAATATCTTCATAGATTTTTTTCTTGCGTCGTAAGCCGGCGGTATCAATTAAAACATAGTCTTCCCCGTCGTAGCGGACGCTGGTATCGACGGCATCCCGGGTCGTCCCGGGGATATCGCTGACAATCAGTCGCTCTTCGCCCAGCACCTTATTAATCAGGGTTGACTTCCCGACATTCGGTTTACCGATAACGGCCACGCGGAGCCTGTCATCTTCGGTTTCTTCTTCATCGTAATAACGCTTAACATGGTTAATGATTTCATCGAGAAAGTCCCCTAACCCCAAGCCCTGTTCGGCCGAGATCGCCAGCGGCTCCCCGATTCCCAGGTTATAGAATTCAAAGGCGTTATTTTCCAGACCCTGGCTGTCAACCTTATTAACGGCTAGTAACACATCCTTGTCATGTTTCCGGATCATATTGGCAACTTCCAGATCCGAAGCGGTCATTCCTTCACGACCGTCGACCATCAGAACGATCAGATCGGCCATATCAATGGCGATTTCAGCCTGGATCCGCATCTGTAAAAGAATGTCATCCTTGGTATGGGGTTCGATCCCGCCGGTGTCAATCAGGGTAAAATGGTGGTTTTGCCATTCGGCGTCGGCAATAATCCGGTCACGGGTCACCCCGGGGGTATCTTCGACGATGGCAATCCGTTCTCCAACTAATTTATTAAACAGCGTTGACTTGCCCACATTGGGGCGGCCAACCACTGCTACGATAGGCTTTGGCATTTCATTTCCTCACTTAATCTATATCATTATTTTTGATTTTTTTATTGAATTTTATTTGTCTAATAAGGTCGCTAGCAGGTCTTCACCTTGAACGGGAATGCCTTGAATCGGCACATTAAGCGCCTCACCCAGGGTTTCCAGGGTCCAGTCGTCCAATAAGGTGTCAGTACCGCTACGCAGCGCATTTTCCGGCAGCAGCAGCAAATCGCAGGGATTCATTTCGAGCTGGGGTTTCATTTGAGCCAGGATGTCCGCACCGGTGAGCAGCCCGGATACGGTAATGGCTTCGCCAAAGAAATGGTTGGTGATCGGAAAAACCGTGAGATTAACCAATGGATAGGCTTCTTTTATCACAGCAACCAGATTGTTGAGATAATCATATGCAGCCGTTCCGGTCAGGATGCCGATTCTTTTGGTAGTGGCTGTAATTGGTGAAACCGCATTCTTTTTTTTGATCATCTGTAGGGTTTCCTGGACCGAGTCAGTAAAATCAGCCATCATCCCTACCCCATTTTCAATTTGGGGAAAGCCGCTATAATAATCACTCTCTGGTATTGGCAGACCAGCCAGTAAAAAAAACTCGTCACTGGGATAGACAAAGCCATCGCCGTGTGCGGCTTCCATTTCGTCATGGACGGCATTAATAATGGCCAGCGTTTTTAAGGCATCATCCTGATTAAATAGCCGCAGTTTTTCCAAACCCTGGCGATGGTTGGACAGGCCCACCGGCACCACCGATACGGATTGCAGCACCGGGTAAAAGGCTTTTAAATCATGGAGGGTCTTTTCCAGTTCAAGGCCATCATTAAAATCCGGGACCAGCACAATTTGACCGTTCATCTGAATACTATTATCATAAAAGGTATTTAGATAGGACATCACGTCCCCGGCAAAACGGTTTTTAAGCATCTTGATTCTTAAACTGGGATTGGTGGTATGAATTGATAAGTTCATCGGCATGATCCGGTAGCGAATAATCCGATTCAGTTCGTCAGGGGTGAGATTGGTCATGGTAATATAATTGCCAGTTAAAAATGACAATCGTTCGTCGTCATCTTTGACATAAAGACTTTCGCGCATGCCTGCCGGCAGCTGATCGATAAAACAAAAGACACAGTTGTTCTTACAGGTTTTTGTGCCAATCATCGCTTCAGGAAAAACCACGCCAAGATCTTCTTCATATTCTTTTTCAATATCCAGCTCCCAGATTTCGCCATCTGGCTTTTCAATCTCGACCGCCAGGGTGTCATCAGCAATCAGATAGCGATAATCCAATATATCAGTCACCGGCATGCCATTGATCGACAACAGGATATCCCCCGCTTCGACTTCCATTTCACTGAAGATGCTATCATCCTCAACGCCGTTTATTATAAATTTCTTCAACTCTTCTCTCTGTTTCTTTACAATTTAAAAACTGCCTGGCAAAACCAGCCGGCAGTTCTCCTGATCTATTATATAATATTTTCACAGAAAAAAAAACCTATTTAAGAATTTTTCCCAATTAAAGCAGTCTTTTGACGATAATATGGAAATAATCTCTTGCGAATGGGTTTATTGGCCGATTGGACAGGCAACGACACATAAACCGCAGACAGCGCCCCGGCCGATATGTTGGAAGGCTTCCTTCATGTGCCGGCTGCAGGCATAGGCATCATAAAGCTGATTACGCGGCATGCCTGGTTTCCAGAGCGCTCCTTCAATGGCCAGAGCCGGGCAGGCACTGACGCAAGCCCGGCAGGACCCGCAGCCGCTTTCCGTGACCGGCGCAGCGGCGTTTACAGGGGCATTGGTTAAAATGGTCCCAAGGCGAACCCGGGGTCCGTGGGTTTGATGAATGAACAAGGCGCTGCGCCCGATCCACCCCAACCCTGCCAGCACCGCGGCGGTTTTATGTTGAAATGCGCCGGTAAACTGATCTTCCGGATCGGTAACAGACTGTGATGCCGGAATGGCCACACTGGGGTAACCCTGGGCTTCCAGCGTTAATGAAATCCGCAGGCAGATATCATCAATCAGGCGGTTAACACTGCGATAGTGGCTGAAATAGGTTTGGGTCGGCTCCGTCCCGATCTGATTTAAAATACCGTCAGAGAGCTTAATCAGCACGGTGATGCCATACGCAAAGTGCATTCGTTTTGGAGCCGGCAAACCCGATAAATCAGAAAATCCGATTTCGGTCGCACCCAATGAGTGACCCAGATTGATAATGGTCTGGTTACACTGATTCTGCGGCCGGTCGTGATTGTGGTTGACTTCTTTTTTCATTTTTTCCTCTTTTTTACATAGAAATAGCGAAATTGATCCATTGATATGTTACAATATTCATAGCAAAACAAAGGTGGTGGTATTCATGCTCTTTAATTCTGAACAGCAGGCTGAGGATAAACTGATCATCCTCTATGCATTAAAAAAAATCAAAACCTCCTTAACCCGGGAACAGGTCGCCCTGATCATTATTGAGAATTTACAGATTGGTTATTTTGATATTCAATTATACATTGATGATCTGATCAAAGATGAATTTGTTTCAGTGTTAGATTATGACGGAAAGTCAGTGCTCACCTTGTCAGCCATGGGCAAGGAAACACTGAAGGTTTTTCAACAGAAAATCCCCGCTTATATTACCGATATGATAGATCTGTACCTTCAGGAAAACCGTGAAAAGATCTTCAAGGAAGTAAAAATTACCGCAAACTACCAGAAATTAGGAGAAAGCGATTATCTGGTAGAATTAAAACTACACGAGAATAACGTTGTCCTAATGGAAATTTCATTAAATGCGCCGACGTTGAAATTGGCTCTCGACATTTGTAATCGTTGGAAAGAAAATACCCAGGATCTTTATGCCTCGGTACTGAATCTGTTAACCTGATAAATTTCACTATTCGTCCCAATGCCAGGACATTAAAAAGGTTTACCATCGGGTTTATTCAAACGCGATGGTAAAACCTTTTTTTTCGTCATGGATTCTATTTCTTGTGGGTTCCGATGACATCGCGCTTGATCCGATCTTCGACCCGGCGGTTTAACCACATAATCGCTGTTTCAATATGAACTAAGGCCATCGCATTCTCAGTACATTCAAACTCACCTTCCTGGAATAGCTTTAAGCGATCTCTGACAATTTCGAGCAAATCAGAATCGATGACACCCACTTCCGATACCGGTTCGTGTCTGGCCCCTTTTTGAAACTTAATTCGTGCCAGTTCAACTGGTTCATCATCTTTAGTTCGAATGACATACTCGTTATAAGCATTGCCGACGCCCTTGTCAGCGACCCGATAAACCTCATTTAAATTGCCTTTGTACTGAACGGTTGTTATTTTTTCGCCCATTTTCCTGCCCTCTTTCCACTCTAAATTTAAGTTATGGTTAATTATACCCCAAATAGAATCACTTATTCAGTTCTTTTCAACATTGGCGTTTTTAATGGTGCTCATTTTGAAAAACCTTGACAAAAGTTCTTCTTCATAATATTATTGTAAAAGGGTATTTTATATTTTAAAATACTTGATGTAGCAATGGAGCTTCAGATATACTATAACACAAGGCGTATATTTTATGGAAGTTCTTTTTTTTGCTATTGACACTAGATTTGGAGGAAGAATAGTTGATAAAACTTCAAGATGTAAATAAATTTTTTGGTGAAAACCATGTGCTCAAAGATATTAATCTTACCGTCGCAGAAGGTGAAAAATTGGTCATTATCGGACCTTCTGGCTCTGGTAAGAGTACCACTGTTCGTTGCATGAATTTTCTGGAAGCACCCACTTCCGGCCATGTTTTCATCGATGGTGAAGAACTCACGCAAAAAAATAAAATTCAGCTGGTCCGGCGCACTTCAGCCATGGTATTTCAGAGCTTTAACTTATACCCCCATAAAACCGTCTTGGAAAATCTAACCCTGGCACCGATCAAACTGCAAAAAGTGCCAAAAGATGAAGCCATCAAACGCGCGCGAAAATACCTGGCAACGGTCGGTCTGAGTGAAAAGGAAAATGCTTATCCGTCAACCTTGTCCGGGGGCCAACAACAGCGGGTCGCCATTGCCAGAGCCCTGGCAACTGAGAAAAAGATCATCCTTTTTGATGAACCGACATCAGCGCTGGACCCGGAAACGGTTCAGGAAGTGCTGGATGTCATGATCAAATTGTCGAAAGAGAATATCACCATGGTGGTAGTGACCCATGAAATGGGTTTTGCCCGGGTGGTTGCCGATCGGGTCATCTTTATGGATGACGGCCGGATTGTGGAAGAAGGAAAACCGGAACATTTCTTTGAAAATCCAACCGAGGAACGAACAAAACTCTTTCTCAGTAAGATTCTGCGTTAATTTCTAATATCGCATGCGATGTTAGGTATTATAATTTATATTTAGGAGGAAAATGATTATGAAAAAGGTACTCTCTGCTCTGCTTGTTTTATGCCTGGTGTTTACCCTGGCAGCCTGTTCGTCTTCAACTGGTTCAAAGGATACTACTACCACGGATGGTAGTCTGGATGCCGTTGTTAAAGCCGGTGTTTTAAGAGTCGGTGTTAAAGAAGACGTTCCCAACTTCGGCCTGCGCAACACGGCCACTGGTGAAATCGAAGGTTTTGAAATTGATATTGTCAAGCTACTGGCCAAAGAAATTCTGGGCGATGAAAAAGCTTATGAATTAACACCAGTAACCGCGAAAACCCGTGGTCCATTACTTGATAACGGTGAAGTTGATCTTGTCATCGCAACCTTTACCATTACGGACGAACGAAAATTAACCTATAATTTCTCGACTCCTTATTATGAAGATGCGGTTGGCCTGCTGGTTAAAAAAGATGCCGGTTTCAAAGGTTTAGCTGACATGAATGGCAAAGTAATCGGTGTGGCTCAAAGTGCGACTTCCAAAGACGCAGTTCAAAAAGTCGCCGATGAAAAAGGTATTACCGTATCATTCTCAGAATATGCAACCTACCCGGAAATCAAAGCTGCATTGGACTCCGGTCGCGTTGATGCTTTCTGTGTTGACGGTTCAATTCTTGGTGGATATGTAGACGATTCAACCATGATTTTACCAGATCGCTTCTCACCACAACAATATGGTGTTACATCAAAACTTGATAGCATCGCCCTGACTGAAGCAGTTGACGGCTATATCAACGGATGTAATCACGAAATGGGGACTTAATTATTAATGAAAAGTTCTAATCCTTTTGCCTTATGGCGTTGGGAGAAGATGTTTGGAGAATGGCAAATGTTTGGCGAAGGGTTTCTGCGTACCATTGAGGTCGCAGCCCTCGCCTTAATTCTTGCTCTTGTTCTGGGTATTATCTTTGGCGTTATCTCAACCTCAAACAATAAGGTAATGCGTGGAATCGCAAGGGTTTATGTTGAGTTCTTTCAAAACACTCCCCTGGTTATACAGGTTTTCTTTATGTATAATGGTTTAGCCATTGCGGGACTACGGTTAAGCGTTTTTTTAATTGGAGTTTTAGGCGTGGGGATTTACCATGGTGCTTATGTTTCCGAAGTTGTTAAAACGGGAATCACTTCGATTCCAGAAGGACAAGTCGAAGCAGCTAAGTCCCAGGGTTTTACTTATATTCAATACATGCGTTATATTATTTTACCCCAAACCGTTAAAATTGTACTCCCACCGCTGACCAATCAGGCCGTCAATCTGATCAAAAACACCTCAGTCCTGGCCATGATTTCCGGTTTTGATCTGATGTACATGGCCGATTCCTGGGCATCATCGAGTCTCGATTATGGGCCATCCTATGTTTTCGCCGGTTTCTTATATTTCATGCTCTGTTTCCCCTTGGCAACCTGGGCAAGAAAATACGAAGAACGCCTCAAACGAAACGATACGACGCGTATTCCCTATCAACCAGCTGAGGAGGCCGTAACATGCTAGAAGTTTTTAAAAATGTATTTACGCCTTCAAACGTGGAATTTTTAGCCAAGGGCATGGCGTTAACCCTGTCACTTTCGGTATCGGTTGTCTTGATCTCGATTTTTTTCGGAACCATTCTGGCCTTGCTGCGAACCTATGAAAAACGGTTTTTGGGCAAACTGGCCGGGTTCTATATAGAAATGTTTCGAAATACCCCCCTACTGCTCTGGATCCTGGTATGTTGCTTTATGATTCCATACGGTACCATTGTTATCCGTGGCGGTTTGGCCCTGACCTTATATACTTCAGCGGTTATTGCAGAAATTGTCCGGGGTGGTTTAAACTCCATCGCCGAAGGCCAATTTGAAGCCGCTAAATCCCAGGGGTTTACGCTGATCCAGACATTGATCTATATTGTTCTGCCTCAGTGTTTTAAAAGTATTGTGCCTTCCCTGTTGTCCCAGGTCATTACGACCGTTAAAGATACCTCGTTCTTACAGGTTGTGGCAATACCCGAGTATACCCGTAGCGGATTTGTAGTAATGGGACGCTATACCACCACCCCGGAAGTTTTTATGATCTTTTCGGTGCTGGCAGTTGGTTATTTTGTGATTTGTTTCAGCCTGTCTTGTGTGGTGCGCAGCTATCAGAAAAGAACCCAGATCGCCAGATGAAACGTGATCAAAATTATCTCGACGTGAAAAATAAACAAAGCCATGGATTCATATTAGTCCATGACTTTGTTTTTTATTTGTTGAAAATTCAGCTTAGCTAGCGGGATATTTTATTCCGCGGCGATTTGGCTACTTAAAACCGCGTGCAGACAGTAAAAAAGCGAACAGCTCACGCCCGGGGTTTGCCGCATTTTGAGCAGAAATGCTGGCCTGGCGCCAGTTTGGCACCGCAGCTTTGGCAGTACTCGGCCGCTTTTGGTGCCGCCGGCGGCGCAACCGGGGTGCCGCAACGGACGCAGAACTTCGTACCGGGCGCCAGCTGCTGCGCGCATGTGGAACATTTTAGGACATCGGGTTTTGCCGTAGCGGGGTCTTCTTTTTTCGCAGCTGACGGTTCGCGGCGATCCGCAGGTTCGTCTTTCTGGATCAGCAGCGCCACCATCAGCTCGCAAGCCTCGTCGATCGTCATCGATACCAGCGCCACATCCTGATCACCATATTGGACTGCCCACAGTGTCGCTTCAGTGCGGATGAACAGCACCTGTGAATGGGCCAGGGCCGCATCCTGTTCATAAAGTGAGTGGACATCGACGATGACCCTTCGATACATCAGGTCATCGATAAACATTGCGCCTTCTTCTGTTAAGACCACCCCACCGGCCTCGATCAGGCCGAGTTCAGCCAATTCGGACAAGGCTGATTTTATATCAAGCTGCGGTACGTTCTCAGCGCGAAACAGGGCAAACGGCAAAAGCCACCGCAGATCAGTATTTTCATAAGCATCCGTGATGGACCGTTCAAGGCAACTGACCGTCAGGATAGGATCCGCTACCGTATGATTGAGAAGACCTTCAAGATAGCCCCTCTTGTACGCATCAGCCGCCGCCAGCAGCAGCCAAAACGCATTCTGTGAAAGGTTCAGTGCGACGGCGCGCTTACGCGGTTCGCCACCTTGGGCCAGATAAGCCATCACCATCGTGGCAAGGTCACCCTCGCTACTGGTCAGCAACTGATTGCTGTCGTCTGAGCGTCCCAGCAACACGCCGGTTTCTCCGCGCAGGCTCAGCTGCAGCAGCATTAAGCCGTCGTTGGCCAGCAGAACCGCGATATCGGCCGTGTTCATTGGCCGCAGGGCGGCCGTTAGCACCGCCATCTGGGCGGGATCCAATACCGGTGGCGAAACGCTTTCCGTCTGGTTAAGATCTGGCAAGATGGACAGTCGATTTGGTGTGATGTGACTGTTTAGGGATACCGCTTTGATCTGAGCATCCGTTAAAGTGATCGTCTTTGCGTTCATGAAACCTCCTGCTTAATTAAATTTTCTCTTAATCGCTCGGCGGACTTTTCCGTCGATATCGAGGGTAACTTTATCCGTGGTATTAATATCAGCCTTGACCAATCGCTTGACTTGATCGTAACCGATTTTGCCACTTTTTGAATTCCCCAAGTTTTTGAATGAGGGACTCACCTTGCCGATGATCTTGTCAGCCGTTTTGCTGACGGCATAATCTTTGACCGCACCCCAGGAGGCGGTAAAGAAGCCGCCCCATGCACTGTTGCCGCCGTCTTCGACGTAGTCGCGCATCCGCAGATAACCTTTGTGGCTTTGAAAAAACAGCTCGGATCCCCCCACCGTGGCGAGGCCAAAGACGGTTCGGAAAAATACGGCGGAAACCGTCTGGTTCCGCGAGACTTCTTCCAATTCGTTGTTAAATGCCTCGGCGAAAAGCATCGATTTGGACGGTACCGGCGGCAGATCCGCAGCTGAAATGATCCTGCCGGTGGCCGTTTTGATGAAGGCCCCGCGCACCCGTTCGATGGCCTCGGGCGAAACCGGCTGGGAGCCATCGATCAGTTTGCCGACAAGCTTTTGAGCGTTTTTGCGAATATTAATCGTCAGTTCACTCTGTGGCAGGGCGCCGGCCCGTTGCGAGACTCGGAGCAATTCATCAATCTGACGGTCCTTCGCGTGTTGCCTGGCTTGTTCGGCGGCTAATTCTTTGTCAAATGGATTGTCGCCGGTCTGCAGTTTTTGATTCTGTTGATCAACCCATTTCCGGGCTTCTTGCCGCTGTTTCAGCGCTTCGGGCAGCCGCTCGGGATTCAGGACCCCGCCGCGTTCCGGGTCGACCCATTCACCGCTGACCGGATCCTGGACATAGCGGGTTTGGGCCCCGGTGGCCGGATCGCTGATGACCACATCTTTGGGCGTTGGCAGGGGGGCCGGTTTGGGCTTTTTCATCCCCGCTTTGATGCCGATAACTAAGCCTATGACCACCACCGCCCCAGCAACAACGGCGATCACGACCGCAACCGGAAATCCTTCGCGACCACTGCCGTCATCATCACTTGCGGCACCATTGCCCGGATCACCACCGGCGAGACCGCGGACGCCGACGATCTCCAGATACAAGCTACTAAAACCGCCAACATTTACCATCAGGCAAGGAATGCCGTCCTGGGGCCGGTACAAGGCCACAGACGAGCCGGAATCATGATAAACACCTTCACCATCAAAATCTTGAGAAATACTGTCATAATAGTATCGATTGGTGTCATGGGTAAAGGTAAACATTTCAACCAAAGATGATTGCGCTACACTTTTATCATGATATGTCAGTGTGATAGTGGATTCGATTCTACCGCCGTCGTAGTCAACTGTAAAGGCGATATCCGCAGATTCGCCGGCTTTGAGGATGACATCACCGATATCGTCGTTCACCTGATAAACCGAGCCGGGGACGTCGGTAAAATAATATGGCCGCAACAGAATTTCTGTCGGCTGATCATTGTCCATCGCCACATCAAGATAATTTATATCCGAATCATAGGCATCAAACGGTGCGACCCAATTGTTTGCGGCGCTTGCCTGAAAGGGGAAAATCAACATTATCAGCATGGCGCCAAGGCCCAAGCTCAGCCGTCGTTTAAAAATATTTGAATCTTTCATTTTGCTTTAGGATTTTTGACGCATTCTGAATATATTGAAAGTAATCAGACATGCAATTACGATTAACTTTATCCAGATATTAATGGGAGCCCATATTGCCAGAACTAAAAATAACACGCCAATCAAACCGTGGCTTAGCCAATTGCGCCAGTCGCTTAAATATGCTTTGAGTCCAGAAGCAGCTTTTACGACAGCCGATTTTTTTATAACCAAATCTGTTTCAATATCCCGATTATTTTTTTCATCATTCATCATTTCATTCTCCTACTCAATTATTTGATATTTCATCTTCATCACGGATTTTTAACGCATTGCTCAACAATTTTTCGAAAAAAGCATCCAGCTGTTCTATTTCATTTTCTGTAAACGCCGCACTGACTCTATTTAACCATTCATCATAAATATCAACACTATTATGAACTGTCTGGATACCCGGTTCCGTTATCTTAATAATATTTTTTCTTCGATTCTCCGGATTTTGTTCTCGGAGTATATAGCCTTTTTTTATAATGGTAGCAATTGCTTTTGCAACGGTTGTCTTATCCAATAATAATGTCTCGGCAATGGTCTCCTGGGACACCTCATTGTGATAATATAAGAAGGTGCAAATGGTATATTCGGTTTCTGTCAACCCCAAAGCTTTAATCTTTTGATGTCCGTATTCCCGTCCCAGTTTCATAAACATACTTATTTTGTTATAATTCAATCAGACCTCCTCGTGATACTGTAGTATATTCAACAGATGAATGTTCAACAGTTGAATATTCACTTATTATACCTTGATTCTGACATGCTGTCAATTCTTAAAAGTCAGATCGGGTTCTGGATGGTGTCGGTCGTCCATGACCATAGTAAATGGTTTTTGTGTGCAGCTGTCGCACCGCCCGAATACTCTTTTGCAAGGTCGCCTGATCTTCCCAGAGATAAGCCGGATGGGGGTTGATCATATTCATGAAGATATCCCCTACAAATAATTCGCCAGTGGGAAACGAAATCGCCATGGAGCCCCGGGTATGACCTGGCAGGGGATGGATGGTTTCACCAAAACCCAACCGGTTAGTTGCCGGCTCGGTGATGATGAGATCCGGTGTGAAGGGTTGGGGTGGATTCCGTTTCATGGAACCCTTCCCCACCCAGATGATCGTCTTACCGATGGGATGGGTGGCCTGCATCTCCTGAGAAAAGGGATTGTTAATCAGAGCGACGTCATTTTCATGAACGACAATGGGGATGCCGTATTTTTTCTGAAATAAAGCTGCATTGCCAATATGATCGCTATGGCCATGGGTCAGCACCAGATAACGGATTTGCTCCATGGCAATCTGATGTTGGACCAGGGTTCTTTCAATTTTAGCCCCCATGCCCGGGGCTCCGGCGTCAATCATCAGGTGTTCTTCCCCCTGGGAGACCAAATAACAATTGGAACCGGCTGGGATGGTGATGATGTTCATGGCGATTCTCCTTTTCCATTCTAATAAAGATGATTTATGATCGTTTCTATTTTACTTTTTAAGTTTAGGCGGCTTCCAATCAGGTGACAGTTTTGATTAAAATGATGTTTCGATCCGTTGTTATAAGTTGGTGTTGGGCACAGTCCCTTTGTTCATTATACTACAAGCTGATTTGATTTTGGATATTACTTGCCACCGTTTTTCATTTTACGCACAATCAATCAGCCTGTTCTATACTTTTGTCCCGGCATTAACAGTTTCTCCTTGGAACGCAATTAAATGCTGTATTTATGGGTAAAATATACAGTGATATAAATAATTAGAAAGTGAGGTTTGAAATGAAAAACTTGGTATCTCGAATGATGGTCATCCTGCTTTTTCTAACCATCTTGCTGTGTAGTAGTGTCAGTGCCCAAACATCAAGTGGGTTAACCAATAGCGAGGATGAAGATATGGTCCTTGAAACAAACGAAGCCCTGGGGGTGCGCTACCATACCCATGTTCAGAACATTGGCTGGGAGACGACCTGGGCCAAAGATGGTCAGACCGCTGGCAGCCAGGGTCAGGGCCTGCGGCTGGAAGGGATCGAAATCGAACTGACCGGCAATGTGCCAGCCGGCGCGACCATTGAGTATCGAACCCATATTCAAAATATCGGCTGGGAGGATTTTTGGTCATTTGACGGCACCCCCTCGGGCACCGAAGGCCTGGGGTTAAGGCTTGAAGGGATCCAGATACAGCTGGTTGATCTTCCCGGTTATTCGATTGAATACCGCACCCACGTCCAAAATGTTGGCTGGGAAACGACCTGGGCCAAAGACGGCGAGATCGCCGGCAGCCAGGGACAGGGGTTGCGACTGGAGGGGATTGAGATTCGCTTAGTTAAAAACAATACCGAAGTGGTGACAGATCTGACCGGCCAGTCGGATATTTCAGCTGCTGGTGGTAGTGTTGATTTAAGCGATGGCGCCAGTGTGCTTGTTCCGGCTGGTGCCCTTAGTGAAAATACCACCTTTGATTTTAGCCGCATGGTTGAAGCCGGTGGAACGGAGTCTTTTTATGAACTGGACGGTCTCCCCGCTTACTGGATGACACCGATGGAGATTACAGTGCCGCTTAATGAGAGCGTGGCCAATGGCGCTGATATCTATCTGGCCGTTTATCATGATAATAGTTACCGTCCCTCAAGCGATGCAATGAGCCTCAACCGACAGCTTTTTAAAGCGACAGTCGCTGATGGTAAGGCCACCATTTTATTACCGAACCTTAATCCCGATGTGGTTCCGATTTTAGCAGATGAGGGTAATCTTCAGAGCGAAGACATCTTTCTGAAATACAAAATCTATATTTCAGTGGCTGAGGAAATGATTTATCAAACGGCTGGCTGGACTACCGAAAACTTCGGTCGGTTTCGATTAAGGGTCCCAACGTCAGTCGCTAATGCTAATCCGGCGCTGATGACAGAAATTAAAAATGCCCTGACTGAGTCTAGCGCTTTTATTGAGGATACTGCTGGCGTTAACCTGCCCTATGCTGGTGGCAGAAATCCCTTCCCGGTGGAAATCTTTGATTTCAGCACGCTGATTGAACGGGCGCTCAGTAATCGTGCTGCTGATGCCTGGGGCTATCTGGAAATACCGGGGTATTCCAAGTATTCACGCGCCACGGCGTTATCTAATGCCTGGCTTGCCATCAATTCCAATAAATTAAAAGACGCCAACGCAACGCAGCAAGTACGGGCAACCGTTGCCCATGAGCTGTTCCATTATTATCAGCAATTGTATTTGCCCAATGATGGTGCTTCACAAGGTTTGCTTCAGGAAGCATCAGCGGTCTGGATGGAATTTCAAATCAACAAAAAATACCCCGACTTTTGGCCAAAAGTAATTGATGCTGAAAATGTCGCATGGTTCCCGATGAAAGGTTTATTGCGGGTCAGTAATACCCGATGTCATAATCCCGATGCTCACGCCTATGCGGCATCGCTGTTTCTGCAATACATGAGTGATAAAAAGGGTACCCCGGCGATGGGCAAGCTGTGGCAATCAGTTAAAACCAATGATGAACTCTATAAGGCAATCGCCGACGGGTTTGACGATCCCAACTGGTATACCAGCTGGCCGGACTTTGTCAAAAAACTGTTTTCTGGCGACTATACCAAGGCGATGCCGGGTACCACCTGGTCGATTCATAACAACGCCATCTATGACACCGGTAAAATGTATAAGGTTGATGATCCCTACACCGAAACAAAATACCAGTTCAGTTCGGATGTTTATGCGCTGTCGGCGCAAAGTCATCTGATCAACCTCCGTTATGGGACCAAAGATTTTAATGCCGGTGAAACAGCCGATCTAAAAATTACCAATCAGAATAGTGCGGATGTGATTGCCTACCTGTATCGACAAAAAACGGATGGCGGAGCTGAACTGATCGCCACCATCGATACCGACACCCCTTATTTCCTGAAGGATTTAGCCAAACAAGGTAAACAGTCCTTAAGCCTGGTGACCGCCACAAAATGGCAGCCGACAGCGATGGGATTCAATGAGACAAAAAAATGTGTCTTGGATGTTGAGATTGTTTTTGATAATAAAGCACCAGTTGGTTATGACTGTGGTTGGCAGCCGGATTATACCAATCTGATTAAAAAGACCTATGGAGCAAATGATTTATATAAATACGGTTTTTCATACTATGACTCAAGCGGACGGCGTCATGGTTTATCTCGCTCTTACTATGATGCGGCGCAGACACAAGCTCATTACGCCACACCATTCTACGAAGGTAAGGTGCATGGAATTCAGACAATCTGGTATGATAATGGGAACATGCAAGAACGAACCGAGTATCAGCATGGCGAAAAACATGGTTCCTGGAAAGAATGGTGGGAAAACGGGCAGCTTAAATATGAGTGCAGTTATGCCAATGATCAGTTCAATGGCGACTACAAATATTGGTGGAAAGATGGCACGCAGTTGGCTGAAGGTTCTTATATTAATGGCAAAAAAGAAGGGATCTGGACTTTCTGGTACGGTAATGGCAATAAATCAACTGTCTACACCTATGTCAATGATCAGTGGAATGGTCCCTCGACAACATGGTATGAAAATGGCGTAAAAGAATCCGAAGGAAACTATGTGAATGGCCAACGAAGCGGAACCTGGACCTGGTGGAATCCCGACGGAACCCTGAAGGAATGATGAAGAATGATTCATGGATTTAGGAATCCTTAAGTTAGGCTTTTATATAAAGAATCGCCATGATGCTAAATCATCATGGCGATTCTTTTGAAAATTAAAAGATATCCGGGCAAGATTATTTTTCAATTCGGATCACTTAATGTATCCATCACCTCAGCGGCTGGTGGATACATTTCCGGATTGCAGAGGCTCGCGTATTGGATCAACGTATTCACTTTTTCAGGATATCTCAGCGCTAGTTCCGGAGCAATATAAGAGCCCATTGACCAGTCCAGAATATTCGCTTGGGCGATCTGTTATCCCAGCAAACGGTAGTTAATAAGCGAGTTGGCCCTTTTAATCACTATCGTTTGTGACAGGGTTCTTTTGTTTTTTAGCTTGTCCCTATTGGTGTCGGTCGTCCATAATAAATCCGTGTTTTCAGAATGATAAGATCGGATTAGCCTCACCTCTTTAAATCTTATTTATAATTGCCGCGATAAAATTTTGTCATGATGCCGGCAACAGGATTGACGCGTTTAAGATCAACCGCCTGGTAACGGCAGAGCTCGTGGCAGCACATACATTCGATACACTTAGAATAGTTTATTTTTTTAGTGGTTCGATCAATTGCGTGCATCGGACAACTATCGACACAAGTATTGCACTGCTGGCATTTTTTCAAGTTAATTTTAGGTTTCGTCTTTAAAAAATCGATCACTTTAATCACGGCATCATCATTGTTTTTCTTTTTTGAAGTAAATCGTTTGGGTATTACAAAATTTTGAAGCTGTGGTACTTCAACATAGTCTCCGCAAATTTCAATTTCATCCTGATCGGATTCACCAAGTTTTCTTTCGATGGCAGCTTGAAGGATGGGGATCTCATTAATATCTAAACCAATCATTTTTATTGCCGTCGCATCCAGTGCCAATGGATCGGTACTCATCAGTATTTTATTCGCCGAATAGACACTTCCGGCAGTCGGGCCTTCACCTTCCATTGCCGTAATACCATCCATAATATGAAGTCCTATTTTGGTCGCTTCGTGGATATCAACTAACATCTTGCCAAAATCCTTGGGATTTGGCGCTACTTTATGATACTCCGCTTTTCTTAATCCCTGAATGCACCCGAAAACATTTTTGACTGCCCCCGTATAAATGCAGGCTGAGTGTGTTTTTAGTTTGGGGAGATTGATGATAAAATCGGCATCAAAAAGTGGTTTTGCTAAATATAGGCGATCAATAACATTGTGATTGTCGCCCATATCCACGGTGCCTTCCTTGTCAAAGTTTTTTATTTCGGCGTTCTCTTCCTCGGCAACTTTTTTCAAGCCGGATATTTCCAGACTCTGAGTTGTTGGTGCGATGCCTGCAATGGCGCCGCCGGCACTGTCTCCGATCCATACCAGACAGCCTTTTTGTGTTAATATTCGAGTGAGCGCTCTAACAAATTCGCAATGGGTGATTGCTGCCGATTCTGGTGGTTTAGGTCCAATTAAATTTACTTTAAGCAGCACCTTCATGCCCGGCTTAACAAAAGCATCCCAGCCACCGAGCAATTCAATACCACTATTTATTTTTTCAGTGACATTTTCGATATTATAGTTTTGACATTCATTCACAACAACCTTGCTCATCTTCTTACCCTCCTAATTTAAGTGAAAAATATTAATTAACGATTGCCCGAAACGCATCTCCTTCGGTAAAAACGAGCTCGGCGCCGGAATCAGCTCGGGTTTTCCGAAGATAGGATAAAAATGATGCGGTTATCCGAAAATATCCGATAACTGAGGCGCTCTTTAATTCAAATTTTTGCCAAAGCATATTTCGCAATTTCATGATTAAGCAACTTCATAATTTTCAACTCGTCGATGGCGTCAGTCAGGGCGTTGTGCAACTCGCAGTAAGCCAACTTCTTGCTTAACATCCGGTAGATGCTCTCGACGCCGTAGCCGCGTTTTAATCTGCCCGTGCCGTAGCAATCGGCGCAAGGCGGGATGCTGGGATTGTGCTGCCGATAGGCCGCCACTTTCATAATGTCATACCAGGCCAGATGGTTCAGTTCTGGCAGATGACGGTAGTCAAAGGTGGCGTTGTAGGCAAACATTGATGTGGCTCCATGATCAGACAGAAAATGCCGCAATTCGGCTATGGCCCTTTCCCGGGAACACTCACGATCCGGCTTGATGCCGTTGGCATAGAGGGCAGAGGAATACATCCCACCGTGATTTTTAAACGGCGTGAGAATGTAATAACGTTGGTCAATCAATTCGAAAGTGGCCGCATCGGCAATGACTATCCCCACCGACATCACTTCATCACCCCAAGTTGTTTCTGTATCAATGACAGCGAATTTACTCATGGTTTATTCCTTTTCTTACTTTCAATTTTTTTATGGGTATCGTTGAGACTGTCGATGAAATCTTTCTCGATCAGGCTCAGATCGGTTTAAAAGCTAAGTTGAGCCTGGCACCGGGAAAGCATTTTCAACTTTTAGATCGGATTACCGCCACCTGGAAAAACAGTTGGATTGATTGGGCAGCGTTTCTTGCGATAAGTAAAGTTCAATAAGTTATGGTGCACGCACAGGCTGCTACACTTCATACAGCTGCATGAGGCGATCCAGTTCAGCTAGCTTTCGGTATGGGGAATGCACAGTTTCAGGACCGGTTGGGCGGCAGAAAAAAGTTCCTGATCGATACTGTTTTCAATCAGATTCAGAACCGCCATTGGATTGGTGCAGATGCCGATGGACTCGGTGGCCGGCTGATTTTCCCGGTCGCCCATTTTTAAGTCAACTTCTTTTGAGAAGGGAATCTTATATTCGGTGAGTTCAGAAATCATTTCAATCAGATCAAAGATCTGCCGTCGGCTGTAACTGACGGTTTCCCCGACCCGGGCGATTTCCAGCAGTTGGGTGAGTTCATCCTGCTCAACCGGCGAAAGCCGCAAAGCCCGGCTCAGATTGCGGAAAAACTCCGGGGTTGGCAGACGCTCGCCGGATTTGATCCGTTGCAGGGTGGTGCGATTGATGCTGCCAATTTCGGCCAGGGATGCAACGGTTTCCCAGCTCTCGCTAATCAGTTCTTCAATTCTTTTCCTAAATAAGGTCATATGTCCTCCTGGGATTATGATTAAATGATGCTTATATAAGTTTGTGCCGGGCACTGTCCCTCATTCTATACCGATGGCTGCACCCGTTTCCAGGTCTGCACTGAACCCAGCTCACCGGTATTTGCCACGCTGGTAATCGTGATGGTGTCAGGATCTTCCAGAGTGATGTTGATATTCATTTCATACCATAGGGTTTCCTTTGTTTTCGTATTTTTCCCAAGATCATCAAAGACATACAAACCTGATTTCAATTTTTTCACATTTTTCCATTTGGTATCGCCAATCTGATAACCGATACTTTCCAATTCGGGACCCATTTCAATAATCAATCCACGATAGCCATCATCCAGGGCTTCCACATTGACCACCAGACCATTGAACATGTTATCCGGTTCTACACGCTGCCATTTTCCCACCAGGATGTCTTTCTTTTGGGGAAAACATCCGCTACTGATCAACGCTATTAATACCAATAGCAACAGTATCTGCACTTTTTTTCTCATTGTTCTACCTCCGATCTTTTTTGATTCCTTCGGTATTCTTTTGGCTTGATGGCATCCAGCCATTTATCCTAACGTACCGTCTATTTTAGACGTTAAGTTGAGCCTGGCACCGGCCACTAAGCGATTGCAAAACTGTAAAATCGCTGGTATGATCATAATAAATCACAGGATTTCAGGAGCACATTGATATGGAATTAAATGAACTCATTAAAATAAGACGACGCGAACTGGGACTCACCCTCCAAGCTTATAATCCCGAGTACCCGCCCAAAAGCTTTAGCCCAAAGGATGAGCGGGTAACCATTCTTGGGGTTGTCCGGGAAATACGCCGAAGTATCGCCATCCCCTAGGAAAGTGGTGCTCGACAAAGTAAGTTAATTTTGCCTAGCACCAGAGTTTATGGCTGAATTATTCCGAATAAATTTATAAGATGGTGTCGGGCATTTTTCCCTAAAATATTTTTTGTATTTCACATCGTGTTCGGGGTGTTTTGCAATATTCCTACAAACTAGAAATTTCTTAATCTGCTTGCATGGTAGCTTGGTCACTAGCCCGGGAGGGCTTGAGGGGGTAGCTTGAGGGGTGCTTGGGGTGCAGCCTGGTCACTCGTTTGCATGGTGCAACACCACCGTCCCCATGTGTTCCCGTAATTTCCTGAACAGTGATATGTTTGTTGGTTTTGTATTTCTCATTGTCCCAATTGTATTTATAATTATTCAGAACATCTTCCAATACATTGAGGTTCCCTCTCAGTTTTGCTTTTTCCTGCTGCTTTAAAAATTCAAGGATCTCTTTTTGCGTTTCAAGGATGTCATCCAGTTTTTTTTCGATGTTTATCAATGCGACAGCAATCACCAGCGTCATTGGATCAACAGGAATGACGGTTTTCATTGTTTCGATGTTCCCCGTTGCCGGTGTAAATACTGGTTGGCCGACAAATTGACCCGCTGAATCCTTAATAATTCCGCGAAAACCTGTGCCATCTTTTGATTTTACAAGTTCACCAACAACCCCTTCTGGAAAAACGGCCTTATAGTAGCCATCCATTCCGCTCGTTTCCTCTTGATTTGCTTTTTTACTGGCATTAAAAAAATAATGTAGCCAGTAGAAATTTATCTAGGAACACAAAACCGCAGACGTCTTATGTTCCACGGGCATCAGTCGTTCGGGGCTGGTCGCTTGCAAAAGCAGTCATCCCCATCATGGCTTCTGCTTAATAAAAGAGTAATCTTTTTCAGTATTACAATGGGTCACATACTCAAGACTTCTTTTTATATTTTCACGATCTGCAAAAGCTAAGTATTGTCTGGCATTCAGTAGCAGTAATGAATTTAAAAAGCAAACATCATCAACAGATAACTGCTTTACCTCACATTTATATTCATTGGTTTTGCCAAAGTTTTCTTTTACCTTTGGTGATGTAAATGTCTGAACGTTTCCGAACCCCAAGAGTTTAGATATAGTTGGTGCTTCTGGTGGTAAAATTATATTATAACGTGATCCATCGACTATCAATTTAAAAAATGGGCTCATCTTGATTATAGCCATATCATGAGCGATTGGAAACACCGAATAATCGTGTGGTGTTAGCATCCGTGCGAGATTAATCAAAAACGGATCGTTTGATTTTTTATAAAGATCCAGCGTACCTGTGAGCTTCTTGACATGAATTGGTCCTTCATAGCTCGCATATCCTTTGTCCGGAATGATAAAGTCTTCTTTACAATAATTCGTTCTGACAAAAACGGTATATGAACACAGAATATCTTTAACATAAGCATGTAAGTTCATATTTGTTGTTTCATTATATATATCAATATATTTGAATGCTTCCTCTTTTGTTTTACAGTCCAGAATTTTGTTTATATTATCATAGAAGTCGCCTTCCAGACTATTTAGTTCTTCTTCGGTCATTCCAGGTATTTTCACCTTGTCTTCTTCAGCTATTTTTATCCTTAAAACTGTAATAATAAGAAACTTTTTCAATATCAGTATCTCATCAGCTGTAAGGATGAATCGTTTCTTATTGAATAAAATTTTTTTATTTAGTAGATTAGCAAACTGTACTTCAATCTTTTGGCAAAAGTCTTTTTCCAGTTCATTAGGATAGTAGCCTTTTCAGAGAACACTGATTTTGTATTCCGTTGTTCAGTTTTGCTATTCTCGATATCACAGTATGTTATTTTATTATCTGTACAAAAATGTCTTAGTATCAATTGTGGAATATAATGGCAGTTAAGCATGTTTTCACCTCAAATCGATGGATGAAGGAAAGTATCCCTCGTTCAGTTTTAATATATTCTAAATCAGATTCTTGCGTTCAAAAGGTTCCAGGCCGTGCCATAGTGCCATAACCCGGGTCACTGCCACAATCAGCTCTCCACCCGGTACACTGCTTTCTCCTCGGCCACCTTATCATACCAGAACCCTTCGGCCACCACATTGCCGCACATTTTCTCGGCCTGGCGCATGACGATTTTCAGGGCCTGATCGGCCTGTTCCGGGGGATATTTATAATACCGAAGCAGCCGTTTGATGATTTTTCGCATACTGGCCTGGGCACTTTTGCGGACGCTCCAGTCGATGGTGATGTTGTTGCGAATGGCAATGGTCAGCTCCTGGGCAATGGTCTTCAGGGTTTCATCTTCCATAAACTCCCGGACAATTTCGTCGGCGGTTAAGGCATCATAGAAGGCGATCTCATCCTCGCTGAGGCCCAGCTTAGCTTCTGCCGCTTTCATCTGGCGAATCTCATGGGCCATGCGGATCAGTTCTTCAATCACTTCCGCATTGGTAATGGCCTGATTCCGATATTTGTTCAGGGCCTTCTGGAGTTTATCCGAAAACTTCTCAGATTTTACCAGATTGCTGCGCTCCATTCCCTTGATATTGCCTTCTAATAGTTTTTTCAGCATTTCGACCGCCAGATTGCGTTCCTTCATCGCCCGGACTTCCTCTAAAAATTCCTCGGAAAGAATGGAAATATCCGGTCGTTTAATCCCCATGGCGTCAAATACATCGATGACGTCTTCAGAAATAATGGACCTCTCCAGGAGTTGATGCAGTCGTGCTTCGACCTCCCGTTTCGATAGCGGCGGAGCAACGCCTTCGCTGTCACTGAGCTTGACCAGACTGGCTTTCACTGCTTTAAAATAACTGACTTCAAACGCCCGGGCTTTGCCGACCTCGGTGGCTGCACAGAGCGAATGGGACTTGGCCAGTTCAATGGTGATTTTCTTGAATTCCTTCTGATCCGCCACCGACTTACCCAGGACAAAATCCATGCCGCCGGTAATGGCCCGGAGCCGCTGGACCTTGGAATCCCCAAAATAGCCGGAATAATCATAGCCGTGCAGCATATCCTTGAGGACTTCCAGTTTTTCGGTCATGATGGCAATGGCCACATTCACATCGATTCCGGTATTGTTGCGGTCGCTGTTGGTATATTGATTCAGGGCTTTTTTCAGACTTTCCAAAATCCCCAGATAATCCACCACCACCCCGCCGGATTTTTCCTTAAAGACCCGGTTCACCCGGGCAATTGCCTGCATCAGCCCATGCCCCTGCATCGGCTTGTCGATGTACATCGTATGCAGGGATGGCACATCAAAGCCGGTCAGCCACATATCCCGGACCAGCACAATCGAAAGTTCATCGTTGTTGTCTTTCATCCGTTTCGCCAGAGTATCGCGACGCTGTTTGCCGCCGATATGTTGCTGAAGTTTTTGACTGTCAGCAGCGCTGCCGGTCATCACTACTTTGATTTTGCCCTGGTTGACATCCGCGCTGTGCCAGTCCGGCCGTAAGGCCACCATGGCATCGTAGAGTTCGGCACAGATCCGCCGGCTCATGCACACCACCATCGCTTTTCCGGCAATGGCCTTTGATTTTTCTTCATAGTGAGCGATGATGTCCTCGGCCAGTTTTTTAATCCGATTAGGCGACCCCACCACGGCTTCCAGCCGCGACCAGGTGGCTTTATTCTTGTCCCGCTCGGTGTCTTCCTGGCCCTCGGTAATATCCTCGAAGGATTCATCAATTTTAAGCAGCTCGGTTTCCACCGTATCCAGTTTGATAATCCGGTTTTCATAATAAATCCGCACCGTGGCTTCATCCTCCACCGCCTGGGTCATGTCGTAGGTATCAATGCACTCGCCAAACACCGAGGTGGTGGAACGGTCATCCAAATCGATGGGGGTTCCGGTAAAGCCGATAAACGAGGCATTGGGCAGAGCGTCCCGTAAATACTTGGCATAGCCGTATTTGACCACCCCGGACTTGAGATCGGTTTTGGCCTCCAGGCCGTACTGACTGCGGTGGGCCTCATCGGCAATGATGATGACGTTTTTGCGATCGGTCAGTATAAGTTGGTGTCGGGGCACATTTCCCCATTTATTTTTTATATATCTTGGTCTCGTTTGGACAGGTATTTGGTTCTTTTGGTTAGACTTTTTCTATGCCTTCAATCAAGCGATCAAAATCCGACTGGTAAGTTAAGTCCTGTTTTACCCGATATTTCTCAAATTCTGCGAGTGCTTTATTTTTAGCAATGGCAGCCGATATTTTTCCAGCATCATTTAACACGTCACGATCAGTAAGTTTTAAAAATGCATTCAGTCGTTCTTCCCAATCGCTCATTGTCATCGGAATTTCCCGGAGGGCAAAATCTTCTGCCAGATCCAAATAACTATTTACTAAGCGCGCCAGCTGCGACATTTCTTTTTCGGACAGATAATTTTTAGCCACCACCACATCAAATTTTTGAATCTTGCCAACTGGCGCATCTTTCCAGGACATCAAGCCCATATTTTCTTTTTCGCTGTCCGCGCGGTTATAAATCGTCTCAGCCGCTGTTTCCTGATGTATCGCCCAATGAAGTTTATTTTGAACGGTGGCGAAAAAGCGTTTAGTCGTGGCAGCATTTCTGTCATAATCAAGGCTGGTCACGTAAATATCGGTAATTTTTTGATAAAAACGTCTTTCACTCAAACGAATTTCACGAATCCGCTCTAATTGTTCTTCGAAGTAATCCTTTGTTAGAATCGTCCCATTGTTTTTTAACCGTTCATCGTCCATCACATAAGCTTTGATTGTAAATTCCCTGACGATTTCAGTCGCCCATTTCCGAAATTGAACGGCTTTTTCTGAATTCACTTTATAACCAACCGCAATAATCGCCGATAAGTTATAATGCTTGGTATTGTAGTTTTTACCATCTGATCCAGTTATTCGAAAATTTCGAATAACTGAATTTTCAATCAATTCATTATCAGCAAATATCTTTTTCAGGTGATAATTAATTGTCTGCGTTTCTACATCATACAGCACACCCATCATTTTTTGCGATAACCAAACATCTTCATCGGCATAGATCGCATTAACGTCACTTTCGCCGGTGGCGGTAATGAAGGTCAGATATTCAGCGGCAGAACTGCGGATGATATTATTCGTTTTATCCATTTTGGCTCCTTTCTAATTTTCTGTCAATTCGTCGATCATTTCTAAATCCCTTGGCGTTACCCACTTTGATAACTTTTGTAGACAATAACAGCGACCCTATGACTTCAAAACCCAGTCCAATAAGACCAAGTTAAGTTGAATATGTTAAGTAGACAGGTACCGCCACCCTTATCGCGTCTGATTTAATCCGAATAAGTTTATAAACTGGTGTCAGGTACATAAGGTGAATTAAGTGTGCCTTTATAGATTTATTTTTAGGTTTAATTTATCCTAGAATTGTAGTACAATGGAAACGAACCAGGAGGTGATAATATGCAAATTAATACCAAAAATTTGGTTTCCATTACCGAAGCCAACCAGAATTTTTCGAAGGTTGCCCGTCTTGTGGATGAAAACGGTGCTGCCATCATTTTAAAAAACAATACCCCCCGCTATGTTCTGATTGAGTTCAGCCAGTTTCAGGAAGAATCCGCACTTGACGATGACGCCGTTGACGCCATTGCCAAACGAATTCTAAAAAAACATCAGGCCGCCTTTGAGGAATTGGCCAAATGAAACGGTTGTCCTGTCAGCAGGTGCTGCGCCTTCACACCATGCTGATTAACGAAACCGGGGGCAGTGATGGCCTCCGGGATGAAGGGTTACTGGATTCTGCGCTAAATGCACCCTTTCAGAGTTTCGGGGGCGAAGATTTGTACAAAACGGTTCCCGCCAAAGCCGCACGACTGGGGTTTTCGCTGATTAATAACCATGCATCTATCGATGGCAATAAACGAATCGGCATTCTGGTTATGCTGACATTTCTGGAAATGAACGGCTTTCTGCCTGATTGTACAGATGATGAACTGATCCAGTTGGGTATCGGTCTGGCGGCTGGTCAGATGGATGATCGGCAACTGCTTGACTGGATTATTGATCATGTCTGACACCATCCATGGAACTTGTTTTAAAGTGCACAAAACCTCCGTCCCCTTGTGTTGCACAAGACCAATAAGTTAAATTGAATATGTTAAGTGACAGATACCGCCACCCTTAATTACTCAACCCCCAACGCCTTGAACACCGCATCCTCCGGGCTCTGGTAAAAGATCAGATTAAACTTACCCATCAGCTCGGGTGGTACCGCGATCATATCCACAGTTGAGGTAATCGGCAGCAATACTTTTTTTGCCCCGCTGTCCAGGCAGACCTGAAGCACATTGGCCAGTTCTTCGACCTTGATAATGGTGCCGCCGATGCTCAGATTGCCAAGTACCGCCAGACTGCTGATGACCGGTTTTTTCATGGCCGACGAGCACAAGGCCACCAGGGCTGCCAGCGTCAGCTGATGGGTAATGCCAATGCCGTTGAGATCCTGTAAGTGCATCAGGTAATCCTTGGTGGCGGTGCTGATGGTGCCGCTGATATTTTTACTGTTGGCTTTTAAGTAGCGGTAGGCCGTTTCGATGGCTTCTTTGGCTTCCCGATCGGAACCGAAACCGGTGCGTTCAAATTTGCCGGAACCGGCCACCATCTCGGTTTCCAGCTTAAAGACCCCGATCATTCCGGATTTCCCCCGACTGACGGTATAAACCTGTCCGGGCTTATGCAAACCCTCAGGGATCAGCTTCCCGCCGCCATGCTCCGGTACCGGAACGAACTCTTCGACAAAGCTGTCATTGTCGATGTAGGAAAAATTCACATCGTAAAACTCCATCCCGCCAATCTTCTTGAGCTGTTCTTTGACCCGGCGACGGCTTTCAAGCGCCAGTCGCAAAATTTCTTCAACCCCAGCCTTGTCGCACTTCCAGTGGGGATAAACCAGTTTCATCAGCCCGGAAGCCATCTTCCTGACGGCAATGACATCCCGCTGGTTAAGATTATTCCCCAGTTTGAAATAGGGATCAAATACATCCGAATACGAGGTTTTGCGAAGCTCCCGTAAAAACTCCGACAGATAATCGGTGATCAGGCCGTAATCATTGGTAAAAAATTCCGGTCGATATTTGGGGATCTCCCAGCCTGGGAGATAACAATGCATACGGTCAAAAAAAGCACTGTCACAAGCCATCGCCTCAGGGAAAGGTTCAAAGAGATGGGAGGTTTTTAACAGCACATCGACACTCTGATTAATATTCCCCACAAACACCATCGACGCCGAAGCGTTCTTTTCTTCCTTACCCCGGGAAAACGAACCCGAAGCCATGTAATCCTTCATGATCTGAATTCCGTCTTTATCCTTAAAGGTAATCCCGGCCACCTCATCAAAGGCCACACAGTCCCACATGCCCACCAATCCCACAGTGCGGTTGGACATATTATAAAACAGATTGGCAACCGTGGTTTGCCCCCCAGAAACGAGAATACTATTGGGGGAAATTTCTTTATACACATGGGATTTACCGGTACCCCGGGGACCCAGTTCACAGAGATTAAAGTTATTTTCAACCAGCGGAATCATCCGGGTTAACAGCAGCCATTTGACCCGATTATTAAATTTCGAGGGTTCCATCCCGATGGAACGCAGCAGCACGTCAATCCACTCGTCTTTGGTAAAGTGTTCACGACCACTTAACACTTCATTTAAATCAAGGTTGGGCATTTGAATCGGGGTCAGCTTCTGAATAATAAAGGGACAACGGCTTTTATCACCTTCATCATAAAAATATTCCAGTTGAATAATACACCAGATCCCCCCGCACAATAACCGTTCATACTCGGAGGCGTATTGTTCCGGAACCGGCACATTTTTAATTCCCAGGTTTGAAAACTCGGCTTCATAGACATCATTGCGAAAATTCAGTTTTACCGAAACATTATCAATCACCGTATAACTGCCACGTTCCCGCAGTTTGGAAATAATTTTCTGGGCTTCATCCGGCCGGACAAAGTTGTCAGAAAGGATATTTTTAACCGTGGCAACCCCCTGGTCAATCAACTCTTCATCGGTCGTGGAGCAGTACATGCCCAGCAGGTACTCCAGCACATAAATGGGAACATTGGCGCCTTCTTTAATCTTTTTGGTCAGATCTTTCCGGACAATCTTTCCGGCAAAAACATCAATCAGCTTGACTGATAATTCATTCATTCCATCACCCCTTACTTCCTAAAATCCAAAGTCATTGGCAAAGGCAATGTCGATGATAAATTCATGCCGTGCGACTTCCATATCGGTTTTCATATCTTTTATGACCAGATAATATTTTTCATCTTTTGAATATTTCTGATTTCGGAAAATAAATTTCTCTTTAAACTGGCGCTTGTCAACCGCTGCGTCTTTGCGATCAGCGACAATGATTTCCCGATCGGATATCTTTTCGCCAGTCTCGCTTTCAAATTGAACCGAGACCTTAACCGGCCGTAACCGATCCGACACCATCTCCGTTTGCATAAAGTCCAGATATTCAATCAGGTTGGTAATTTTGCGTTTTAAGGTGATTAATTCCACCGCAACATTTTCCACTTCTTTTTTCCGGGTTTCGGTTTTCACCTTTATCAGTGGTACCACGATTTCCTGGAGACTGGCGCCGCCATGGACATAGTTCTGGCCGCCGCCCGGTGTTTTAAAGATATCCGCACCCCGGGGGACCGTGACAAACACATCCTTATTTTGAGCCCCCAGATAATCAAGGGCATAGGTCAGGGTGCCATTAATAGCCACCGGTTCATTGGTTAAAATAAACCGCTTATTGATAAAGGCCCCGGACTGCTTGGGTAAATTCACCTTATCGCTTTCGTCCAGCTTATCCCGCTTATAAATAAAACCATGATCCGCCGTAATGATGTAATTAGTAAAGGATTTATCGACGGTAAGCTTTTGGATCAGATTGATGATTTCATTCACCGCTTCGTCCGCGGCTGAAAAAACTTCATTCTCAGTGGCCATATGGTCCCCACGGGCATCAATCTGATTATGATAAATATAGAACAGTTCCTGGCCGGTCATCAGTTTACGAACAGAATCCCGATTCATTGCCATGATCTCTTTGCATGAAGTCACTATCGATAAGGGATTATGGGTTTTAAGTATTTTTTCCCGCTGATCGCTAGAGATACAGGGCATGCCGTCAACCAGGACGTCACAGGCCGAGGTGATGGTGATCGATTCATGGGGTAATAACGCCGCCATGCCCAAACGGGTAAAGGACGGCAGCACCGAAATCATCGGGGATATTTCTGATTTGGTATTTGCCCGTTCATTTAAGCGTTTGTTGAGCTCCAACCCGCATTCATACCGCAGGGCATCCGAGATAATCACCACCGTGGCTTCTTTTTTTACCGCCGGGGCCACCTGTTTTTGGTAAAAATCAGACTGCTTGTCGCCGGTTAAACCGTCCCAACAATTGACCTTTTCTAGGGCATCCGCCCAGCCAATCGACAATTTCAACAGATAGGCATTGGTGTAGCGGTTCTCAACCCAGTTTCTGAGCTCATGCAGGGCATCATCTCCATCAATCCGGTCATAAGCCGTATAGAAGCCCCGATAGTACCGATCGATATTGGCCCATTTGCTGGTATAAAGCAACATGAACGCATCGGCATCCTTGGGCACATCTTTGCCAAAGCTTTGAATGTGGGCAATGAGTTGATCCGCCTTATCAAGCGCTTTGTAGTAATGCTGGTATTTTGCTGAAAAATGTTTTTTGCTGCTGCGGTTGCGGATAATTTCCCGGTATTCCACCGAAAAAGGTTCTTCGCTGGTCATCAGACCCGCTGCCATGGCCTTAATGATGTTTCGATCAAAGCCTTCAAAGGTATCACACTCAAAATAGTTTTCGGATGGAACATTTTCCAGGAATTCCCCAACCCTGAGCTTAACCCCGATTTCGCTGGCAATTCCATCATACTGGTCTTTATAGAGCATGTTGTTCATGAGATTGGAAACAAAAATCGAGACATCGTTTTTCTTATGCGAGATAAACGGCTGCCAGCCTTTAGGTAATTCCCCCTGATAACAGGTAGCGGTATAGGTGAGCAGCAGTGTGGCCACCAGTTTTTCAAAGCTGGGGTGCGCCTCTTCATAGCCATGATACCGGGCGCATAAATCCCAAAAGATCGCCAGCAGATCCATTTTCTGAAACTCCGCCAGAACTTTATTATTGGTTAAGCCGCCACTGGTGATCAGCTTCTTTAAAACCTCATCAAAGCTGGGACTTTTAACCCCTGCCATAACCGCAAGAAGACCAACTTCAATGATTTCCGGATTATACTCCTCAATGCCCAGGGCCACAAACTTATCAATCCGTTCATTAGACTTCCAGAACTTGCCATAACGGGATAACTGATCCTTATATTTGTCGGGAATAGCATAGGTGCTGCAAAGAAGTGAGACCCGATCGGTAAAGAATTGTCGGGAATAGTAAAACATATCCGCCAAATGGTTGTCTTTATCTCCAGGCTTCGCAAAGGGGGCATACACCAGATAATTCGTTTCCTGATCCACGCACTCCAGAAAGTATTTGGTATATAAGGTGTTATCCCCGGTTAAACGATACACCTTGGCGTTACTAAGCCCCAGCGTCTCAATGTCTTCATCAAACTCGCCATTGTCATCATACCAGAAGACCAGTCGGCGATGCTCCCCGAGGAATTCTTTATTTAATAGATCTTGTATGGTTTGTAGGTTCATACGTCACCCCTTTTCCAATAAACATAGCAATTATTTTTTTCATCAATAATAATGACATAAAAATTCGTCTTACCTGGACAGATGATAAAACAGTTAAAATTACCACAGCCCTGCTGACTATTCTGTGGTTTTCGATCAGGCAACTCACAATCAATTTTTCATTGGGGTTTAATTCGCTCATTATCGCTCATCAATCGCTCGTTATCCGCTCATTATCCGCTCGTTTCCGCTCATGGTTGAGAATAACCCCCTTTATAATGGATTCTTTCAAAGTCTGGGTTAGCCCTCTTTTTGAACTGTTTCATAATAAATAAATCGATCGACTCGTCTTTAAATCTTGGCCAGCAAATTAACCTTGACCGCTTTTTTGCCTTCGCTGGACACTTCCACATCCTGGAACTTGGCGTAATTCACCTTGACCCCGTCATCCAGATCGATGGGGATACGTTGCAGGGCGATGTGGGCGATGGCCTGATCATAGAGCTGGGTTTCGGCTAATTGCTTGATCAGTTTTTCTTTTTTCTTAACCGCGCTGGCTTTGTCACTGGCCGGGGCCTCACTGGTTAAGACCAGATTGGCATGGTTGATGCCATCTTCCAGTTTGGCCTGGATTTTGTGAAGATAATCTGTCCGGACACGGCCGACGGTGTCTTCATCGTAGCGGTGCATATAGATCAGGGCTTTAAAGCCGTTTTCCTTGCCGCTGTCAAAGAGCCAGTAGATCGGGCGTTTCTGATAGATTTTCAGGTGGTCTTTGTAGAAATCTTTCAGGAAGTAATTGCGGATAACGTCTCTGGAGGTATTGCCTTTATTACCTAAAGCACCGGCAATAAAATCCAGATTCTCTTCCAGGGTTTCTTCACCATAAACCACTTTAACAGAGTTGACCAGCCGAGCCACCATATCGTCGTCAAAGTATTCCTCATCGGTAATGGGAATGATATTGTCTTTATCTGGAATAATGGTGGTGTACTTGTCTGCTTCCCACTCACCGCCGGCATAGGCTAGTCCTTCCACATCCAGAGAATAACGTCCCAGCATACAGCCCACCGCATAAGAAATGAGGGAGCGGATGTCCCGGCCCAGATCAGCTTTGCGGATGGTGATGTCTTTATCTTCCACTTCGGGCGTGAGTTCGTCTTCCAGACCATAGATTTCAATGAAAATGCGGTTGAGTTCTTCTTCGTTTTTTTTGAGCTGAGAGAAGTACAGTTCGGTGAAATTCTGACACATCATAAAAGCATCTTCCAGTGTGTTCATATTCAGAGTTGTCCATTTATCTACCAAATGACCATTTTCATCTTGATAGTACGTTCGAAGCTCACCAAGACATTCAATTGATGCAAAAGTAAGTAGTGGGTGCCTTTTGAAATCCCAGGAGGTTTCGAAAGAGTCCCAGTCGTTTTTTGCAAGTTCAACATTTTCATTTGTTAATTTCAGCACTCTAATTTTAAATTTTTCATTATTTTTCACTGGTAACTTTGCAATTTGACCCACACCATAATGTATAGTTGGTGCTACAATTTTACAGATCTCCTCTGAAACAATGCTGTTACCAAAACCAAGTAAGTATTTTAAGTCATCTGAATTTCCGAAAATACTTGGTCCAGCATCATTGAAAATTTGCCCTGATTCTTTATATCTAAAGGATACTTTTTTTGAAGTTATATCGTTCCATGTAATGGAATTTTTAAAATAATAATCTATATTTCGTATAACTGCATTCTTGTAATTTTTAAGTTCAAACCCATCATTTTCCCAGTTTATAATATATTCATTATTACCATACCATTTGCGATATTCACCGCCTTTGTTAATTGGGAACCATTTTTCATTACCATCTACCTCTTGTTTTTTGTTGCTAAAATTATGAGCTAATTTCCTCAAAGATACTTCGTACCAAAATCTTAAATAAACAGCATCGTTAGCTGTTGTCAAACCCTTCCTAGGTTTAGCAATGGAATCTAGTGATTTTGCTATTTTAAAAGCTTCTATTATTTTTTCACTCACCCAATAGGCAATTGGCGTGCCAGGGATTTTTTCAAAGTTTTTTTGATTTGTTATATGTCTGTTTGTTAGATTAAAAAACTCTGGTTCTTTTTCATCTCTTCTACTATAGCAATAATCCACTAATCTTACTCCGATGAACTTCTTAAGTGGTTTAGACTTCCTGCTAACCCATGAAACGATGGGATTATGACCAACTTTTCCATCAAAAAGTTCTGTACCAAAATCTACAATTGATTCAAACTGCAATTCATCTATGGTTTGTGTTCTAATCATCTCAAAACTTTTTAAAAACATCCATGAATTTGTTGTAATAAAGGAAATAAAACCCTTTTCTTTTACAAAACTGTCAATTGCTTTTTTATAAAAAATCATTGAAAAATCAGATTTCACTTCTGGATAAGTCTTTGCATTATACTCAACTAATTTAAAACTCATCCTTGAACTACTTAAATAAGGAGGGTTGGTAATAACCACATCATATTTTTGTGCCATAATGGCTGCCTGTTTTAAAAGTGGAGCAAATTGATTAATCACATCATCCTGATGTATGCGATCCATGATATTGTCATAAACCATTTCATCAATTTCTTTGACTCGGTTATTGAGGGCATCAAAAGCAAGGGGTTGCACATCCAAAATACTGCCATATTCTTTGGCATCAGTAAACACGTCAAGAATCGCTTCCACATCCTTTTGAAGTGTCTTATCTCCATTTGCAATAAAACCTATGATCACTTGTTTTAGGGTATTGCTCTCTTGAATACCACAGATGTTGGTTTTAATATCCAGTGATAAAATTCGACAGTTGTATTTTCGGCCCTTCATCAATACTGCAAAATAAGCAAGCTGGAAAGCCCGATCGTCAATATCCAGGCCATACAAATTCTTTTCAATGATCAACTTAGCGGCATCTTTTTCGGTATAACCGCAGCTTTTATAAATCTGCATCAGCACTTCAAAGGCATAAACCAAAATATGGCCACTGCCCATACAGGGGTCGATGACCTTGATTTCTTCCAGGTTTAGGTTTTTGGCTTCCGCTTTTAAATCATTAAGCTGTACCAATGCCTCCGGTTCTTGATCAGTTTCATCCAGATAATATTTCCAGTCTGCTTTTAAATCAGCATTCTCATGGCCTTCCAGCCACAGTTTACCGATTGAGTTTTCTACCATATACTTTACAGCCCAATCTGGTGTAAAAAGCTGTGTCGCTGCAGGTAATAATTCTTTTGGTATTCTTTCTTTGGACATGTTACCATCATAAACTATTTCATTAATATCAGAGATATAATACTGGTACATCCAGCCAATAATCTCCACGGCATCCAGGAAATCCGCTTCATCAATTTTTAGCAGATCCCTAATGACGCTGTCTTCATTGGTATAGGAAATATCCAGCAGGATTTCAGTATAGTCTTTATTATTCTTTGAGGTATTTTCAAAAAGCTCCGGGAGGATTTCTCCCAATTCGTTGCACTGCTTAATAAAGAGCATCTGAAACAAGCTGTCCATTTCATTCTTTAGTTTTAAATCGTAGATCGTATCTTTTTCAGCATCGGTGAGATCCAGCTCAACATTCGGCGCTTGGGTCACCAGATCCGGCTCCAGCTGTTCTTTTTTTTCAGAGGTCAGCACCCGGATCCGGGATGGCAGGTAGTCATTCACTTCCATAAAACGCACCGCAATAATCCGGTTAAACCAGGTGTAGGCGACTTCTTCCATGACGGCATCATAGCCTTTTTCTTTGATCTGACTGATCAGGTTGTCCCGTTGCAGCAGTTCTTTTCCGGTAAGGGTTGTTTCAGTGCCAAAATGGGTGGGAAAAACGGCAAAACCATTTCCGGTGGTAATAGCTGCGGTGATGGTGTCAGCGGTAATCCCGATTTTTCCGGCCTTGTCTTTAACCGATGCAATCAGCTTTTTTCGGGCTCCGATGGCAAACTCTTTAATGGCTGTCTTATTCACTGGCTGTCCTCCAAATTTATAACATTATTTCAATTCCATCAAAAAATGTATTGATATCATATAACTTAACATAATTTCTCATTTTAATGTTAAAAGTCTGTGGTTCGAAAATTTGCAGTTTTGGAATTGCAAATCTAAATTCTGACTGTTCTTTAAAAAATGTATCCTTACAATAAAGGTGCCGAAAAGCTTTATCTACTGTCATATCAAAGTTTTCCAATTCTTTTTTTTCAATAGAACCTGTCTCTAAATAAGTCAATCTATCAATTGTTATCTGTGTCATATTAAAATATTTTACTGTATCAGCATGACATTGCGCTTTGAATGATTTTTTAACATCTTGAATAAAATGTTCAGGTTTATTTATTATCAAAGCAGTATCAGCTTTTTCAAAATGTTTTTCTATAATTTTCTTCTTCTCTTGTCTAAATTTTAAAAAATATCTTCTATTATTTACATATTCGCAATCCGCCAAATAACCTGCTGTCAAGCAAAATATTGGCATATTCTCAACATATTCAAATCCTAGATTTATACTTGCATTAGTCATTGATGCTATAAGCTCATTTGTGTAAAAATCGTACATTTTCCCGTTGCAAGCTATGAAATTCATTCGACCTTCATAGGCATCACCTTGCCCCTTTTTTTGTTGTTCACGTTCTTGCTTAATAAATGCACCTGCGTGGGAGAAGAATAAATCACCATTTGATAAACTCTCAAGATGTTTTCGTTCACCAAATTTGACAAAATATAAAATGTCTTTATTCACTATGCCCTCCTTTTTAAAAAACTAAATCTTGGCCAGCAAATTAACCTTTACCGCTTTTTTCCCTTCGCTGGATACTTCCACATCCTGGAATTTGGCGTAATTGATCTTGACTCCGTCATCCAGATCGATGGGGATGCGTTGCAGCGCGATGTGGGCGATGGCCTGGTCATAGAGCTGGGTTTCGGCTAATTGCTTGATCAGTTTTTCTTTTTTCTTAACCGCACTGGCTTTATCACTGGCTGGGGCATCGCTGTTTAAGACCATATTGGCGTGGTTGATGCCATCTTCCAGTTTGGCCTGGATTTTATGGAGGTAATCGGTCCGGACCCGGCCGACGGTGTCTTCATCGTAACGGTGCATATAGATCAGGGCTTTAAAGCCGTTTTCCTTGCCGCTGTCAAAGAGCCAGTAAATCGGCCGTTTCTGATAGATTTTCACGTGTTCTTTATAGAAGTCTTTCAGCAAGTAATTCCGGATGATTTCTCGGGAGGTGTTGCCTTTATTCCCCAAAGCATTGGCGATAAAATCCAGATTCTCTTCCAGGGTGTCTTCACCATAAACCACTTTGACAAAGTTGACCAATCGCGCTACCATATCATCATCAAAGTATTCCTCATCAGTAATGGGAATGATATTGTCCTGATCAGGAATAATGGTATTGTATTTGCCTGCTTCCCACTCTCCGCCGGCATAAGCAAGGCCTTCCACATCCAGGGAATAACGTCCCAGCATACAGCCCACCGCATAGGAAATGAGGGAACGGATATCCCGGCCAAGATCAGCCTTGCGGATGGTTACGTCTTTATCTTCCACCTCAGGGGTGAGCTCATCTTCCAGGCCGTAGATTTCGATGAAGATCCGGTTGAGTTCTTCTTCGTTAGCTTTGAGCTGGGTGAATTGACCTTCTGTTTGTAACTCCCAGGCTTTAAAGGCCGAAGAAAGGCGACACTTTGGCTTTTCATCGCCCCATGCCGAAGCACCGGCCATTCTGAGTGTAACTAAGGGATGGGTTTTAAAATCCCAGGAGGTTTCGAAGGAGTCCCAGTCATTCTGTGAAATTGAAATATTAAAGTTAACCAATTCAGCTATTGCAAATTTATATTTTTCAGAAAATATATACGGTAATGATTTTATATCCTTTATCTGATAATTTAATGTTGGATTAAGGATTTTTAAAAAATCAAATGCAATTTTCGTAGATAAAAATGCTAACATATATTCAAAATTTTCATTCGTAAACAAAGATGAACCCGCAACATCAAAAATGAAACCAGAAGGTGAGTATCTAACCCCGAATTTGGATGCACTAATAAATGACCATGTTATCGATTCTTTAAAATAAAATTGCTCGTTACTTATTTTCCAACCTAAATCATCTCCCAGATATGGGTATTTTCTTCGTGTTTCTTCCTTTATTTCTTCTCCATTATTTCCCCAATTCACTACAATCTCGTTATTTCCGTACCATTTTCTGAAATTTCCGCCTTTATTATACGGTATCCACTTTATTGATTTTTCTATTGTTTCTTTTGCATTATCAAGGTTTAAACCTAATTTATCAAAAGAAATCTCAAACCATGTACGCAAGAATTTTGCATTTTCACCAGTTCGCATACCAATACAAGCTTGCCCATAATTACTAATTCTTTCACCCTCAAATGCTTTTTGCACGTTTTCACTCACCCAATAAGCAATTGGCATTCCAGGAATTTTGGCAAAGTTTTCTTGCAGTGTTATGTGTTTACCAATCCCTTCAAAAAACCACTTTTCCTTTTGATCTACGTTATCAACGGCTCCTTGTTTCATAAATAGTTTTTGATAAATTGCTTTGTAGTATGGCATATTTTTTTTAGCTATTACAAACGCTGTTGTTCCAAAATCAGAACCAAACACTCCACGACCAAAGTGGAGCATATTAATATAACTATTCTTTTCAAGAATATTTTTGCGTAGCTTTTCATAGCTGGTTAAAAACATCCAAACTGGAATATTAATCATTGACATTATTCCTTTTGAATTACACATATCCAATGTTTTCTGCATAAAAACGGTACTCGTATCACTTTTGCTATCAGGATAATGCTTCTTTACATAATCCCCCAGCTTCGGCCCCATGCCACTGCTGCCCATATAAGGAGGATTGGTAATCACCGCATCATATTTTCGAGCCATGATCTCTGCCTGTTTTAATAAGGGTAAAAATTGATTAACCACATCATCCTGATGAATGCGCTCCATAATATTGTCATAAACCGTCTCAGCGATTTCTTTCACTCGGTTATTCAACACCTTAAAAACAAGGGGTTGCACTTCCAAAATACTGCCATATTCTTTGGCATCCATAAACACATCAAGAATGGCTGCCACATCTTTTTGAAGTGCCGTATCGCCATGTGCGATAAAGTCGGCAATCTCCGGTTTGATGGTATTGCTTTCCTGAATCCCACAGAGGTTGGTTTTTATCCCACTGGTTAAAATCCGGCGGTTGTATTTTCTCCCTTTCATCATCACCGCAAAATAAGCCAGCTGAAAAGCCCGGTCATCAATGTCCAGGCCGTAAAGGTTCTTTTCAATAATCAGTCTGGCGGCATCTTTTTCGGTATAACCACAGCTTTTATAAATCTGCATCAGCACTTCAAAAGCATAAACCAAAATATGGCCACTGCCCATACAGGCGTCGATGACTTTAATGTCTTCCGGGTTCAGGTTTTTAGCATCTGCTCTTAATTCTTCAAGCTGTGCCAATACTTCCGGTTCCTGTTCAGCCTCATCCAGATAGTATTTCCAGTTTGCTTTTAAATCAGCATTGTCATGACCCTCCAGCCACAGTCTACCCAGAGAATTCTCCACCATATAACGGACAATCCAATCCGGAGTGAAGAGCTGGGTAACTGAGGGAATCCGCTCTTTGGTTATTTTAACGTTCTTTTTTAAAAGCGCGAAGGTTTCGTCTTTTGGTTCGGTATTGTAATACTGATACATCCAGCCGATAATTTCCACCGCATCCAAAAAATCCGCTTCATCAATTTTCAACAGATCCCGAATCACGCTGTCTTCATTGGTGTATGAAATATCCAATAGAATTTCAGTATAGTCTTTATTATTCTTTGAAGTGTTCTCAAAAAGCTCAGGCAGAATTTCTCCCAGAGCGTTGCATTGCTTAATAAAGAGCATCTGAAACAGGCTGTCCATTTCATTTTTTAGCTTCAAATCGTAGATCGCATCTTTTTCCGCTTCAGTCAGATCGAGCTCAATATTCGGCGCCTGGGTCACCAGATCCGGCTCTAGCTGATCTTTTTTTTCTGAGGAAAGAACCCGGATCCGGGATGGCAGGTAGTCATTCACTTCCATAAAACGCACCGCAATAATCCGGTTAAACCAGGTATAGGCGACTTCTTCCATAACGGCATCGTAGCCTTTTTCTTTGATATGACTTATAAGATTATCCCGTTGCAGCAGTTCTTTTCCGGTGAGGGTTGTTTCGGTTCCGAAATGGGTGGGAAAGACGGCAAAGCCATTGCCGGTGGTAATGGCTGGGGTGATGGTGTCGGCGGTAATCCCGATTTTTCCGGCCTTGTCTTTTACCGATGCAATCAGCTTTTTTCGGGCTTCGATGGCAAATTCTTTAATGGCTGTCTTATTCACTGGCTGTTCTCCTCTTAAATGGTTAAATTGATGATGGTGTTATCGTTCGCTTTCAGTTCTTTTAACAGCTCGCTCTTAATGGTCTGGATAAAGGCGTCCACATCACTTTCCTTTTCGATGGTGACATTACTGGCGATGGCCATTGACTTAAAGCGAACGGTTTTTGTTTTTTTAGGAGGTGGTTCGGCTACAGTACCGCCATCATTACCTGGCTCTGGCGGTGGATAAACCACTTCAATTTGATTTTGATAAGCAACAATCTCGTCTAAAAAACGTTCTCTGATGATGGCACTTTCATTACGGATGCTCTTCACGCTGGCAATGTCATTAGCGTGTTCCAGCTTATCCATCAATTCTCTGAATACTCGAACATAACGGGTTTCAAATTTCTCTCTAACCGTTGCCGAAGTCAGTTGCACCAATACCGCTTTCTCGTCACTGAGAATAAGATCATGAATGGGTTTTGCTTCATTTTCAATCAGGATGATATGTCGTTTGGCGTATTTCATCAATAGATCCGGCAGTTTGAAGATTTCATTGTAGGGGTAAGGTTTTATGGCAATGGTTCGGATCTCAGCAATAGTATCTTTTAATTCCTGGTCGACGATAAAATTTTTGCTTTTTTCAAAGAGGTCGATATCTTTAAAGGCTTTTTTGAGGATTTCTTTTTGTTCGCTGCCAAAGAAACTAATCACCGGTTCAATCTCGTCGGCGGTTTCCAGCAAATCATCCCGCTGCTCATGGACAAACTTAAAAAATAGCAGCGCGTTGGTGATCATATCAATTTCATTAAACAGCTCCTGGGCACTTAATAAGACGTGTTTTCCCGGAAAACGGCTTTCAATCCGGTATTCGACCAGGAGGTTTTTAATTTCGCTGCTTTTGTTAGCCAGCTTTGTTTTAAACGTTTTGATGATGGTATCTTCTTCATCGCTGACGGCAGTCATCGAAAAGAGTTTTTTCATCACTTCTTTAACCGATTTGATTTGTGCCTCGGTTGGGTGTTCCCGCTTTTCAATCAGGAGTTTTTCCGCATAGTCATTTTTAGAGAGGATCTTCAGCAGTTCTTTGGGGTCGGCATCCAGAGGCGATAGGGTTTCGCTGTTTAAAATCAAACTCAGCTTCCCCTGTTTAAAGAGCATCGCCACCAGCCACCGGACATCCCAGTCAATAAAGCCATAAGGGGCATCGGCAAAATGCTTCAATAGGGATTTCAGCGACAGTTTATATTTACGGGAAAGGAGCTCGATGGCGTTTAACATGTCACTTAAGGCCAGACTATTGGCGGCCTGAGTGGCGGGATTATTGGCATTGATGATATTTGACAGTTTAAAAATCGCCTCAATGTCCGCGGCTGAGGGCTGGGTTTCCATGTAATAGAGTTTGTTGTAACGGGTGTTGACCAGCTTGCCCAGGGCATCGTTGATCCGGGTTTCCGGATCTTTGGTGGCAATACTTGTCTGCGCCCCACAGGTGTAGAGGTCGGCATTTTTAATGGCTTCTTCAATGAAAATGCGAATCCGCTGTTTCTTTTCGATGAGTTCATCCTGCTTGGCCCGTTTGATGCTGCCGAAGTTTTTGTCCAGTGCCACCCCCTGTTTGGTCATGAACTTACTGATTTTCAGGCTCTCCATGATTTCATCCAGGAAGGTGGCATCACTGGGTAAATGAACCAGCACTTCGGGATTCTGGGCGGAAAGCATCCGCAGGGATTCGGTGGGATAATCCTGATCGTTATAGGGGGTGATGATATGGACACCCATATCTGCGGATTGGCTGTTTTTGAAAAAGCGGCCATCGACAATCTGGTTGTAGGCAAAATGATAGCGGTTGTTATACCGAAACTTGTTTTCTTTAATGATCTCCTGGAAAATAATGGTGGCAGCTTCGTTGATGATTTCGCCCATTTCCACGGTTTCATTCTGGATCGCCCGGTTAATGTCCTGTTCTTCGTTGGTCAGGAACAGATAGACTTCGCCATTTTTCTGTACTAGTGTCTGGGCGATTAAACGGCTCAGGGAGGCTTCCACTTTTTTACGGAGGTTGATACGATCATCATCGATGTTCGAAACCATCAGGGTGGTTAAATTTTCGGTGTTGGCCTTAATCTCTTTGACGTGTTTAATCATAAAAAGGATTTTAAGCAATTCCACATCGATTGGCTGCAGTTTGGTGTTTTCTTCGGCCTGCTTAATGACAATGCGATGGGTATGATCGATAAATTGATCCAGGGCGTTGTAAAAGACATAAAACGGCACAATAGCCCCTTCGGATTCTGTCTTTAAGGTCATCGCGGATTCTTTGAATAAGGCGATCATTGAGCGTTCCCCTTCGGCCAGATGCTTACCTGAGGAACTGTGAGTGCGGACGGCTGTTAAAACCTGTCCCAGCAGATTGAATTGATAGGGAATAAAAGGATAGACTTCGGCAAACTCGTCCCGGTCCCGGTATAATTTCTTTTCGACTTCACCGGAAAAGGTAATCAGATTTTTAATGACCGATTCTTTGTGATCATAATATAATTGCAGGGTTAGACTGCCGGTATCATTTTTCCCTAAAATTCGTTTCCGGATGACCTCATCCACATTGGAGCTGGACAGGGATAACCGGGTATCAAAGCGGCCCTGGATCTTGGAGAAATCGCTGCCTTTAACCGTGACAACCGAATCAATATCCTGCTGACTGGTCACCACCACCCAGGCTTTCCCACCGCAGGCGGTGCCCAGATCTTCGGTGACAGTTTGGAGATTAAGCATCAGCCGGGCATCATCGGCAATGTACTGGCCGATTTCATCCACCATAAAGACGACGTGATGGTTTTTCCCTTTGCTTTCACAGTATTGCCCAATCAGGCTGGCAAATTTATCAATCGATAAGGTATAGGTATCCGCTGCTTTTTCACACCAGGTTCGGGCTGCCTCTTCACTCATGATCCCCTGGGCTGAGAGCACCTGGACCAGTTCATCCTGAATAAAGTAGAAATCTTCCCGGGCATCTTCCCAGCGATTGCCGGACACTTCTGAAAATTTTGTTTTAAAGCCTTCATAGGCGCCGTCATCGGAAAGCTTGCGTTCCAGGTCGGCTAGAAAAGGCAGGGAGCCGCAGAAGCCCTGCATTTCATTGAATACTTTCATGAAGACATCGATAATGGCATCTTTAGTGGATTTTGAATTGGATTCGCTTTTGGAGTCGATATTGAAGAGGATCACATCGGAAGAAATGTTTTCGGCCAGGCGGATGTTGGCAATGATCATCGGATCATTTAGCTTGCTGCCGTCGGTGAAAAATTCAATCGCTTTTTTTCCGTTAACGTCTTTGTTTTCAAGGAGATAGGAGAGGATTTTTAGAAAGTGGGATTTACCGGAACCAAAGAAGCCTGAAATCCAGACCCCCATTTTATCGGTATGGCCATTAATGCCGTTTTTATAGCTTTCAAAAAAGCTGCGGAAGTGTTTTTGTAACTCTTTGGTAACCACATATTCATCCAGTTCCTGATAAATATTGGCATCGTCGTCCTGCCCCACTTTTATGACGCCTTTTATGTCGCGGTCGATTGGTTTTACAAACATCTCTGCAATGCGCATCTTTTTTCCCTCCAAAATATGATTATTTTAATTTAATGATCATGAATTAAATGTATCTATCTTAATATATGTGAATTAAATGAGCTTGAAGGCCCGATAATAGTTATCGTCTTTAATGGTTCCGAACAGCTGCAAATCCTGGCCTGAATAAATGCCCGGAAAAAACATCACCACCGGAACACGGTCGAGCACCTGATGAAGATTATTCAGGACGTTGTGGGATCGCACCAGGGGGAAACATTTTCCCACGCCGGTGATGAAAACTACGGAATTGGACGGGGTATTTTCCACAATATGATTCACTAACAGGTTTGATTTACTGGACAGCCGCAGCATTTTGATGATCGCTTCGCTGGTAAAATCAAAACCTTTTGTTTTTTCAAAATCAAAGCATTTTTCCAGGTAGCCCTTGTCTTTTAAAACATCAATGACCATCTTGTAGAGATCAAACTCGACAATTTTCAGACCGCTGGATGATTGATTGATTTTCTTTTTTAAATAAGCGATGTGTCCTCTGACGATCAGTTCGTTCCTGGGGGCGTAGTCAAAGATGTAATACCCCACTTCATTCCCGAGACCCTTATTCTTTAGAAAATCGTCATTGGTGATTTTTTCTTCGATTTTATCCAATCGTGATTCGATGTTTGTCATTTTACGCCTCTCCGGTTACTGCATTAAGGTAGGGGGTTAATTCGTTTTCGGTCAGCTGTTTTCTCAGGTTGTAGTCAATATGGGGGATGATGATTTTTCGTTTATCATTTTCAATCTTTACTAGCCCGGCTTCACGAAGGATCCCCAGATAACATCGTTCTAATTTATTAATGGTGGTATCAATCCACTTTGCCACTGTTTCACTTTGCGCCTTCTTTTCATCAAAGAAGGTGTTAATAGCTCGATCGGTGATAATATATTCACCCAAAAGGATGGCGGGACGATAGACTTCATGCATAAACTCAAAAAAAAGCAGGTCTGTTTTCATAAAGCTGACCAGAATAAGAAGCTTTGCCGTGCCAATATCACTGTTTGCAATTTTTTCCATCAGTACATTTGGCAAGCTTTCAAGCCGTTGGACGATTGCATTGGCAATACGAAGCGCCCGAGTTTCATTTTTCACCTGGTAGATGTTTTCTGACTGAGCAAGTAAGCGGATCTGTTTCAAGTCTTTTCCGGCTATTAAAAGCTCCGCTGTTTTTCGGGTTTCACTTAGCCAAAATGCATTGGTAACAATACCGGCGCTGTATTTCATGGTCTACCTCCATTATGATATCTTTTATCCTATTCCAAAAATGGGACAGGTTGAATTTTTAATGCTTATTCTTTGTTTTATTTGTCATCACTGGGCACAATGTCCATAATATCACCGACATTGCACCCAAGCGCGTTGCAAATCCGCGTGATGACATCCATGCTCACCTGCTGGTCCTTCCCCATTTTAGCAAGGGTTGCACTGCTCAGGTCGGCCATGGTAATCAAATCTGTTCTTTTTAATTTCTTATCAATGAGTATTTTCCAAAGTTTGTTATAACTCACGGGCACTGTGACACCTCGTTTCACATTTTATTAAAAATATTGTATCACTTTTTGTGCTCAGAAGAAAATAATATATTTGATAAAACAAACATATTGTTTCAGTAGATTTAAAATGAACTTAAAAATAACTTGCTTGTCAAGCGCAGCAATCTGCTTTTCTAGTTTTGACCTGGGCTGCCATCGATTGTATCAATATATGCATCTTGGTATTAAATCACTAAAATTTTCAAGTCCAATACCAACATAAATGGTTCGATGGGTGACTTTTTCCTTACTTTTTTTGTCCTTTAAAAATATATTATTTAACGCTATTTAGAAGCTTTTATAGCTGCAGGAGGATTCGATTAAGCAATAGGCGCTTTTCCCAGGGCCTGTCGGCTCCCCCAGGGCTAGTGGAAAATCGCTATGACCTCCCCGGTCAGCTGATCTTTACGATGCCGGTCCACCACAAAAAAAACCGGAACCGCCTGAATCTTTCTGGGGTTCCGGGTTTTGCATAAGCTTGATCCCACGGATAAGATCATCCGTTATGTAGTGAATAATATCACGAAGGTCGTTTTCAGCCGGCTCTGAGATTTCAATGTTATAAATTATCATCGGCTATCTCTTGTCGTAAGTCCTTCATGACATCAGTCAATGGCCGTTTTTTTCCGGCTTTGATGGCGGCGCGACTTTCGTCAAGGGCACGATTGGGTATTAATATCAGCTTTGCATGCCTTTAATAAATATAAGCTGTGATCCCACTGATAGGATTATCAGTGAAGGGTTATCTCACTTGAACAGAAACCGGATCTAATTCAAAAAGACCAGAGTTCTCATTAGAAACTTATTAGCTTACTGAAAGACTTAAATATATGTTTTCTTGATCAAAAAGAAGCTCCATTGGTTGATTATACAGCCGATTTACGGTATTAATATTTTCGACGAATGGACTGACACAGCTACTTTGGTTGCTCTGAAATTTCTCCATGGTCAGTTCTGTTTTTTTTGAGCATTGCTTTCCTAATTGGTTGCTTGCTTCAATCAAGGCTTCATCAATCTGAGAATCACTGACAAAGGGAATCTTTGCTACGGCATCTCCGGCAAATTTGTTAATGGTTGCCAAACCACCTAATAAAGAAGAATTGATCGAGGACTTGGCATAGTCTTCAATTTGGTTATAACATTTTGTATATAATTCACGATACTGATAGGAATAATCCTCTATTTTATGAGCGGCACTATCAAGGTAGGCCGAGTCAAAATTTTCCAGTAACATTAATTCAAGGAAGGTTGAAAAGGCGAATAAATACAAGGCCAGTTGATATTCTTTGAGCTCAGCCTGTACTTCTTCCAGCTTGCCCTTAACGTCCTGGTCATGATGAATGAAAAGTAGATTATTTATTTTTTTATTTATTTTCTTAACAATCCGTTCCCGATAAAAAACAATGCTTTGCTCTGCATCCCGTTTGATTTCCTGAACATGGATATGTTTGTTGATCTTGTATTTTTCATTGTCCCAATTGTATTTATAGTTATTCAGAACATCTTCCAACACATTGAGATTTCCCCTTAGTTTTGATTTTTCCTTTTGCTTCAAAAACTCAAGGATTTCTTGCTGTGTTTCAAGGATGTCATCCAGTTTTTTTTCGATGCTTATCAATGCGACGGCGATTACCAGTGTCAATGGATCAAAAGGAATGACTGTGGACATCGTAACTTTACTACCAACTGCAGGCATAAATACCGGTTGTCCAACAAATTGACCATTTGCTCCCTGAATGAGACCTCGAAATCCAGTACCATCTTTGGCTTTCACAAGCTCGCCCACAACACCGTCCGGGAAGATCGCTTTGTAATAACCCGCCGTTCCGCCGGTTTCAATCGTTTGCGTTATGGTTCTAAAAGCTTCAGGCAAGGTAGCAAAAGCCGTACCCAAAGCGGCAATGCTGAGTAAAGGTACTTTCGTGGTTTTTTCTAATGCGACTTCCTCATTTAGCAAAGCCGGATAGTATTCGACATTCATCATTGTTTTAACGATCTCGTTCTTCTTATTAATTACCTCCATTTTTTGTTCCCCTTTCAGTTTCATAATTCGTATTAATTGTTATTATTCGCCCCACTTCTGGATTACCAATAACTAATACATTACCTCTGTCCATTTTAACCACCTTTTCATTACTTTCTATTTTTATAAAGTGAAGTCTTGAACTTCTTCTAATAAGAGCTTGTAAATTTCGCGTGACATCTAAATCAATTGTACTAATTATGAGATCCTTATAAACGCTGAACGTCGTTTTGGCTATTATTAAACATTTTGATTGTTATTCCTACCAATAATTTGATTATACGCTTTTTCTCCGCCACTGACTAGAGCATATTTCACTTTATAATGATGGTGTTACTTTTAATTCACTTAATCGATGAGCCTCCCTGCCGCCACAATCGCCCTGATTTGAGATTAACACATCCATCCGTCCAAATGTGGGATCGGTCAAAATATAGTCACATAAATCGGCCTGGTCACAGGCAGTGATTTGGATTATTTACCGCTTTTTAAAACTAACCACATGAATTATTATAAAGCTACATAAACACCCTATGAGCCACATTGTAGTTTCCTTTTGATCACCCTGTTTTAGTCTTTCCGAAGGGGTCGAAGGGGTTGGGGGTTAAAAATAATCATTTGTTATTTTTAATTTATTTTTTCCTTACGTTCAAAAACTGAGTTAAACCCCTTCGACCCCTTCGAATCCCTTATTAAAGCCGTTTGAACCCTTCGCAACCCCTTCGAAAGGCTTCGAAACCCCTTCGTTTTGAGTGATTTCAAGATAACGATTTCGCCTCTTTGTCTCATTCTGTTCATCTCAACAAATAATGCCCAAGTCTTTCGCATATATATTGTAACATACTCAACTTTTTGACCAGAAATCCGTGCTTTTTTCAACTGGTTTTGATATTCCATTTATCTCCTATAGAAGTTATTTAACGCAATTCCAATTATCAAAACAATCGCTATTCGGCCTAAACCACACCAGCCCCACCAGGGCTCAGTTCCTAATCCCCATGCTTCCCCGGTCAGTTTTATCTTTGCGATGATACAAAAGAGAAACTTAAAAACCCGGAACCACACTGAAATCATTTCAGCGGTTCCGGGTTTCGGTTGATGCTAATAAATTAGTGTTTATAAATTGACGCTAAGATCAGGCGGCGGTTGGACTATTTTTTAAAATAATCCAACCGTTCGACTACTTTTTCCATGGTTTCCATGAATTTTTTCTGTTTGTCCCGTTCAATTTCGACCACCTTTTCCGGGGCCTTGTCGGTAAAGCCTTTGTTTGACAGTTTCTGGGTGACCCGGTCAATTTCCTGCTGGAGCTTCTTTTTCTCGGCTTCCAGTCGGGCAATTTCTTTTTCCTTGTCGACCAGTTCGTCCAGATTAATATAGATTTCCAGATCTTCCACCACGGCAGAGACATAGTTTTCCTGAATCTCGGCTTTGGTAATCGGCCGGATCGTCGAGACCGAGGCCAGCTTCTGGAAATAATGGAGGGAGTCGGCCATCAAGGTCAGGTGGGCCTGATTATCACAAATCAGGAATAACTGGGTCTTTTTGGAATTGGGCACATCCATTTCCGCCCGGATATTCCGGATGCTGCGGATCGCGGCCATTAAAAACTCCACCTGTTTTTCATCTTCCGGGAAGACCAGGGCTTCATCAAAGTGCGGCCATTGGGCCACCATGATATCCCCGCTGGTGCCCGGCAGGTAGCCGTTGATCTCTTCGGTAATAAAGGGGGTAAAGGGATGGAGTAACCGCAAAATCGTATCCAGCACCACCCGCAGGGTGTACTGGGCGGAGATCTTGGTTTGCTCTTCCTCACCGTATAAGCGGGGCTTCACCAGTTCGATATACCAGTCACAGTATTCGTTCCAGGCGAAATCATAGATCTTTGACGCGGCGATGCCCAGTTCATATTTGGTCATATTATGGTTAACTTCCGCCACGATGGTGTTCATTCGGGACAGAATCCACTTGTCGGTATTCTCCAGATTGGCCAAAGCCTGATCCTTTTTGTCCATAATGTCTTCATCCAGATTCATCAGCACAAAGCGGGCGGCATTCCAGATCTTGTTTAAGAAATTACGGCTGGATTCCACCTTTTCATCCTGCCAGCGGATATCGTTGCCGGCGGAATTCCCGGTGATGATGGTAAAGCGCAGGGCATCAGCACTGTAGGTTTCGATCAGTTCCAGCGGATCGATGCCGTTACCCAGGGACTTGCTCATTTTGCGGCCCTGGGAATCCCGGACCAGACCGTGGATATAGACATCTTTAAAAGGGGTTTCGCCCATTTCGAAGAGGCCCATAAAAATCATCCGGGCGACCCAGAAGAAGATAATATCATAACCGGTGACCAGCACTGTGGTCGGATAAAACTTTTTCAGATCTTCAGTTTGCTCCGGCCAACCCAGCGTCGAGAACGGCCATAGTCCGGAACTGAACCAGGTATCGAGGACGTCTTCATCCTGGCTGATGTGGGTGCTGCCACATTTGGGACAGTTGGCGGGAGCTTCCTTGGCAACCACCATCTCCCCACAATCATCACAATAATAGGCAGGAATGCGATGTCCCCACCACAATTGCCGGGAAATACACCAGTCACGGATGTTTTCCAACCAATTGTAGTAGATTTTGTTAAACCGCTCAGGAATGAAATCAGTGTCGTGGTTGCGTACTGCATCCAAAGCCGGACCGGCCAGGGGTTCCATTTTGACAAACCATTGTTCGGAGGTCATGGTTTCCACGGTGGTGGCGCAGCGGTAGCATCCGCCAACATTATGCTGATGTTCTTCAATTTTTTCCAGCAGCCCCAGCGCTTCCAGATCGGCAACAACCGCTTTACGGCAGTCATAGCGATCCATACCGGCATATTTTCCGGCCAGCTCGTTCATGGTGCCGTCATCATTGAGGACCCGAATCTGTTCCAGATTATGGCGCAGTCCGACCTCGTAGTCATTGGGATCATGGGCGGGGGTCATTTTAACCACCCCGGTACCAAAGCTCATATCGACATAGTCATCGGCGACGATGATGATTTCTTTGTCAAGCAAGGGTAGCATCACAGTTTTACCAATCAGATGGGCATAGCGCTCATCGTCGGGATGAACGGCGACGCCACTGTCCCCCAGCATGGTTTCGGGGCGGGTGGTGGCCACCACCAGATAGCCCTCCCCTTCAGTGAGCGGGTAACGGATGTGCCAGAGATTGCCCTGCTGTTCAGCATATTCCACCTCGGCTTCGGAGAGCGCCGTTTTACAGGTGGTACACCAGTTGATGATGCGGCTGCCCTTGTAGATCAGGCCTTTTTGATAAAGGTTGACAAAGGCTTCGTTAACGGCCTGGCTGCAGCCTTCATCCATGGTAAAGCGTTCCCGGCTCCAGTCACAGGAGGCCCCCAGCTTTTTGAGCTGGTCGGTGATCCGGGTTTTGTAGGTCAGGGCCCAGTCCCAGGCCCGTTCCAGATAGGCTTCCCGGCCGATCTCCTGTTTGGTTTTGCCTTCTTCTTCGCGGAGTTTATCAACCACCTTAACCTCGGTGGCAATACTGGCATGGTCGGTACCCGGCAGCCACAGTGCGGCATAGCCGTCCATCCGTTTATAACGGGTCAGGACATCCTGCAGGGTGCCATCAAAGGCATGGCCCATATGCAGCTGTCCGGTGATATTGGGGGGCGGCATCACAATCGTAAACGGTTGGCCGTCAGGATTGACTTCGGGCTTGAAATAACCCTTGGCTTGCCAACTGGCATAGGTTTTATCTTCTACGGCTTTGGGATCATAGGTTTTTGACATTTCTTTTTTCATGTTTGCACCTGCTCTTCTTAATGGTCTTTTATTTCTTTGATTTTATAGGGATCCGCTTGCGGTTCCGGGAGTGCTTTTCGGGTCGTATACGCGGCGATCAGGTTCTTGCAGAGTTCGATGGTTTTACTCATTGAGCGTTTCTGCGCTTCCTCTGACATATTTTCAGACATCCGCTTAATAATGTATTTATTTTCAAACAAAAAATCAACCATCGAGGTCAAATCTTTGATCTTATCAACTTTGATGGCCATGCCCCCATCGACCAGATAATCGGCATTTTCTTCTTCCTGGCCGGGATAATAAAAGGGAATGATCATCGGAATATTTTTGACAATCGCTTCGGTGGTGGTCAGTCCCCCGGGCTTGGAAATAATGGCATCGGACTCGTCCATCAGCTCGGAGACATTGTTGACAAAACCGTGGATTTCGACGATTTTATCGGCCGGTTTTTCCCAGGCATAGAGGTTTTTGATATCGCGTTCAATTTTAGCATTGTTCCCGCAGACCACAATAATGCGGATTTTCTCCTTAACCTTCAGCAATGACGAGAAGGCTTTTTCCATCTGTTTGGTGCCCAGGCTGCCGGCCATCAGCAGAATCGTCCCGGCCACATCGGTGGGCTCTTTGCGTTCTAAATGGTTGTTGGTTAAAAAGGTCTGGCGGATCGGAATGCCATAGGGATAAATAATCTCCGCGGCAACGCCCTTTTCAACCATGGTTTGTTTGGTGTAATCACTGCCGACCACATAGGCGTCGATCATTTTTTTGAGATAAAGGGTATGAATTTTATAGTCGGTGACAATCGACAAAACCGGGACATCAAAAGCACTATGTTCTTTAAGCGTACCTAATACATTGGTAACAAACGGGTGGGTGGTAATGATTAAATCGGGCTTTCCGGAATTGATCAGGGGCACAATATCAGGATTCATGACCTTGGTCAGAACCTGAAAAATACCCTGCTGAAAATGATTCATATTATTGAATTGATTGTACATTTGCTCATAGAGCTTGGGTACATTCACCACCATTTGCTGATAGCCTTTGGTAATCAGCCGGTCCAGGGTGATATTCGTTTCTTTAAACGCATCATATACTTCAGTTTGATAACCGGTTTCGTCCAGCGATTCTTTTAACGACTGGGCCGCTAAATTATGACCGGCACCGGTTGACGCTGTAAAAATAAATACCTTTGACATGGTAAACCTTAATCTTCGAATTCTTTAGTGAACTTGTAATTTACCCGCATCAGTTTACCACCCATGGCTTCTTCTTTTCTTTTTTCGACAAAGTAGATGCCACCAAAAACCATTAACATTCCTGCGGCAACGGCAGAAAATCCGACTAATATTTTCTTTAACATAAGAAACCTCCATATATTTGATTTTTCGAAACTGCGAACGTGACGTGTGCTTCGCGGTTAATCTTCTAAATTGCTCGTCTTTATCCTTGATACTTCCTGTGAATCGCTTAAAAAAACGGTGCCGATTTCTTCGCCGTCAAGAATTTTATAGAGCACCTTAACATCCTCCCCGGAGGCGATGATCATGTCGATGCCACAGTCGGTAGCATATTTGGCGGCCCCCAGTTTGGTGATCATCCCGCCGGTGCCCAGACAGGAGGCGGAGTTGCCGGCACTTTTCATCAGCTCTTTATCAACGTGGCGAACGGTTTGGATCAGCCGGGCTTCTTTATTCAGCACCGGATTATCATTATAAAGCCCATCAACATCGGAAAGAATAATCAGCAGATCGGCATCGACCAGGTCGGCGGTCATGGCTGAAAGGATATCATTATCACCAAAACATTCTTCCTGGATTTCATCGGTGGCAATACAGTCATTTTCATTGACAATCGGGATGATGCCGGCTTCAATCAGGGCGTTGAAGGTATTCATGGCATTATTGCGCTTGATCGCGTGTTTAAAAACATCCTTGGTCAGCAGAATCTGCCCCACGGTCTGGTGGTACTCATCAAAAAATTTATGATAAACCCGCATCAGCAAGCCCTGTCCCACTGAAGCGGCGGCCTGTTTTTGTTTGAGGGTTTTCGGCCGCTCCTTGAGCTTCATCCGGTTCATCCCGGCACCGATGGCCCCGGATGAGACCAGCACCATTTTTTTGCCGCTATTTTCCAGATCCGTCAGCACCCGGGCCAGGATCTCCAGTTTTCGCAGATCCAGGGTGCCATTGGCATGGGTCACCGAGGTGGTGCCCATTTTAACAACAATGGTGCTGGCGTTTTTTATCTTATCTCGCATCTTAATCTCCTAAGTTGTGTATCCTAGTTAATTATTATATCAAACAATGAGAAAACATCAACGGTTTTTTAGCTGCAGCCGGTGGTGGTGCCGCAGTCCAGACACAATTTGCAGGTACCGTTGCGCATCATCCGGTCACTGCCGCAATGACTGCAGGTTTCGCCGTATAAGACTTCGCCCGATACCTCGGTATTGTAGTCCTGGGGCGGTTTGTCGGCGCTGCTGATACTTTTAACCATGTTTTGTTTATGCATCAGGGTGAAATTTTTGGGTTTCACCTGACAATTGGAAAAATCGCCATGTTCGATATCAATGACCTTGCTGATCAGATCAGAAATGGACGAGGCAAATTTAATATAGGGGTGTCGCGAGACAAAACCGGAGGGTTCATATTTCTGACCTCTTAACATCTTCGAAATCTGATCAGGCGGGATATGGTATTGGAGCATGTTGGAAATCGATTTGGATAAGGACGCCAGCAGCCCCTTGACCACGGTTCCCTCTTTGTCGGTGGAGACAAAGATCTCGGCGATGCCGCCATCTTCATAAAAGCCAATTGTAATATAGAGTTCAATATCCCCGATTTTGGCGGCGTGGGTGCGACTGAGCCGCATCCCTTCGGGCCGGACCCGGTTTAGCGCTTTGGCGGTTCCGCCTTTTACCAGCGCCAGTAATTCGGCATAGGAGTAATCGTCCAGTACCTTATCCTGGTCTTCGGCCATACCTGAGCTTAACGGTTGCGATGCCTTGCAGCCATCGCGATAAATGGCAATCGCCTTGGTTCCGGTGCGATAGGCCAGTAAATGGATGTTTTCGACATCTTCCACCGAGGCATCGTTGGGCAGATTAACGGTTTTGGAAACCGAGCCGGAAATCATTGGGGTTATCGCCGAAACCATCAAGACATGGCCCATTGGTGAAATGGTGTTGGCGGTATCAAAAATCGGTAAATGTTCGGCTTTAATATGGGGCGCGCCAGTCACGCCTTCATGGAGAAAATAGCCCTGACTGTCTTTTTCCAGTAAGTAAGTCAGGATCTCGCCGATTTCTTTTTCGCTGTAACCGAGGTTGTTAAGGGCCATTTCCATCACCGGATTGACGATCTCCATCGATCCGCCACCGATCAGTTTTTTAAAGACAACGTGATTATAAAAAGGTTCCACCGAAGTAGCACCGCAGTCCATTGCAAAGGAAATCGTGCCTGTCGGGGCAATCACGGACACCTGGGCGTTGCGGTAGCCATTGGCATCGCCGGCTTCTTCGGCCAGTTTCCAGGCGTTTTTTAATCCGCTGCTGATATCTTTAAAACCCATTTTCTGAAGCAGCTTATGGTTGATCTTAATTGGTTCATAATGCAGTTCTTCATAGTCGTCGATGCGGGCGCCGGCTACCCGAGCGTGGTTGCGGATGACCCGTTTCATATAGGGTTCATTGATTTGATATTTTGGGAAAGCCCCGATTTTGCCGGCCATCAATGCCGATACATAGTAAGATGTTCCGGTCATGACACCGGTGATCCCGGCGACCAGATTACGGCTTTCGGCCGAATCATAGGGGTAGCCCAGGGCCAGCAGCAAGGATGCGGCATTGGCAATACCCAGCCCGGTGGTGCGGAACAGATAACTTTTCCGGGCCACATCTTTGGTGGGAAATTGGCCGTGGTAAATCGAGCCTTCCAGGGCGCATTGGATCAAGCCCACCAGGTGAACGTAGTGATCAAGATCAAAACTATTGTCCTCCTGATTGTAAAACTTAAAGACGTTGATGGAGGCCAGATTACAGGCGGTGTCATCTAAAAATGCATATTCAGAGCAGGGGTTGGTGGCGTTGATACGGTTGATTTTTTCGTTGAGGTTGCCATTTTCACCGCCGGGACAGGTATGCCAGGCGTTGAAAATATCGTCAAACTGAATGCCCGGATCGGCACATTCCCAGGTGGCCTGATTAAGATGATGCCATAATTCCTGCACTGGTACTTCCCGATCGACCTGATTGTCAACCCGGCCCCGTAGTTTTAACTTATGATCCGGCTCGTTTTTTAAGTTTAAGACGGCCTGCATAAATTCGGCGTTAAGACGGACCGAGTTGTTGCTGTTTTGGCCGCTGACGGTCTGGTAGGCTTCGCCATCCATGGAGATGTCGTAGCCCATCTTGCCCAGCGCCCGGACTTTTTGTTCTTCTTTGACCTTCCAGTTGATGAAATTATCAATTTCCGGATGATCGATATCGACGATCACCATTTTGGCCGCCCGCCGTGTCGTGCCGCCGGATTTAATGGCGCCGGCATTGCGATCCAGGCCCTGGAGAAAACTCATCATCCCCGACGACTGACCGCCGCTGGTCAGGCCTTCGTTGGCGGCCCGGAGGCTGGAGAAATTGGTGCCGACTCCGGAACCGCCCTTAAATAACTTAGTTTCACTGACATAGTGTTCGGAAATGGAATGATCGCCCAGCAGCCGGTCCTGAATCGATAAGATAAAGCAGGCGCTGGCCTGGGTGCGGGTGTAGCGATCGGCGGATTCCAGCACCGCTCCGGTGGCCTCATCGTAATAATAGAGATCATCTTTAGAGCCGGCGATATCATAGCTGCGTTTAAGGCCGGTGTTAAACCACTGGGGTGAATTGGGCGCCCACATTTGCATCAGGAAGGCGTAGACCAGCTCATCGTAATAAATTTGCCATTCCTCATCAGTGTCGATCAGGCCTTCGGCTTTGATGGCGTCGGTCCAGAAACCGACCAGCCGGTCAGCAATTTCGCGCATGCTGTGTTCATAACCAAATTGATTAGGCACCCCTTTGCGGCGAAAGTATTTGGTGGCGATAATATTACAGGCATTCTGAGAATAATGCTCAGGGAATTCCAGGTCTTTCATTTCATAAATGGTCTCACCGGTTTTATAATTTTTTAAGATAACGTCGACCGTCTGCCAGGCAAACAGATCATAAACGGTTTTATCTGAATTTTCCAGTTCTGTGGTAAAGACCCGCTTAAACAGTTGATTTATTTGATTCAATTCTTTTGTTCCTCCTATTTTTATACATGATCTTGGGTTGTACTTCTAATTATAGTCATATATATAGTGTTTCACAATGTATTTTTATGTATTTACCCGCCAATTTCACGGTGCTTCTCAACGCAAATAAAAAGGCCCATAACAGAGCCTTTTATAATAAAGTCTTGCGTTTACTGTGATTGTTAATGCTACCGGTTAATTTTTCATTTTAACTTTTTGGCCCAGCTTACTTTCCTTACCCTGGATAATCCGTCCGATATTCTTGCGATGCTGGTATAAACTGAACAAACATAAAACAAAAGCAAAAATAACCTCCGCCACCGAGCGACTGAAAAGCAGGGTGAAAACTGGCAGCATGGTCATCCCGACCATCGAGGTCAGAGACACCATTTTCCAGATCGCCAGTACAATTAATCCGATCATGATGGCAATGATGGCCACCTCCCAGTCAAAGGTCAGAAAGACACCCAATGATGTTGCGGTGCCCTTGCCGCCGCGAAACTGCAAAAAGGCGGGCCAGTTATGACCGGCGACGACGGCAATCCCGCCGAGCACCAGAAAGACCTCATTCAGATTTAAAACATAGCGACCAATAATAATCACCAGACAGCCCTTGAAGGCGTCCAGCAGAAACACGGGGATGGCCACATTCTTGCCCATCACCCGCAGTACATTGGTTGTTCCCGCATTGCCACTGCCGTAGTTGCGGACATCTTCATTTTTTAAAAATTTTACCAGAATATAGGCAAAATTTAAATTTCCAATTAAATAAGCCGCGACAACAAAAACAAGTCCTATAATAATCGACATTTCACTACCCCTTTAACACATTAAATTTTAGTTAGCTTGAGTTGTTCAATGAGCGTTCCCAGTTTTTCCAATACCTCATCATAATGCTCGCGATGGTGAGGAAAACTGCAAGCACTGCAGTTTTTAATACCCTTATCGGTATAAGTAAAATGACCACCACAGTCACTGCCCAGGGCATACAGCGGACAGTAACAGAACAGACAATTAAAATCTGTCAGCTCATCAATCTTATGGCAGGGAAAATACTCACAGTCGGGATGTTGAAAAAACTTATAATTCGAACCGTCTGTTCTCATTTTTATACTGCATCCATGCCGGCCTGCAGGGCTTTGACATTAAGATCTTTAAATTGTGCTTTAACATTCTCACCAATAATGGCTTCCCAATCGATATCGGTTAAGCCCATCGATTTGATAATCGAACCCAGCAGAATCACATTCATGACCTTGGGATTGCCCAAAGCTGCTGCCATTTCGGTGGCTGCCATCACCCGCAGATTAACCTTGCTGCTAATTTCCTCGAGAATGTTGTCAGGATAACTGGTGGCTCCGATAATCACTGAAAGCGGAAAGATCTCCGTGTCATTGACGATCATTTTGCCGTTTGGTTTGAGGTATTCCAGAGACCGCAGCCCTTCCATTTTTTCAAAGGCCACGACGATATCAGCACTGCCGATCTCAATCACCGGCGACTGCACATCATCACCATAACGAACCAGCGAAGAAACCGAACCGCCGCGCTGACTCATGCCATGGATTTCGCTCATTTTGACGTCAAAACCGGCTTCCATTAAACCCGTGGTTAACAGCTTGGCGGCAAGAATGGTGCCCTGACCGCCAACCCCTACTAAGACAATATTTTTTGTTTCCATTGTTATCTCACCTCCACGGTAATGGCTTGTTTGGGACAGATCTGCGCACAAACACCACAGCCAACACAGGTCTCTTTCAGAATCCCTGATTTTTTATTGGCGTGATCAAAGGCCAGGGCCGGGCAACCGGACTTCAGGCATTTTTTACAGCCGATACATTTTTCGACATCAACGTTGGCAACCATTTTAAAGGCCGTTGGGAACTCTTCATTATCCTGAGCAGAGAACTTTTTAAGCACACAGGGCCAACGGGTAATAATAACAGCGGGACCATCAACGTTTAAGCCCCACTCAATCGCTTCCTGAACAATCTGGAGATTATTGGGATCGACGGAGATCAGGTTTTTAACGCCGCAAGCTTTAACCATCGCTTCGATATCGATTTCTGGTGAGGCTTCCCCTTTTAAGTCGTAGCCGGTGCCGGGGTTCTGCTGGTGACCGGTCATCCCGGTAATGCGGTTATCGAGGATAATCGTTAAGGTATTGCTTTTATTATAGGTCACATCCAACAAACTGGTAATCCCGGAATGGAAGAAGGTCGAATCACCGAGGATCGAGACCACTTTTTTGGCATGATCACCTTTAATATCAAAGGCTTTTTGCACCCCATGACCGGCACTGATGCTGGCACCCATGCAGATCATCGCATCAGTGGCGTTATAGGGGGGCATCAGGCCCAACGAGTAACAGCCAATATCACTAAAGATCATCAGATCTTTGCGTCGTCCCAGTTCATAAAAAACGCCCCGATGGGGACATCCGGCACACAGTGCTGGCGGTCGTGGTAAGACCATCTCGGGATTTGGCACAATAATTTGGGGATCCTCGTTTAAAAGCGCTTTGCGGACCCGGTCGGGCGTTAATTCACCCATTGCGGGCAGTTTATCTTTACCGATGCAGTCAATTCCGGCGGCTTTGATTTCGGTTTCCATAATCGGATCATTTTCTTCAAAGATATAAAGGGTCTTTTTCCCCTTGGCAAAGGCGGCTATTTTTTCCATTGGCAATGGATAAGAGAAGCCAATTTTTAAATAAGAAACCGACTTTCCAAACACTTCCTTGGCATAACGATAGGCTACCCCAGATCCGATAATGCCAACATCTGCACCGTTATCTTCAATGTAATTAAATGGCGAATTGTTGGAGTAGTCTTCCAGGCGTTTGAAATTATCGGCCAGCTTAACCTGCATGCCTCGGGCAAAGGCCGGCAGCGGGCAATATTTGCGGATATTCTTTTCGTAAGGCTTGTCGGTTACCTCGACCCGGTCGCTACAGTCGACAATTGACTTGGAGTGACAAACCCGGGTGGTCATCCGAAACAACACCGGCATGTCATAGGCTTCGCTGACCGCATAGGCTTCTTTAAGCATATCCTTGGCTTCCTGACTGTCAGAAGGCTCAAACATACAGACCTTGGCATGACGGGCATAATTACGGTTGTCCTGTTCATTTTGCGATGAATGCATCCCGGGTTCGTCGGCGGTGACCAGCACCGCCCCGGCGTTAACTCCCAGATAGGCAAAGGTAAACAGCGGATCGGTGGCCACATTGACGCCCACGTGTTTCATCGCACATAAGCTTCGCACGCCTCCGATTGCTGCGCCAGCGGCGGCTTCCAGGGCAACCTTTTCATTGGGGGCCCATTCGGAGACAATTTCCGGATAGGTGGCCACGTTCTCTAAAATTTCGGTACTGGGGGTTCCCGGATAGGCTGTGGCAAACTTTACCCCAGCCTCCCAGGCCCCTCTGGCGATGGCTTCATTTCCTGTTAATAATAGCTTCATTTCTTTCTTGATGCTCCTCTCGTATTTGGTGACAATTATCCCTATTCTGGGTTAAAAAGGCCCCGAGAATAATGGAATTTAATTTATTTTCATAAGAATCTGAGCGGGACGTTAAAATAATCGGTACACAGGCACCCATGACGATCCCTCCCAATTGGGCATGACCCAAATGAGTCATTACCTTTATGATCGCATTACCGGTTTCAATGTTGGGCATGATAATCACGTCGGCATCCCCCGCCACTTCGGAAACATAACCTTTGACCTGAGCAGCTTTTTTGGAGATCAGCAGATCCATGGCGATGGGGCCTTCAACCAGCACATCGGAACCCCAAACGTGATCCTGTGATAATTGCTTTAAGGCGGCTGCGTCGACGGTGGCCGGCATTTTGGGATTAACCTTTTCTTTGGCCGCCAGGCAGCCAATCTTAATTGGAGAAATCCCCAGCAACCGGGAAAAATCGACAGCATTAGCAATAATGCCCTGTTTTTTTTCCAGATCCGGAGCGATGATCATCCCGCCATCAGACAAAATCAAAAATTTGTGATAACTCGCGATCCGGACCATCATAATGCTGCTCAGCAGCCGGCCAACCATCAGACCATCAGTCTTATTGATCACGGCTTTTAGAAAAATAGCCGTATCCACCAGACCCTTCATAATAAAATCCGCCTGTCCCTGACGGACTAAGGACACCGCCGTTTCACAGGCCATCATCATATCCGGGACGTCGAGGATTTCCATTTTTCTGACGTCAATGTCCAGGTCACGGCTGATTGCAGAAATCTTGGTGCGATCGCCGACCAGGATTACCCGATCCAGGTATAATTCGTTTGCTGTGGAAAGCGCTTTTAACAAGTCACCTTCCGCAGCTGCAGCGACAGCCAGGGTTCTTTTTTTGCCACCGCTTACCGCTTTGCCAATGTCATTAAAATTATCAAACATCTTAACCTCATTTTTTCATATGTAACATTATACACTAATTGAAACCCATAATAAAGAAACAATTTTGTTACAATTACGCCACCGACAATCATCGCATCGTGTTCACTGGATGCCATAAAATAAAATGCCGATAAAAAAGCTTCCTGATCTATTCTAGCACAGAACGGATCAGGAAGACTATACAAATAGGGAGACATTTTTACTTGCCCCCAAAAACAGCGGCTTCGTTTAAGGAACTATTTTCGTTCGTCCATGGGTTCATAATCACGCCGTTCACTGACGTTCATATAGGCCGGTCGGATAATTTTACCGGCATTGATCAGTTCTTCCAGCCGGTGGGCGCTCCACCCGGCAATTCGGGCGATAGCAAAGATCGGGGTAAAAAGTTCCAGCGGTAATCCCAGCATGCTGTAAACAAAGCCACTGTAAAAATCGACATTGGCGCTGACGCCTTTGTATATTTTTCGTTCTTCGCCGATCACTTCGGGAGCCAGTCGTTCGACCATTGAATAGAGTTCAAATTCATCATGCAAACCTTTTTCTTCAGACAGACTGCGGACAAAGCCTTTAAAGACATTGGCCCGGGGATCTGACACGGAATAGATGGCATGGCCCATCCCGTAAATCAAACCGGCATTGTCAAAGGCCCGTTTATGGAGCAGATCGACCAGATATTGGCGCACCTGTTTTTCGTCGGTCCAATCGTCCAGATTTTTCTTCATGTCATCAAACATTTCTACCACTTTGATATTGGCACCGCCATGTTTTGGGCCTTTTAAGGAACCCAGCGAAGCCGCAATCACCGAATAGGTATCGGTGCCGGAGGACGAAACCACATGGGTGGTAAAGGTCGAGTTATTCCCCCCGCCATGCTCAGCATGAAGAACCAGGGCGATATCCAGAATCCGTGCCTCAAGCTCGGTATACTGGCTGTCGGGTCTCAGGATGTACAGGATATTCTCGGCGGTTGACAGTTCCGCTTGGGGCTGATGGATAAAGAGACTCTGACCATCATGATAATGTTTATAGGTCTGATAACCGTAGACCGCCAATAACGGAAACAGCGCGATCAGTTCCAGGGATTGTCTGAGGACATTGGGAATGGACACATCACTGGCTTTTTCATCATACGAAAAAAGTGTTAATACACTTCTGGCCAGGGTATTCATCATATCAGAACTTGGCGCTTTCATGATGATATCCCGGACAAAACTGGTTGGTAGGCTGCGATAATTACCAAGCACTCTGGTAAAATTTTTAAGTTCCTGTTGATTGGGCTGATCACCGAACAACAGCAGATAGACAACTTCTTCAAAGCCAAATCGTTTTTCTTTGACAAAGCCATCGACCATCTTTTCAACGTCGACGCCGCGATAAAATAGTTTGCCTTCGATGCCAATCTTTTTACCGTCTTCCATTTTAGAAGATTGAATTTCAGAGATTTCAGTTAGCCCGGTTAAGACACCATTGCCGTCTAAATCTCGCAGACCGCGGTTAACTTGATACTTTTTATATAACTCTGGTTCGATGTAGCTATTTTTTACACATAATTCGCTATACTCTATAATTTCAGGGGTAATTTCCGAAAAAATATGATTCATCATCAATCTCCTCTATCTCACTTATTTTTATCTAATTATACCTTAAAAGATGATCCAGATAAAGTTAATTTATAACAATTTTATGCTTTTTTGAAAGACAATTAGAAATAATCCCTTTTTTATCTTCAGTTCCGGTAAATACTGAAGGTATTTTTGCTAATATGAAAGTTTAATTAAAGTTCTTTCATTATTTGAATTAATTTATTTTTAGATGAGCAATTAACAATCACTGATACCGCTGGTTAGTAAAGATAAAAAAAAACTTCGACTCATAAGAATCGAAGTTTTGTCTATCAAACGTGGTTTTGGAGACCACTGCTCTACCAACTGAGCTATACCCCTACAACAGCAACTACTATATTATAATTGCTGGTGCGGTACTTGTCAATAGTTATGTGTTGTTTTTTATTTTTTATTATATTTAATCAGTATCAGCGGTGCAACGCTTAGACTTTTAAGTCAATCTTATTTAAATCAAGCAATTCACGGTTAGCTTCCAGCACCGGGCTCACTTCTTCGCTAATAAAATCTTCGACCTGCTGGGGTGCTCGGCCAACGTAAAGGATCGGATCCAAGAGGGCATCCACATCCTCGGCTTTGAGATTAAACGAGGGATCTTTCAGGATTCTGTCAATTAAATCATTGGGCTTTCCTTCAACTTTAACGGTATGCCCGGCCTCCATGGAGAGAACTCTGATTTTTTCATGAAGATCCTGACGGTCCCCGCCTTTTTTCACACCTTCCATAATAATGTTTTCGGTGACCATAAAGGGCAGCTCGGCATTGATGTGCTGAAGAATCACTTTGGGGTAAACAACCAGGTTTTCCGATACATTCATGGCAATCATCAGGATTGCATCGGTGGCTAAAAAGCCTTCGGGAATACTGATCCGTTTGTTGGCCGAATCATCCAGAGTCCGTTCAAACCACTGTCCCGAAGCCGTCAAGGCCGGATTAAGAGCATTGACAATCACATAACGGGCCAGCGCACAGATTCGTTCCGAGCGCATCGGGTTGCGCTTGTAGGCCATCGCCGAGGAACCGATCTGATTTTTTTCAAATGGTTCTTCCACCTCTTTTAAATTCTGCAGCAGTCGGATGTCGGTGGCAAATTTTGTCAGGGTCTGGGCAATGCCACTTAAGACATTCAGAACCTGGGCATCAAATTTTCGGGAATAGGTCTGTCCACTCACGGCAAAAGACTTTTTGAACCCCATTTTTTCGGCAACCAGATCGTCCAGGCGCTTAACTTTTTGATGGTCATTATCAAAAAGTTCCATAAAACTGGCCTGGGTGCCGGTGGTTCCCTTGACCCCCAGCAGTTTAACGTTGCGGATGACGTGATCAAGATCGGACAAATCCATTAATAAGTCCTGAATCCATAAGCAGGCCCGTTTGCCGACGGTGGTTAATTGAGCCGGCTGAAAATGGGTAAATCCCAAGGTTGGTAAATCTTTATGCTTTGCGGCAAAAACGGAAAGATGGTTAATCAGATTAATCAGTTGCTTTCTGACATGCACCAGGCCTTCGGTATAAACGATGACATCGGTGTTATCGCCGACATAGGCACTGGTGGCGCCGAGGTGAATAATGCCTTTGGCTTTTGGGCATTGGGCGCCATAGGTGTGAACGTGGGCCATGACATCATGGCGCAGCTCTTTTTCTTTTTTTGCTGCCAGCTCATAATCAATATTGGTAATGTTTGCTTTCAGCTCAGCAATCTGCTCCTCGGTAATATTAAGCCCCAGTTCGCGCTCGGCCTCGGCCAGCGCGACCCATAATTTCCGCCAGTTTTGAAATTTGTTGTCCGCGGAGAAAATATGGAGCATTTCCTTTGATGAATAGCGTTCGATTAAGGGATTTTCATAATATGCTTTCATAGTTCTTATTCTTCCTTTCACAATTAAATCACTGCTTCGATAAGGTCCGGATTCAAACGAATCCACACTTACTGATCCAGTTCGTAGGTTTCATATAATCGAGTGATTTTACTCACTTTGTTTTCAATTTCATCGACTTCCAGGATGATCCCATTGATTTGAACGTTGCCGGTGGCCGTCACAAAGCGATTGGGTCTTTTGGTCAGCATCGTATCCAGAATAATCTGGCGATCAACGCCGATCACCCCATCAAGGGGTCCGGTCATGCCGATATCGGTAATATAGGCGGTTCCGCCGGCTAAGATGCGTTCATCGGCGGTTTGAACATGGGTATGGGTGCCATACACCGCGGTGGCCCAGCCATCCATAAAATAACCAAAGGCAATTTTTTCAGAGGTTGCTTCGGCGTGAAAATCGATGATGACCAGATCAGCAGATGCTTTCAATGTTTCCATCAGCGGTACCATTGCATTAAACGGACAGTTCAGGTTGGGCATAAAGATCTGACCAGATAAATTAACAACACAGATTTTTTTAGTCACCGCATTTTTTAATGTACAGGTAAAAAAATCATAGCCCTTGCCCGGACAGGGGTCTGGATAATTGAGGGGGCGGATAATTTGCGGAAAGTCAGCGATCGTCTCTAATAATTCCTTTTGCTGCCAGACATGGTTGCCCATGGTAATCACATCGATTGGCAAGCGTAGTAATTCTTTGGCATTTTTGGTTGAGAGGCCATTTCCACCGGAAGCATTTTCGCCATTGACGATGGTAAAATCAATTTGATGCGCGGTGATTAAATGGGTTAGTTGGTCCTTTAAGATTCTTCGTCCGGGTCGGCCATAGACATCGCCCAGTATTAATATATTCATAAATTTTTCCTTCTAGCGGCTTCAGAAAACGGCTTAAAAAAAGGGGAGATTATCTCCCCTTACTCTTGAACCGACAATTGTTACATCATGTTGTACGCATCGGAGCGGACACGGCAAAGCCTGTCCGATTCCGCGGCGAACAACAGATTAACAATTGGTCGGTACGGTCGTTTATCGACAACTTCAGACTATTTAGCGTAGTCGCTTGCTCTTGTTTCACGAATCAGATTAACCTTAATGTTTCCGGGATATTCCATTTCTGCTTCAATTTTCTTGGCAATATCACGTGACAATAAAATCATTTCGTCATCATCAACTTCGTTTGGTTTAACCATAATTCTTACTTCACGTCCAGCTTGAATGGCATATGATTTCTCAACGCCTTCAAAGGACATGGCAATGGTTTCTAGTTCCTGTAATCGTTGAATATAAGAAACCAGGGTTTCTCTTCTGGCGCCCGGTCGTGCTGCTGAAATGGCATCGGCGGACTGAACCAGAACGGCTTCCATTGTTCGCGCTTCAACATCACCATGATGAGCTTCGACGGCGTGGATGACATTTTTATTTTCTTTGTATTTCTTTAGTACATTGACTCCGATTTCAACATGGGGTCCTTCGACCTCATGATCAATAGCTTTTCCAATATCATGTAATAATCCTGCGCGTTTGGCGACCTTGATGTTGCCATCTAATTCCGCTGCCATGATGCCAGCCAGATGGGATACTTCAATGGAATGCTTTAATACATTTTGACCATAACTGGTTCTGTATTTCAGGCGTCCCAACAGTCTTACAATCTCAGGATGCAGGCCGTGAATTCCAGTGTCAAAACAAGCTTGTTCCCCAACTTCTTTGATATGGTTTTCGACTTCTTTTTGTGATTTTTTAACCATCTCTTCAATTCTGGCCGGATGGATGCGACCATCAATGATCAGTTTTTCTAAGGATAGTCTGGCGACTTCCCGGCGGATGGGATCAAAACCGGAAAGAATAACTGCTTCTGGGGTGTCATCAATGATCAGGTCAATCCCCGTTAATGTTTCCAATGTCCGGATATTACGACCTTCACGACCGATAATACGGCCCTTCATTTCGTCATTTGGTAAGTTGACCACGGTAATGGTTTGTTCTGCCACATGATCGGCAGCACAACGTTGAATGGATTGAGCGATCAGTTCTTTTGCTTTTTTATCAGCAACTGCCTTCGATTCAACCTCGATTTGGCGGATCATGATAGCCGCTTCACGTCGGGTATCCTTACTGATGTCTTCAAGCAGAATTTCTTTTGCTTCGTCATAAGTCAGACCGGATATCCGTTCAAGTTCCTTTACCTGCTCATCATATAAGCTATCAACTTTTTCTTTTTTCTTTTCAACTTCTTTCCCTCTTTTGGTGAGGGCTTCTTCGTTGCGTTCTAAATTGGTTAGTTTTTTCTCAAGATTTTCTTCTTTTTGAATAAGTCGATTTTCAAGTTTCTGAAGCTCGGCTCGGCGTTCGCGGTTATCTTTTTCAAGGGATTCTTTTAATTTCAAGGATTCTTCCTTGGCATCAAAGAGAATCTCCTTTTTTAAAGTTTCTCCTTCTTTAACGGCATCA
>PGZR01000115.1:10374-11407 GCA_002841405.1 Firmicutes bacterium HGW-Firmicutes-4 | reverse complement strand
CCGTAGATTTCCCGCATGGAGCGGTCGTGATCCTTATCAATATACTGAATTTCGATGCTGTGTGAATTATGAACAATCCGATCAAGTATGGCATCGGCGACAGTTGCTTCAGGAAATTTGCTGTACCAGCCGAGTGGAGCAAACTGGGAGCAGAAAATCGTGGAAACCTTTTTATGACGGGCGTGGATAATCTCCAGTAAGTCCCGGGCTTCCGTTTCAGTCAGTTTGATCAGCAACCATTCATCGAGGATCAGGAGGGTGTATTTCTGATAGTGTCTGATCGTTTCTTTGAACTTGCCCTCACCCCGGGCTACCGCCAGTTCGGCCAGTAGTTCCGGCAGACGGATGTATTTTGTGGCGTAATAGTGTTTGCAGGCTTCCATTCCCAGCGAACAGGCAATGTAGGACTTACCGGTACCCGTTGCACCGGCAATAATAATATTGTGTGCTTCCCGGATGTATTCACAGGTCGACAGGCGTTCAATCAGCTTTTTATTGAGCTTTCGACCTGCCTGATAATTGATGTCATTCACATTTGCCTGGGACTGATCAAAACCAGCCTTTCTGATCAGTCGCTGCAGTCGGTTATTCTTGCGGCTGGTATATTCCCGGTCAACCATCAGACCGAACCGGTCTTCAAACGGAATATCCGCCATAGAGGGGTCGTTCAATTGCAGTCGGAAAGCATCAGCCATTGTTGACAGGTGCATTTCGATGAGTTTATTGAGGGTGGCTTCATTCGTCATGATGCTTACCTCCATAATAGCCGGGTCCCCGGGTATACCCGTATTGATTTTCAACCGATATCTCATGATTCTGATCTGGCTGATCGGACAGTTTATCCTGTCCGGTTGTGAGAATGTTTTTCACACTCTTATAACTGGGATGAGGCGTATAGGACAAGGCCTTTTTACAGGCGGCTTCCAGACGGTTGACCGAATATTTATCAGCCAGCTTCAGCAGACCCATACAGGATTTATATCCCTGCTGTTCGACTTTGAAGGAAGCAAGAATGGATTTGACTGTCGTAACG
>PGZR01000115.1:9209-10305 GCA_002841405.1 Firmicutes bacterium HGW-Firmicutes-4 | reverse complement strand
CTGTTTGATGTATTCATAAGGAACCGAGTAATGCATTTTGTCCACTGAAATATGGTAATTGAACTGTACCGTGGCTTGCTTCCATTGTGACAATTCATAGGCGACGGCTGGCAACGGCGTGAGAAAAGGCTTTTCATCAGCAAAGTAAACACTGTACCGACTGCCATCCTTTTTCTGAAAGGGCTTATGGTTGAGTTTTTCCAGCTGAATCTGGATTTCAAGATTCAGTTCCTCAAGCGCAAAGAATTTCTCGTTGCGGATGGCCGCGGTAATCCAGTTGGTGACAACATTGACCGAACCCTCAACACCTGGTTTGTCTTTGGGTGCCTTCACTCGTGCTGGTAACACGGCTGTATCATAGTATTCAGCCATTTCATAATAGGTTTTGTTGATCTTTGGAGTATACCAGTCGTTGGTTTTATCAACCCCGGTCTTGAGATTATCAGGAATCAGTATCCGTGTACTGCCACCAAAGTATTGGTACATATGGATATGGGCGGTAACCCAGCTTTCCAGATCCATTTTAAGAAAGGCTTCCACATAGGCATAGAGACTGTAATTCAAAACCCCGACAAATATATGGCAGGGAATCATTTCACCGGTATCGGTATCGATGATGTAAGCCGGCTTTCCGGCCCAGTCCACTTCGATTTGCTCGCCGGGTTTGCGTGGAATGTGCATGGTCGCACGTTTCTTGTCGCTGTACTTCTGATAATAGTGACAGAATTGAGTGTACATCAGTGGAATATCTCTATTCTGTCGACAGCCTTCACAGTATTCATTCCAGAGAAGCTTTAACGTTACCCCGCTGCGCAGCATTTCCTTGTCGATGTAATCATAGTCCGGAAACTTGCGATCCGATTTTGGTACGGATTTATCAGGAAATAATAATTTTTCCAGATCAGCATCCGTTGTTTCAGCCGGTAACGGCCAGATGATGTTACAGGCTTTCGCCCGATTAACAACATCCCGAACTGTTTTTCTGGCACAACCACAGCTACTGGCAATACCAGTCTGGCTGATGCCAAGGTTGAACAGCCTCAGAATTTCACGATATTTGGTCATGAGAATGACCTCCTAAAATGGATTTACATCA
>PGZR01000115.1:0-9155 GCA_002841405.1 Firmicutes bacterium HGW-Firmicutes-4 | reverse complement strand
TCAAAAATACCATGGATGTCACCCAAAAGTGGACTGGCCGGAGGAAAGTACTGGGGCCAGATTCACTCTCAGCTGGAAATTTTTTTTCGGAGCGGTTGGATTAATTTCCAAAATCACATCACTATATTCCGGAGTTCAATCCAGTCTTGCTTTTTATTGACATGCAATCAATTCGGACTATGATACAGGTAAGGGGCAAACGTCATTTTAATGCCCTTGCCCCTTAATTAATTTCTCAATACTACATCAATTTTCGCAAATACACAAAACTTCAAACGCTCTCTTTTCAAAATACCCCTTCTGATACTACGGGTTTTAAAGCTGTATCATGAAGATCTGAATCATGAAACACTGAGTATCAGATTATCTAGTTTCCCAAAAATTATAAATTGCATTAATTACTCAGTTTACTTATTCAATATTTTTTTAGAAAAAATTTGACTACTTATTTAGTTTCTTTATCAATTTCACGACTTCATACCACAAAATCGAAATCGCAGCAATCCCAAGTGCAGTAAATAACTGACTGAGCGAAAGTGGTGTGAACTTCAAAAATGAATTGACGGGTGTGTAAAGAATGACAATCAAACCGGCAATCGTTCCAATATTTACTGTCCACATAACCTTATCTTTTACTAAGCGCTTAAATGACTGATAAGCAAAATCATGATCAGAGCTATTTACTTGAACGAGGAAAAGATTTGCCAGCATAATGATGGCAAAACCCATCGTTCTAGCGAGTGCTGCATTTTCTGGATTTTGTTCCAATAAGTAATAATAGGTGCCAAAAGATGCAGCAAACAAGGCGAGGCCTTGCGTAATACTCTTTAATAAAACGCTCGCATTAAGCAGCTTTTCTTTTGGATTACGAGGTTTACGGTCCATAATATCGGTTTCCGCCGGTTGTCGTTCCAGCACGATAGAACAAGTCGGATCGATAACTAGTTCCAATAATACCACGTGAAGTGGTAATAAAAACAGGCTTGCCGGACCAACCCCTAACATGGGTGCAAGTAAAGCGGCAAAGGCAATGGGAATGTGAATTGTAAACACATAGCCGACCGCTTTTCGGATATTATCATAAACTCGCCGTCCGTCTTTCACTGTATATACAATGGTTGAAAAGTTGTCGTCCATTAAAATCAGGTCTGCGGCTTCACGCGATACTTCTGAGCCGCGCTTCCCCATAGCAATACCGATGTCTGCATATTTCAGGGCCGGAGCGTCATTGACACCATCCCCTGTCATGGCAACAATTTCGCCATTTTGTTTAAATGCTTTGACAATACGCATTTTATGTTCGGGGACAACACGAGAAAAGATACTCACGTCTTTTACCTTTTCACACAGTTCCTCATCGGTCATTTCATTGAGCATGTCACCTGTGATGATGTGATCTGCATTAAGCATACCAATTTTTTGGGCAATACTTGCCGCCGTAATACCATTGTCACCAGTGATCATGACAACACGAATCCCAGCTTTATTGCAAAGAGCGATATCATTTTTCACCGATTCTCTTGGAGGATCAGCAAGACCGACTAGCCCACAAAGAGTGAGCGAACAATCGGAAATTTTTTCAGGAATTTCTGACTCTGTTTTTGGGTTCATGAACCCTACTGCAATCACTCGCAAACCTTGTTCAGACATTTCACGTATTTTATCCTCGGCATTGGTACGTTCATCAGCTGAAAGCGCACAAATAGTCAGGATTCGTTCTGGTGATCCTTTTGCTGCAACGATAATTTCATCGTCGTGGAGCCAAATACGTCCCATCATTTTTAGTTCATTCGAGAACGCATACTCCGTGATTAACTTGCCACCAAAGAGATGGTCTTTGGTAAGACCTAATTTTTCGCAATGAACGAGCATGGCTTTTTCCATCGGATCATATGCATCGGTTTCACATGCAAGACCCATTATTTCAGAAAGGTGATTCGTATCACCTCCATTTGCCCAAGTATCTTGAACGGTCATCTGATTCATCGTGATTGTTCCAGTTTTATCGACACAAAGTACCGATACGGCGCCTAAAGTTTCAACCGCCGGAAGCTTCCGCACAAGGGACTGTTTTTTTGCCAGTCGCCATGCACCCATTGAAAGGAATACAGTCAGGATAACCGGAAATTCTTCAGGTATCATTGCCATTGCCAATGTGATTCCGGCAAGAATACTTTCAATGATCCGATCACCAAAAGCATGATCGGGAATGTTGATATAGGTTGCCACCCCAACAAGTGCAAAAAGAACTGCGGCAATACCAGCACAAAGTTTAACCAGACTACCGGTTTGTTTTTGCAGTGGAGTCGGTTCATCTGGTGCCGAGGCCACATTCGCACCAATTTTTCCATACTCGGTCGTTGCACCGATTTTATCAACCTGTATGGTTGCAGTCCCCTGGATAGCGAGTGTACCAGCATAACAATAATCTTTACGCCAATAATCAGTGGAAGGTTCAACATTTTCGGTAGTGATCTTCCAAACTCCTTCAGCTTCACCAGTTAATGAAGATTCATCGACACAAAGAGCACTGCATTTAATTACAATTCCATCGGCTGGAATTTTTACCCCTTCATAAATCATCATCAGATCACCTGGAACGAGGTCAACACTGGCAATGGTTACTTCGTTCCCGTCACGAATGACTTTTACATGGGGTGCTGACAAATCTTTTAGAGCACTGAGTGTCTTATCCGTTTTCCATTCCTGGATGACATCAATACTGATAATCCCAAGAACAAATATAAGCATAATCGCGCCATCCTGGGGTTCACCTAGAATGAAGTAGATGCCTGCTGCAACAAGAAGCAGTAAAAACATGGGTTCACAGATAATGTGTAACACCTTATGAAAAAAGCTGTCTTTTTTTTGTGGAGTCAATTCATTTTTGCCAAATTGCTCCTGTCGTTGAAGTGCTTCTTTCGTGGTTAACCCGGTTGGATTAGTTCTGAATTCTTTCAAAAAATACCTCCATTTTTAGCCGTTCGGCATTAAAATAATCGCCTCTGACACTTCATAAAGTGATATCCTCAAATATGTATGTTCAAAAAAAGGCATAAAAAAACACCTGTGGAAACATACTACTGTCCCACAGATGTGATTAATCATATCTGCTGCCGTCTCGACGGCCCGGCCCCAAAAACATTTAGTTCCTGGCCTGATCAGATTGTACTGTAGATTCATATGCAGTGCAAAGAGATGATCTTATATTAATATAATAAAATAAGATTGTCAAGAACTATGAATATAACTATAATTTCAGAACTATGAATATAACTATAATTTCAAAAAATAAAAATCTGAATAAAAAAATGATAATTAATGTGTGTATTCGATGTTTTAACATTTGAATAATTTTAAAAATATTGCTTCGACATCATCGATAGAGTCATAGGTTGGTTCAAGTCGAAGCAGCTTTTTTAAAAATTGTTTTTGATCATCAGTGAGATCTAATTCGACATACCATGGTTTTTTTTTACTTCTTTTTGTGCTTTCAAATGTAGAATAAAATAGGTACAGTAAAAAATCACCTAAGTAAGAATAATCCATATCAAAAGGGTATTGGTTGTTTGACCATCTGGCTAAACCAAAATCAACTAAGGTTACATCCCCATGATCATATAATACATTTGGGATTCTAATATCTCGATGAACGACGCCGTTATGATGAAGGTATTTTATGATCCCAATGAGTTTGCTCCCAATTTCATAAATCTCTTTATCTGAAAATTTATGATGCTTTTTAAACAGCAGCTCTTTTATTGTAAGACCATACTTAAATTCTAAAACAAATCCGTAAAAGCCTTTTTCGTTTATAACACCTAATAACTGAGGGATTCTTTTGTCTTGTAATTGAGATAAAATGACGGCTTCAAATTCATTTTTTTTTGCATTTTTAATAAACATCTTTGTTTTGAATTTCTTTAAGACGACCTTTTGGTTATCATCGGAATGGGCAAGAAAGCAGATACCATATCGACCTTGACCAATCAAAGTATCAATTGTATAGCTGCTTATTTTCTTACCTACATATTTTGTTTTTATTTTTGCGAACATTCCTTGCTTAATTTACTTTGGTTCCGCAACTGAGACAGAATTTTGCGCCTGGAGGAAGTTTTTCGCCGCAATTTGTGCAGAATGGAGAAATATTTACCTTTTGGCCACATTGCAGACAAAATTTAGAACCGGTTGGTATTTGTGAATTGCAACTGCTACATACAATAGTATTTTGATTGTTGATTGGTTGATTGGTCACAGCTTGTTGATTTCTTGGAAGATTTTGGGTCTCATAGACATTTTGGTTATTGTGATTTCGTCGGCCACTACCTGAACCAAAACCTTCAAATAAGTCACCAAAAAGACCTTTCTTTTTGTAGTGGCTACTTCCATGGTTGCCGCTTTTGTAATTTCTACCTCTGGAGGATCTGGAAAAAGAACTCATAACTCACCTCTTTATAAATTTTACTTTATCTAAATTATAATATTAAGCCGTGCTCTGTCAAGTTAATTAAAAAAGCTTAAGACTTAGTGTTATTACCTTTTCTATTTCTGGGAGTTTTTAATACTGTATACTGTCTGAAAGATTTGAAATGAAAATAAAAAATGCTCAGTTTATAAAAAGTTTAACTCTGATTACTTTGTATTTTATATATTACCGCTATACTATACAAAACAAACGGAATTCGAATGAGTTATAAAAAATGAGCAATCAATAACAAATTCAATTCCTGAAAATATTTTATTAAAGGAAGTGATTTTATGCAAGATTGGATTATTAATGTGATGCAGCAATATGGTTATATCGGGGTTTTTTCTCTTATTGTGATTGAAAATATTTTCCCGCCAATTCCATCTGAAATTATACTGGCATTTGGGGGTTTTATGACAACCCAAACTGAAATGAATGTCTTGGGAGTTCTTTCAGTAGCGACCCTCGGTTCCTTAGTAGGTGCCATCCTGCTTTATTGGCTTGGGACGATTCTTAATTTCGAACGTATCGAAAAACTCACAATTAAATATGGCAGATTTTTAGGGCTGAAAATAAAAGATGTTGAAAAAGCCATGAATTTCTATAAAAAATATGAAAATAAAGCGGTCTTTTTGGGCAGGATGGTACCTGTTGTTCGTAGCCTAATTTCGATACCTGCCGGAATGGCAAAAATGAATTTAAAAGCCTTTGTGCTTTTGACAGTGCTGGGTTCTCTTATTTGGAATAGTATCTTGGTGGTTTCCGGTACGTTGTTGGGCCAGTCATGGCAAACAATACTCTACTATTTTGATATTTATTCATCGGTTGCTTATATTATCATTGCAAGTTCTTTAGTTATAATAGCAGCTTTTTATACAAAAACGCGAATCAGCAGCAAACATAAATAAAGAATTTTTATGACAATAAGTATATTACGTCAAATTAACCTACCATTTATGATAAAATACTAAAAAAGCCAAGAGTGAGGGGGATGTTTTTTGTCTATTAAACGTCGATTGTTTTTTTCCAATATATTAATGCTAATCATACCTGTTATTCTTGGATTTTTGGTGGTTGGTGGAATAGCCCTAATATTTTTGGGGGTAACGGGATATAGTTTTAATCGAATCTTGTATGATGATGAATATTTTAAACACGCAGTCGAGCAAACAAGTGACTTTAGTGATGAGTGGTTGCTAAACAATGATTTGGAATCGTTAAAGGCTGAATTAACAAAATTCAATGCGCAGTACAAAGACTTTGGTTTATCTTTATCAATATATCAGGATCAAGAAGAAATATATTCTGCAACAGCATCAAAAAATAAACCATTTATTGATATTGTTTTATCCCAAGATGAAAGACACCTTTTTGTGATGGATGACACCGCTGTTTACCGCGAAAATGCCGGTCAATACAGTATTGTGCTTGTGGATAGTAATTATCTCAGATACAGTGGGGATAATTATGAAAATTATCGAAGTAGTCTAATTAGTCTGGGAATATTTATGTTTTTATTGTTTATTGTTATTATCCTTCTGACAAATCGATTTTTAACTCAATTTGTTTTTAACAAAATCACAGAATCCTTGGACAAATTGGTGTATGGCGTCCACCAAGTTCGTGATGGTCAACTGGACTATCGAATTGAATATTCTGGGGAAGATGAATTTTCGGGTATTTGTTCAGATTTCAATGAAATGGCTCAACGTCTTTTGGAATTTGTCAATGGAAAACAAAAGGATGAAGCGAATCGAAAAGAGCTCATCGCCGGGATTTCACATGATTTACGGACACCGCTCACTTCGATTAAAGCATATGTTGAGGGAATCGAAAAAGGAATCGCTTCAACTCCAGTCATTCAAAAGCATTATTTAAACATTATAAAAGAGAAGACAAATGATTTGGAATATATCGTTAATCAATTATTTCTATTTTCAAAAATTGATATTGGGGAATTTCCATTTAATCTGGAACGTGTTGAAATTAGCGCAGAATTGAAGGGGTTCATTGGCTCTATTTCTGGAGAATATCAGAAAAAGGGACTGGTTATTGATTTCAATAACCAGTCTGAACAGGAATATGTGAAAATCGATCGCATCCAATTACAAAATGCCATTATTAATATTTTAGAAAATAGTGTCAAATATAAAAATAAAGAACCGGCCACTATTGATATAACCATTTGGGATGATGAAGAAGATGTGTTTGTATCATTTTCAGATAACGGCCCAGGCGTTCCATGTGAAGCCCTTGAGCATCTTTTCGACATTTTCTATCGGGTCGACCCGTCAAGAAGTAATTTGAGTAAAGGCAGCGGTTTAGGACTGGCAATTACGGCAAAGATTTTGGAACGATTGGGTGGTTCAATCCGGGCTGAGAATGTTATTAATGGCGGACTTTCCATAGTGCTACGATTCCCGCTAGATGCAGGAGGTGATAGTATTGAAGAAAATTCTAATTATTGAAGATGATTCAGCTATTGCAGAAATTGAAAGCGATTTCTTGGAAATCAATGGGTTTTCAGTTTTAATCGCAAAAGACGGATTAGAGGGATTGAACCAAATTAAATCCGGCACATTTGATTTAATTTTACTTGATTTAATGCTCCCTGGAATCGATGGTCATGAAATCTGCAAACAAGTAAGGGGTATCATTGATATACCGATAATTATGGTAACAGCAAAAACAGAAGATGTTGACAAAATTAGGGGATTGGGTTTGGGAGCTGATGATTATATAACGAAACCTTTCTCGCCAACAGAACTTGTCGCGAGGGTAAAAGCAAATCTAGCACAATACGAAAGATTGACCGGTAGTCAACCGACTAAACATCAAGTATTACACGTTGGTGATATAAAAATCGATATTGAAAAGCATCGGATAATTGTAAATAATCAAGAGATTGAGTTTAAGAACAAAGAATTTGAATTGCTTTTATTTTTTGCAACTAATCCTGATATTGTTTTTAGCAAGGAAACTTTGTATGAACGGATCTGGGGAATGGACAATTTTGGTGATACAAAGACCGTTGCTGTTCATATCAATCGTCTGAGAGAAAAAATTGAAAAAGATCCGTCCAACCCTATCTATATACAAACGGTTTGGGGCGTGGGATATCGCTTTATGGTCTAGTTTCACATGTATTGCAAGACCGATGAGACTGTTGACAAAAAAGACTTCTTTAGAGATTCTTTTTTGTAATTTAATCAAACTTCGCACATAATAATCGTCCAAAATCATCATAATTCTGATGTCACAGGCATAAAAATAGCATGAAAAAACAAGATTTGTATTTAATTGAACTAGCGAAAAAAAATAAACACTCTGGAGGAGGATTATGCTATGAAAATTATAACACCAACCTGTGCAGACTTGAATTCAATTTTAAACTGATCATTCGTTTTTTGAAAAAATATTAGATTGGCCTGCTATTAAAATGATGCAGCGTAGGGTCATAGCGGTCTTAAACAGCTTACTTCAGTACAACGTACCCAGAGTAAGTTAAGTGAACAAACTTTTTCCAACTAGAACGCTGTTTATTAGGCAGCAAAGGATAATAATTCCAAGCACTGGTCTTGTAATATCAGGGATTGGTCCCTGCCAGATGTCGTTTGGTTGAATCCTGAACGCTCAGAAATCCTGATGCTGGATAGCGCATGAAGAAGCATGTTTTTTAAACGTTTACTGTCAAAGTTAATCTCAATTAAAACTGCCAACTATCTTTTGACTGGGTATTCCAATTGAATAGTGCACCTATTCCGATCACGCGTGCACTATCAGATTGGAATATTCACTTGACAACTACTGGTTCGAATCCCTCAGAGAACGCCATTTGTAAGAACGTGTAATTGAGCTTAATTATGGAGGTAATTTTCAATGCAAATTGTCACCTCAAACCGGTACGGTTCGCCTCCACCAAGCAAAGTGACAAAATTTCAAGGGTTTTAATCAAATTCCCTTACGTTTTTTAATAATCGTCGTAATACGGTAGGGGTAGGGTACGCCAAGGGCACGCCATAGTATTGAGCCATTTTTTTCTTTCTGATTTCGGTTTATGAATAGATCATTCAGCATATTTACTTTCGTACTAATAATGTTTATAATATTAGTATGAAAGGAAGTGGGATCGTGAAACAATATGAACAGCTGGATAAATTGATGGCCGATCATGACGGCATTATTCAAACTTCGCAGGTTGTTGCCGAAGGAATTTCTAAACCTGTTTTTTATGATTATATCAAAGAGAAAAAACTGGAACAGGTGGCCCATGGCGTCTATGCTTCAGCGGATGCCTGGATCGATACACTGTATCTGATTCATCTTCGCAGTAAACAAGCTGTCTTTTCACATGAAACCGCTTTGTTTCTTCATGATTTGACGGATCGAGAACCAGCTCCCTATTCGATTACAGTTAAGACTGGCTATAATCCCAACCGGCTGAAAGCCGATGGAGTCCAGGTTTATACGGTTAAGCCCGAGCTTCATGGAGTAGGCAGCACCACTGCTCAGACGTCCTTTGGACATACAGTTCCGGTTTATGATATGGAAAGAACCATCTGTGATCTGATCCGCAGTCGCAAAGGGATTGAAATCCAAACCTTTCAAGACGCAATAAAGCAATATGTCCGACGCAAAGATAAGAATTTGCGAACATTAATGCAGTATGCATCCCTGTTTCGGGTTG
>PGZR01000004.1 GCA_002841405.1 Firmicutes bacterium HGW-Firmicutes-4 | reverse complement strand
CACCATTTTATTGGGAACCGTCCATGGGGATTTACACGATATCGGCAAAAATATTTTTAAAAGCATGTCTGAAGCGGCCGGTTTTGAAGTCGTGGATATTGGGATTGACGTGGCGGTTGAAGAGTTTGTTGCCAAAGCAACTGAACTAAAACCCCAGATTATTGGGATGAGCGGCGTCTTGACCCTGGCCATTGACTCCATGAAAGAAACGGTGGAGAGTTTGAAAACAGCCGGCGTTGAGGCCAAAATCATTATCGGTGGTAACCCCACCACCAAAGAGACCTGTGAATTTGTCGGTGCTGATGCTTTCACCACCAATGCGGCTGAAGGCGTGAAGATTTGCCAGGGTTGGGTCTAGGAGGCGATCATGATTATTATTGGAGAAAAAATTAATGGTTCGATCCCGGCTGTCAAAGAAGCCATCGAAAAAAGAGATGCTGCCTTTATTGCAGACCGGGCTGTAAAGCAGACCGTTGCCGGTGCCCATTTTATCGATGTCTGTGCCAGCACTGCTCCGGAATTCGAAATTGAAACCCTGAAATGGCTGATGGAAGTGGTTCAGGATGCCACCGATACGCCACTTTGTATTGACAGTCCCAATCCGCGGGTTATTGAAGCCGTCTTTAAGTACGCCAATAAACCGGGAATGCTGAATTCGATATCCGAAGAAGGGGATAAATGCGAGATTTTATTACCGCTGATGGAAGGCAATAGCTGGGAGGTGGTCGGACTTACCTGCGATAACAAGGGGATCCCCAACGATGTTGAAACCAAGGTTGCGATTACCCGAACGATGGTCGAAAAAGCCGCTCAATATGGGATTACCCCGGATCGTATTCATATCGACCCCTGTGTGATGGCCTTATCAACTGAAAACAATTCCCTGCTTAATTTCACTCAGGAAATCAGAGCGATCAAGGAAATGTATCCAACCATCCATGTAACCGGAGCGATCAGCAATATCTCCTTTGGCTTGCCAGTCCGTTCTCTACTGAATAAAACCGGTATGGCTTTCGCCATTCAGGCCGGTATGGATTCGGCTGTGCTGGATCCGCTGAACCGGGAAATGATGGGCACCATTTTTGCCACCTATGCCCTGATGGGACAGGACCGGCACTGCCGAAAATACAGCAAGGCCTATCGAGCCGGGCAAATCGGGCCAGCGGCAAAATAAGCAGTACATAATCTTATAATCGACACTCTAATATTTAAAAATCTCCGCACTCTCACAGTGTGGAGATTCGAAATCCGCTTTGCTCCTTTCGCATTAGTCGCGGGCAGTCGCCAACTACAAGCAAGCTTGTGATTGGCTCGTTGCCTTCGCGAAAATCGGACAGGCTCCGCCGTGTCCGCTCCGATGCGTACAACATGATGTAACAATTGTCGGTACTGGGTTATCTTTTTTTACAGTCTAAAATCTCCGTACTCTCACAGTGCGGAGATTTTTATTTTCACGCTGGGTTGACAGAACCAATTAACGCTATATATTTTCCAACCGTACGTCCCAACCTCGCAGTTCGGTAATCGGCTTAAACGGTTGCGGATGCTGATCATGCTCAGCAATCATTTTTTCCATCCAGATCATGTCGTACCAGGTTTCAAATTTATAGCCGCATTTTGAAAAATGACCAATGGTTTGGTAGCCCAGGTGTTCATGAAAACCGATACTCCCGGGATTGGGATAAGCAATGCAGGCGTAAAGATTACAGATATTTTGCCTTTTCAAGACTTCCTCCAGGGCCTGGTAGAGTTTTTTACCAACCCCGCTTTTGCGGCTGTCCTGTTTGACATAAATAGTGGTTTCCACCGCCCAGTCATAGGCAGCCCGGTTTTTGAACTCTGAGGCATAGGCATATCCCAGGATTTCCGCTTCCTGTACGGCCACCAGATAAGGGTACTTCGTCAATGTTTTTCTGATGCGTTCCCTGAATTCTTCAAGGGTCGGCACCGTATATTCAAAGGTGATGGCAGTTTCTCTGACATAGGGGGCGTAAATAGCCAGTATCTCTTCTATATCTGCTTCTTTTGCGATCCGAATCGTTATGTCTGCTTGCATATTGTTTCCTTCTTTTCTTTAATTTCATCTTGTTTTTGATTATATCATTTTTAAGGCCAACGTCAAAGAATCCCTTCTTTTTTGAAGGGATTCTTGACTATCAAAACAGATAACCCCGTTTTATTTATAGAAAACTCTTAACTACTTCTGCCGGAAACATGGTTCTCTCGGCGATTTCATCGACAGTCATGCCCTGGGCATGAAAGCGCTGGCAAACCACAGCCATACTTTCACCCACCTCGATGATATGATAATCCAGATCATAAAAGCGAATGGCCCGCTGGCCCCAGGGGTATTCTTTTACGCCGTGTAGGTATTCAATATCCGCAAAGGTTTTTAATTTTTCTAAAAAATCATCAAGCTTTTCTTCTTCAAAGTATAATTCCATATCATTGCCCCGATAGACAATTGCCGTTTCTTCGGCATCGATGAATTTTGCCCAAAGAGCCTTATCCTGCAGGGAAAACCCCGCATCAAAGGTAATATTCTCTCCAAAATCCATCACCACTTCCAAACCAAAAACATCACAATAAAAAGCCCGGGAGCGATTAATATCATCCACCACCAGCATTGGTGCCTCAAATTTCATTTCTTTTCCTCCTCGTTTTTAGTTTATTCTACCTCAGTAATGACGACACCTGTATGTCATGTTTGAATTGATCACTGGTATTTTTCGCTGATTCTTTTTGCGATCATCAAAAACTCTTTTCGCAATGCTTCGGGTTCAATTAATTCCACCCCATCACCAAAGCTAAACAACCAACTGAAAAGATTTTCCCGGCTGGAGAAATAAAATTCAAAACGAAGTTTTCCCTCATTGGTCGTTTGATAGCAATCCATCCCATATTCATCAATGAGCCGCCATTTCATAGTGGGGTCAAATTCTGCCACCAGATGAATCTGGCTGGGCATAACCAATTGCTCTTGACTATTATATTCCGGCAGATCCCGGGGCTCATAGGTTTCTTCTAGTATTTTCAAATCCCAGAGGCGGTTAAGTTTAAAGTGACGATAATCAGATCGCTCTCGACAATAGCCCCAGACATACCAGGATGACCATTGATAGACCATTAAATAAGGTTCAATCTGGCGACTGCTTTCACCTTTAGGTGCGTAGTAATAAAAAGTGATCAGCCGCCGCTGGTCAATGGCCTGTTTAATGGTTTCGAATTTGGGTGCCAGTGAATTTTTATAATGGGAGGACAAATCGATGACAATATGGTTATCCGGCTGGGTTGCTCCGCCGCTCACTGCCAGTTTATCAATTAATTGCCGATACTGATTGGTTCCGGCGATACTGTCCAGACTTTTAAGTCCAGCCAGGATCGACTGCAGTTCTCCCGAAGACAGCAGGGTTTTATCGATCTTGTAGCCTTCCATAATGGCGATGCCACCTTTTGCTCCCTGAGTTGTTGTCAGTGGAATTCCGGCCTTACAGATATCTTCAATATCCCGGTTAATGGTTCGCCGGGAAACCTCAAAAATTTCTGCCAGATAAGGCGCTGTTACTTTTTGCTGTTGCAGAAGGATGGATAGTATCCCGATGAGCCGATCTATTTTCATTTACTATTCCTTTGATACCGTTTTATAAACTCCATTTTTCCTCTTTCAATCTGGAAAAAGGCCCAGCATATCGCCTTGATATGCTATGACCTTTTACTGAAACTCATGGTTCAAAATATTCAAAAATGATCGCATCAAATTTTTTCTTGCAATACTCAATATCATCGGTATCCTGGACTGTCCATCCGACCAGCCTTCCGGTCAGCAGATGGAACAGGCTAAGACCCAGTTTTCGTCGGGCATCCCCATGATAGAATGCCATAAAATGAGGACGAGTGATAAAATTTGTGGCAAATGAAATGATTAACAGCCATTGCCACAATTTGACATCCAGCCCCTTGAGACTTTTGCGTCCGACTGAAAGCTGACCTCTGACCACATCGGGCCGGTTTTTATAAAACCACCTGACAATTAACGGCTGAAAGGATTCCACACAATACAGCCCATCATAGTGATCGAGATGCGTGGCCGTTTTAGAGCACAGGTCGTTGAGATATTTGGTGTTTTTCAGTTCAACAATCAGGGGAACCTGACCATCAACCATCCTCAGAACATCTCCGAATAAAGGAATTTTTTCTTCGGTGTTTCCAAGATTATAAGCCATTAATTCCTCATAGGTGCAATCGGTTATTAATTGATCCACCCCACACAACCGCAATAAATTATCATCGTGAAAGACAACAATTTTTCCGTCGGCGGTGAGATTTAAATCCATTTCGATTCCATAGCCGGCCTCCACGGCTTTTTTAAAGGCGGTCATGGAATTTTCCGGTATCGACTTATCCTTCTCGTGCAATCCCCGATGGGCATAGTGACTGGTCCAAAGGCGGTCATCGACCTCCTTTGGCATTCTGCCCGGAAGCAGCAATAAAATATAAATAATAAATATGGCTATTCCTGCCACGATATATAGTGTCATGGACCCTTACCCTCTTCTGTTAATCTCAATTAAAGCAGTTCCTTTCTTTTGAAATTTACCGACAATTGCCAAAACACTGCGCTGCTTATCTGTTTAGCAATAGCCTGACCGTTATCTTTTTTTATTAGCGTCTATTTTTATCACGTGTCTCTATACTTACCCCTTTATTTTCTCAATCAATCATTAAAACTAGATTAGTATTTAGACTATTTTCTGTTAAATCTTGTTTTGAGAAACTAAGGTCTGAAAAATTCGAAGATAATCACATCAAAAAACTTTATCCGCCCCACCGTCTCGTCGTCATCCCTGACTGTCCAACCAATCAGTTTCCCACCCAATTGCCGAAACAGCCAGAGGCTGAGCCGGTGATGAGCATCTTGATGCTTATAGGCGATAAAATGCGGCCGGGAAATCACATTTGTCATAATCGAAGCAATCAGCAAGCTCTGCCAACGGGGGATCCCATCAAAGCTTTGGTGTCCCGCAGAAAGCTGACCTCTTATCACACCGGGTTTATTTTTATAAAACCAGCTGACAATCCCGGGATGGAAGGACTCGATACAATAAGATCCCACATAGTCGTCCAGCAGGTGCGAGGCTTTAACACAGAGTTGCTGCCAATCTTTGGTGTTTTTCAGCTCGATAATGAGGGGCACCTGCCCATCCACAAGTTTCAGTACCTCCGCTAAAAAGGGAATGGTTTGTTCGGTGTTTTCGAGCCGATAATCCGTAAGCTCTGTTGACAAACATTGGGTGATCAATTTATCAACCCCACAAACCCGAAGCAGGTCGTCATCATGAAAGACCACTACTTTTCCATCGGCAGTTTGATTAATGTCCAGTTCAATTCCATACCCTGCTTCAACCGCTTTTCTAAAGGCCGCCATAGAATTTTCCGGAACAGACTTATCTTTTTCATGGAGGCCCCGATGGGCATAACTGATTTCCCACAGAGCCGGATCGGTATGGCCCGGCAGAACCCCTGGTGAAATGATAAAAAGATAGAGCAAAAATAATGCGATCAGTGCCAGTAAAAAATAGCTCATCGGCGACCTTCCTCTCTAAACCAATTTGTCACATCAATCTACCACATCAAAGACCTCCAGCTTGGATCGGGGAGCAATGGGCTTGGAATCTCCATGCTGAACCATCATCATGGTTAAAAACGCCAACCCGACAAACAGGGCCCCATAGGGCATCAGGGTATGATAGCCGAGATGCTCTAATAGAGCACCAGAAATAATCGGTGTTACTACCTGAGCAGCCATCGAAGCGGTGTAATAATAACCGGTATAGCGGCCAACGTTGGCACCCTTGGACATTTCCAAAACCATCGGCAGGGAATTGACATTAATCGCCGCCCAGGCGATTCCGGCTAATGCAAAAGATACAAACAGCATCGGATTAAACGCACTATATAAAGCGGCGGTGGCAAACACCGTTGCCAGCACCACCACACCCATCAAAATGATTTTTTTACGACCCACCTTTGACGAAATAATTCCTACCGGAATAAAGGAGATAATGGCGGCAATGCTGGCGATCATCAAAATCAATGCTGATTGGGATTCCTTCATGTTCAGGGAAACCATGGCATATTTTGAAAAAGCCGATGTTACAGCATTGTAGCCCATAAACCACAAGGCGACCGATAGGAGAATAAAGATCAGGCTTTTTTTATACTCTTTAGGCAACTTTTCGTGGGTCACCAGGGTCTCATCATGCTCCGCCTCTTCGACGTCGATGCCCAGGGCGGCACTGTTATGTCGCATTTTTATCACCGCATCTGGCTCGTTGACTGTCAGTTTGAGAATAATGACGCCCACCACCATCACTGCAGCCGTACCAAGAAAAAGGGGCCAATAGTTAATGTTATCTTTGTCCGGTGCCAAAAGCGCCACCATTCCCAAAACCATAATCCCGCCAACTGCACCCATTAAGTTGATTACCGCATTCCCTTTGGACCTCAGCGGTTTGGGGGTAACATCCGGCATCAGGGCCACCGCCGGTGATCGGTAAAAAGACATCGACAGCAAAGCTAAAGCTAGCGCCACAATAAACAGAACCAGCTTATTGGCCATCACTGCATAGGGAATTAAAAGCATCGAAACCACGGCCATTGCGGTTCCGCCTAAAATATAGGGCATTCGTCGCCCCATTCTGGTGTTGGTATTGTCAGACAGCATCCCAAACAACGGCAACATGAATAAGGCCAGCACATTGTCAAAGGACATGACCACTCCAGCCATTGTGTCTCCTAATTCGAAGGCTTTTAGCATAATCATTGGAATCACGAAATCATACAAGCTCCAAAATGCACTTATGGTCATAAACCCAAGCCCGACCAAAACTGTAAGGCGGTAATCCAGCTTCATCAACACGCTCCTTTTTCTTCATGAAAAAAGTATAGCATCAGCAGTGTATTTTATCAATCAGCTTAACAAATCTTTAATAAATCTTCATAATTTGGTCAGTCGCGTTTTGGGCCTATATCTGGGACTATTTTTTTTTGCATTTCGGACAATAGCCATAAAGATCCAGCTTATGTCCGACAATTTGATACTCAGTTTCGTCTTCAATTTGATGCTCATAGCCTTTGATCGGACAATCCTCGATTGCCAATATTTTTTTGCAGCCTAAACAGATCAGATAGTGGCGATGTACCATTCGATTGTATTCAAACACCGAACGGCTGTCACCAGATAAACTTAATTTTGTTACCAATCCTTTTTCCAGCAAAGCCTCAAGATTCCGGTAGACGGTCGACAAATTAATGGCGACATCCATTTTCTGTATTTCAAAAAATATGTTTTCAGCTGATATCGGCTGATCCTTTTTTATCAGAATATCTAGAATCGCCACCCGGTGTTTTGTTGATTTCATTCCGTTTTTCTTCAGTTCTTCTTGAATATCCAGCTTTTTCATTTGATTTCCTCATTCATCTCACTTAAGCTTTTACGAAGGCTTCGGTTTGTTTTATTTTTGATCATATGTCCAATATATAAACTAAAATAACAAAGCACTGACAAAATAACAATCGTTGCACCTGAAGCAATATTCAACTCATAAGAAATCCACATCCCTGTCAAACAAAAAATGATCCCCAGGAGCATGGCATAAAACATCCGATTCCTGAAATTCGAACTCAGCAGCCCCGCCGAAGCTGCCGGAGCTGTCAGCAACGCAATAACCAGAATAATTCCGACGACGCGAATCAATACCACCACGGTCATTGCCACCAGGATTAAAAGGCCATATTCAAGTATTGTAGTGTTGACCCCTAAAATAGCAGCGAATTCCTCGTCGAACAAATAAGCTTTCCAATGATTAAAGAAAACAACCACCACAAAAACGACAATTAGTGTTAAACCGATCATTAAATAGAGGTCAAAGCGCGTGACTGATAGAATACTGCCAAAAAGATAAGAACTCAGATCTGGCGGGTATCCGGGCATTAAGGCAATAAAAAAAATCCCCAGCGCCATACCAATAGACCAGAATAAACCAATGACAACATCCGACTGTGCGCCGCCTTTTTTATTAATATAGCCAATTCCCAGCGCGGCGCAGATTGAAAAAACAAAGGCTCCAATGATCGGTTCAAAACCCAACAGATAGCCCAGACCGACACCACCATAAGCCGTATGGGCAATACCACCGCTCATCATCACCAGTTTTCGCTCAACAATGATCACACCAATTAAGCCACAGACAATGCTGGCTAAAATTCCGGCCCAAAAAGCGTTCTGTAAAAATTGATATTTAAACAACGCATCTAACATCTCAGCACTCCTCCTGATGATCCTTTAATACCCGGTGAGGAACACCGTGGGCAATGAGATCAACTGCGCAGCCATAGAGATGATTGACCACTTCTTCTGTCAATTCGGGCTCGCCATGATAAACCAGTTTTGTATTCAAACATGCCAGTCGCCCCACATAAGACGATACGGCGAGAAGATCGTGAGTCACTAGAATGATGGTCATTTCTTTGTTCAGTTCCTCTAAAAGATGATAGATTTGCTCACGCGAAACGGCATCCACACTGGCCGTCGGTTCATCCAGAAGCAGCAGTCTTGGTTTAACCGCCAATGCTCTGGCTATCAGCATCTTTTGAAATTCCCCCCCTGAAAGCTGGGAAATCTGACGTTCTGACAAATCACTGATCCCAACCTTCTTCAGTAAGTCCGCGACGATTTCATTGTCTTTTTCAGTATAATGGAAAAAGGGCTTAAATCCCGATTTGATCCGACCGGTTAAAACCACTTCAAATACGGTGATGGGAAATGCCTTATTCATGGCGGCAAATTGGGGAACATACCCCATCAATGAGCGCTTCCCCGCAATCGGCTCTCCATATATCTCCACGGTCCCCTTAGTTGACGGGTTGATTCCTAAAATTGACTTTAACAACGTTGTTTTTCCACCACCATTGGGCCCAATGATCCCTAAATACTCGCCTTCATAAACATCCAGACAAACACCAGCAAGCGCCGCTGTTTGTCCATAGTAAACGGTTAGATTATCCACATGTACGGCTTTTTTTCTCACTTCATAACCTCTGCCATGGTTTTTGCCATACTCCGGAAATTTTCAATATAATTTGCGGCCAGCGGCGCTAATTGAATGGTTTTTCCTCCCAATTCATCTGCAAATGCCTGAGACTGACTGCTATCAATTTCTTCCTGATAAAAAATCACCTTAATATTCTCGGCCTTGGCCAAATCAATGATTTTTTGAAGCTGCTGAGCAGTCGCTTCTTTCCCTTCTTCTTCCAAGGCAACCATTTCCAGACCATAATCATCGGCTAAATAACCGAATGCCGGATGAAACACAACAATCTTTTTATTCTGAACTGGTGCCAGAACTGCGGTTATCTCCTGATCCAAATCCTGTAGCTGAGCAATATAAGCTTCTGCATTTTTTTGATAAATCGCTTGATTTTCGGGGTCCAGCGCTGACATCTCGGCGGCAATGGTTTTTACCATTACCTCCACCCGTTTCGGTGAAAGCCAAATGTGAGGATCTCTTTCTCCCGATGGAAATAGCCTTTCAGGGTAAACAGCCTTTGCCGCTTCCTGTAGCGAAACCACCTTTACATCTCCGGCATTCGGCATGATATTTGCCTCCTCCGTTGCCACACCAATGGTAAAATATATATCTGACCGACTAAATTTTTCCATCTCCTGGGGAGTCGGTTCGTAGTTTTCCGGGCTATTTCCCGGCGGCACCAACGCAATAACCTCGACCAGGTCCCCACAAACAGCTTCTACAAAAGTTTTCTCAGGTACAATTGTCACTGCTACAATTGGTTTTTCACCCTCACTGGTTACCTGGGTTTTTTCACCACTCTGGCAACCACTTATTAATAATAACAGACAGACGGCCAGAGTTAGTCCCATTGAAACACGAAAAGCTTTCATCTTTTTCATTTTCTTACCACCTTTGTTTGATAATCATGCAAATGATTTGTATTTGCATGATTATTGTATGCCTACGCTTATCCCGTGTCAATGGTATTATATAAAGATTATTTGTCAAATATAGCTGTAAACTGTTTAAGAACCTGCTAAATATAACTTGTCATAGCCCTGGTTTATTTGTTATACTTTAAGATCTTAATTAGATAATCTAATTTTAAGATTCCTATTGATAGAATAACTGCTATATTTATAATTCATATTTCAGGAGGTCAACATTATGAAAAGAATATGTGTCTATTCCGGCTCAAATCTGGGTGTTCGTCCAGAATACAAAGAAATTACGAAAAAACTGGGCCTGGTACTTGTCGAAAATAATATTGAATTGGTATACGGGGGATCAAAAACTGGTTTAATGGGCGAAATCGCCAACCATATACTTGACAATAACGGTCGCGTCACCGGGGTTATGCCCGGCGGTCTTTTCCCCAGGGAAGTGGTTAACGATCGTCTGACCCGGTTTATTGAAGTAAAAAACATGCATGAGCGCAAACAAACCATGGCTGACTTGTCCGACGGTTTCATCGCCATTCCCGGCGGCGTGGGGACCTTTGAAGAATTATTTGAAACCCTCAGCTGGGCACAGCTGGGGATCCACAAAAAACCGATTGGGGTTCTCAACATTTCCAACTTTTTTGATACCTTCATGGCGATGATGCAGAATATTGTCAATGAAGGCTTCATGAACCCGTCCAATACCAAACTGGTGCTGCTCTCATCGGATCCCGGGGAACTGGTCAATCAGATGATCCACTATACTCCGCCGGTTTTGGGCAACAAGTGGCAACAGCTGGAGCCGGCATTAAAAAAAATCTGACCGCAGCTCCGCAATCAGACTTGTTGATAACGTCATTTGAGTGAAGGTTCGAATGGCGTTTTTTATTTCCCCGTTCTTGATTATCATCTGCCGATCAAATAATAAATAGCCATTTGAGGAATTATCGACAACCTGCAGAAAATAAAAGGCGATGACTTTCGTCATAGCCTGATCCATTGTTCGGGTTGATTCATGGCCGCCTGAAACTTTTCCAGGAATAAGCCTACATGATAGCCATCCGCAACGGCGTGGTGAACGGTGATCGAAAAGGGCATTATTTTTCGACCATTTTTTTCATAAAACCGGCCCGCCTGCAAAATCGGAAAATAATAATCCGCCTTGCTATAAGGTATCGGTGCGTAACTGGTAAACTGTGTCCACGGTAGCATCCCAACCATAAAGCTATTGGGCGGTGGCAGCTCCGGTTTTGCCAGAATGCCGTGGTTCCCGGAATATTCTTCCTGATCATTCAGGTAATTCCGATAAAAGCTTTCAAAATTTGCATCATATTCTGTCCACAGATGTGACATGGTTTTGTCATCCTCATGAAAACAGGCATAGGAGGGATGTAAGACCTCGTAATAACCTAACATATCATCTGTTTTTGCGACTCGAAATTCCGGCTGCTCGGTTATCAGTTTTGCGGCCAGATAAAGATAAGCCGGAAAAAACTTTTTACCGTCTTCTTTAATCTTTTGATAGGTCTTGGTAATATCGATCTCCACATTCAGGTTAAACCCGGTGGGCAGCATTTCGGTAAAATAATAAAAGTATTGTCTCCGATCCCAGGTTTCAAAGTCAATGGGATGTAATTGTGTGTTCATTTTTTAGCTCTTCCTTTTGTTTATCAATCCATATTTCAAGCAGCATTGCAACGTCATCACTAAACTCCTGTTCGGTCTGGGTTTCACCTTTTTCGATTTCTTCCAGGACAACAAAGGAAAACGACTTGGCACCATACTGTTTCCATTCCACCAGCATCCCGGGTTCCGGGCAGGAATTGGTTGCCACCGAAAACCCAAAGCGGTTTTTTTGACCCGCCATATCCTTGGTTGATTTTAACCAGATCCGGTCATTGCCGTCACATTTAATGCCAAAGATCCCGCCGACAACGGTTCGGTTTTTATAATTCTCTTTTAATTCTTTTTTTGATCGTGTTTCCATCTATCTAAATCCCCTTAATCAACGCTGCCTATTTTTGCTTACAGTACCCAAAGCCCCTCTTTGCTGCAATAATAATACAGTTTGCTGCCATACTTCTTCCCCAGCTTGCCGCCGCTCATTTTAGGCAGCCGAACCGCCGCGGTTTGCTCGGGATACAGCCGGACAAACAAGGATCGATCAGTCGACACATAAGCCACAAAGGAAATAAAATGAGCCTTGCTCATTTCATGATCGAAGGTAACGTAGTATTCGCCATCGTCATCAGCTACTACAGCGGTATGTTTTTCATCAGCTGGTTTGGCCACCAGTGGTGCCAGTTTGCGTCCACAACAGGAAAGCTCCGCATCACCCGTGGTGCTGATCACATTTCCGCAGTTTGGACAAACATAAAATTTTATTCGTTTCAAGTTTCCAGTTTCCATATCATTCAGTTCCAGATCTCCTAAAAGTATTTTTTCAATATTCACCTCAAATAGTTCCGATAGCTCCCCCAGTAGGGATACATCCGGACACCCCAGGCCACGCTCCCATTTGGAGATGGTTTTATCACTGATGTGCATCCGGTCGGCAACCTGTTTTTGAGTCATCGCCTTTTCTTTTCGTAATGCCTTCAGTAATACGCCTACCTTATTACAATCCAATTATCTTACCTCCATATGAACTATCGTAATTGATCGATGGGAATTTTTCAATCAACGCTCCGTAGAGTTTCGAATGATTATACTGTTACAATCACTAGCGCCGCCTTGAACAATTCCCGATTATTTCAATGATCGTTTTCGTTATATCGTAATCTATTCTCAGATTTAGTTTTTCAGTCCTTAGATCTCACCAATCTCATAATTCCCCTTGTAAATATTTCCCAGTCCGCCGTCGATGGAGATGGGATCGCCGGATTTAAAGCGGTGCCCATTGATGGTGCATTCTTTGGTTGCATCATTGACTTCCAACCCCTTGCATTTAACGATACAAACCTTGCCGACGCTGGCGGCTGCCACTGCGGCGTGGGAGGTGACCCCGCCCTTGGCCGTAATCAGGCCGTCACAGACAAAGATCAGGGGAATATCATCGGGCACCGTATCCGGCCGGACCAGAATAATTTTGGCCTCGGGACAGTTTCGTTTTAAACCCGCCATATCCGCCATATCAAAGGCCAGCAGTCCTGACAGCACCGCACTGCTCATGCCGATGCCGTGACCGACCAGTTCCATTTCGTTGGGTGCCGGCAGAAAACTGGAAAAGGAGCTCTGTTTTTTCAGGTTCTGATTCCGGGTCTGGAGAATATATAAATCTTCGGGACTATCGGATTCAAAGGTGAATTCGATTTCCTGGTGAACAAAACCATATTCTTCAATCAGTCGCCCGGCATAACGAATCAGGGCCTGGTAGATTTTGGGAAATCCCGACTCCAGTGACAAACTGCTGTCCTGATAATCCCGTTTTCTTTGTGACTCGCTGATGGGCAGAGTATTGACCAGTCCGGAAACCACATCTTCGCCCTGACTGCAGAGGGCAAAATCGCCATAGAGATTAATCCCGGCGCAGCCGTTAAAGGGGCTGCTGGTGAACACCACCCCCGTACCGGAGCGGACAGAACGGTTCCCCAGTACCATTTTCTGGACCACCACGGCGGTGCCCCAGTCCTCGGCAATCTGCAGATGATCGCGATAGTAAACCGCACTTTCGGAAAACCAGGAGTCTAAAACTGAGCGAATGGCCTGCTTTAGCTGTTGAAAGGGATCCATTTCGATTTCGATGCCGTAGTCATTTAAAACCATTTTGTAGCTGTTAGCGATGATCTTCATCTGATCCGGTGTAAAGTTTATCTTCAGTTCCACGTCCCATTGTTTTTTATATTCCAGCATCACCCTGTCAAAAACATCCCGGTCAATGCCATAAGCCATCCCCCAACTCTGGAGAAAGCGCCGGTAACAATCCCAGGCGGTCCAACCGTAACCCTGCCGCTGACTGTAAGCTGCGGCGATTTCGTCATTCATCCCAACGTTTAAAAAGGTTTTCATGGCACCGGGCAGAGATATCGATGAGCCCGAGCGGATCGAAAAGAACAACGGGTTTTCTGCTTTTCCGTAATACTGACCGGTGATTGCTTCAATGAAAGCAATATGCTTTTCAATCAGCAGATCCAGATCACGCATCATATCCGGGTGGCCTTCAATGGTTTCCTTATGTCGGAATACTTCGGTGGTGATCACAAATCCGGGGGGCACATGAAATCCGTAGGTAATCAGTTTCTTCAGAAAATAAGCCTTGGCCCCCAGAAATACCGGGTTATCGATTGCGGCGGTGCTTTCAGTCAGCAGGCTGAAGGTAATATCCGGGTCATAGGTCATCATGCTTTCAATAAAGGTACTGGAATAATTTTTCATCATGCTGCGCAGCCCGCTGATGGTATCGGTGATAAAATTATCCAGATCCTGAACCAGAAAGGCCGTCGACAGGTTGTCCCGCAGGAATTTCTCTGATTCGATATGATAGAATTTGCGGCTGTCCCCGGCCATTTCGACCTGCTTTTCGGCGAGCACCTGGGGAATGATCACCCGCATTGGAATCTCATAAAGATCAAAAAAGTACTCGCTGATAATCTGTTTGATGTCGTTGGCCATAAACTGAAAAATATTAATATATTGGTGGATCGAAAAGCTGGGCGAGGCCAGCCCGAATTTAAGCATATCCAGATGGGAGTTCAGTCCCTGATTATAAATACCGTCCAGTTCCAGACCATCCTTAAAAAGCAGCAGGATATGATAAATCTGGCGAAAGGTTTTGGCGGTAATATATTCTGCATTAAAAGGCTGGGTGACTTGGGTCATCAGCTTGGCCACGGTTCGTTCCAGCCGGTACATCAGACCCAGGGCATCAAACTTGGGCTCCACATATTCGCCGTACATCGAGGGAATATCCGCCGCAATGTGCCGCTTATAATAAATGTTTTCGGTGGCTTCACTGGGATGGGAATCCTGAATAATCGTCTTGAGATGATTCATATGCAGATAAAGCTGGCGGATCGATGCTTCTTTATCGTCATTTTTAAGACTCTGTTTGAGTGCGGTCAAATCCCCGGTCAGATTGGGGCTGTAACCTCTGAGCATGGCCAGGACATCATCAAATTCAAAGGAGTACTTTTCCAGCAGCAGGAAATAGGCCCTGAAAAGGTAAAGCACCCGTTTGATATCCAGGCTTGGATCGGGGTCTAAATCCTGGAGGGTCTCCCGGATCACATCGATGTCCAGACGGAGCAGCCCGGCGGGAGAGGTTTGTAGTTCTTCGCAAAGTCGGATCATCGTTTGATGAGGCCGGATAAACCATTTACTATCCTGATCGAGATCTTCATAGATTTGCTGGGGGATCATCTCTTTCAGTGGTTCTTTGTTACCATCATACCAGTAGGTGATGATTTTCCGGGCCAGATCAATATGGGTATTGTTGCTTTCGATATGAATCTGTTTGCGCATAAAATGGATCAGCCGGTCCTTGCGCCGGGAGGCCTCGTCAATGGCGGTTGTCACATCGCGAAGCTCACCCTCGGCTCCGATTTCCCGAAAATACACCGGAAAGATCCGCGCCAGCTGTTTGATTTCCCGGTAAACCGGAGTGATCTCACCGTTAAGCAGCCGGGTAATGTCCCGCTGAAAAAGATCGGTGTCAGAAATAAAGATCCCGCCCAGCTTAAGGTTGACAATCAGAGCCGCCAAGAGCTCCCGCATGGCCCGGGGATTTTCTTCAATTAACTCCAGCCACACACGGATATTTTTAACGTGATTGGAATCGATCAGAATCTGCCAGTCGACATTGAGACTCAATTTTCCTGGATAGTTAAAGCCGAGACTAATCAGCGCTTTGGTGAAATAGTCAATATTGGCGGCATCTCCGGTGGCAATGATTTCTTTGCCCAGGGTAAGTATGCAATCCAGCACGGTGCCGCCATGCTCCACATTAAGTTCCTGAAACTCGGCCATAATGGTATTAATAAATTCGGTGATGTCCTGGGAATCCAGTTCGTCAAAGATATTGCGCAGATTCCGGTTGATATCATAGATCAGATGGTCATTCAAGGTTGCCATTCCAGGCAAATGCAACAGATAATACAAATAGTAGATGGTTTCCAGATGGGTGGGGAATTTCTCTGAGAAGCTGCGGAAATAATTGGCAATATCATTAAAAAAAGGCAGCTGCTGAAGTTCAGCCCAAGCAGTGGCCTGTTGGCGCCGGGCTCTGAGCTCGGTAAAATAGGTATGGCCGATGGCCTGGATGTCAGCTGCCTTCAGATGAGGAAAGAGTTTTTGCCGGGAAGCAAACCACGCTTCAGCCTGGGAGGTTTGATCCCAGTAATCAATGCACTGATCCAGTAGTTTAGCGGTGATTTCTACCAACGTTGCGGTAAATTCTGGTTCTGCCGCCACCTTATTCAAATATATTTTAAAAACGCCAGAATTTTTGACATAAAGAAGTTCATGCTCCGCCATGTCCTCTTTGAGAACATCGATGCACAAATAAATTATTGCTTTGGGAAAATCATCAAGATTTGCCAGACGATCGATAAAACGGATCAATACCTGGCTGAGCAGCGCCCGTTGGCTGTCTTTCAGTTTAGACCGCAGCACTGACCGGATCATCTCCACCAGAACGGTGAAGGCCTTTTCGGAGTCTTCCAGCTTATGGTACAGCCAGATATCGCCAAGACAAATGGTCTGTAACGACTCTATCACATAGCGGTTGTTGCGATACTTATGATTGAGCTCAATCAAAAATTCCTGGGTGCGTTTATGAATCCCCCAGTAATCTTTTGATAATCCACCGAACCACTGCTGCATCTCCGGGATTTCTGTGACACTTTCCCGGGTCTGATTAAGATTGGCCTCTAAAGCCTTGGAAGAAAACACGTTAGCCATTTTATTATCCCCCTGGTTACAATCGATTTGGGTAAATGTCGGCTTTACCTTTTAAGTCGGCTTTACTTTTAATCAGTATATCATAATCGCCGGATCAAATGAATACGATTTCTTCCCTGCGTTCTGATTTGTATGACGATCGTTCTTAAACAGCAAACGCCTCCGGATCAACAAGTTGACCCAGAGGCGTTTGGTAAAACGCGCTGCTGACAGTGCATTTATCATCATTCGCTTAAATAATTATTTTCACGCTATTTCGACCTGCTGTATTGGTAATGGTAACAGATTTGGCGTAAGTTTTAATGATCGCCAGTGATAGCTCGTTTTCCTCTGTCTCTTCCAATTCATAGGCGTCACCGTCAAAGTCGGCCTGGACGGTGACCTCACTGCTTAAATCCGAATACTCCACCAAAAGTGCGACGCTGGCCCTGGGAAATGCGCGGAGCAGGATCGCCAGGACCAGTTCCTCACAAATCAGTTGGACATTCATAATCTGACGATCGGTAAACATCTGCTTTTTCAGGAAGGTTTCAATTCTGGCGTTGAGTTCATAAAGGTCAAAGCCGCTGCCGGCGGCGGTATATTCAAACGAAGAAATTTTCCGGATGAACGCCCGGGTCCTGGCCTTCTGAGGATGATCAAAAATTTCTGTCGGCGATCCGTCTTCGTATATTCCCTTTTCATCCATATAAAACACCCGGCTGGAGACATCCCGGGCAAATTTCATTTCATGGGTCACAATCATCATCGTCATCCCGCTTGATGCCAGCTTGCGGATAACCCCTAATACTTCGCTGACCATGGTGGGGTCCAGGGCTGAGGTGGGTTCATCAAACAAAACAATCTCCGGCTTCATCGCCAGGGTTCGGGCGATCGCCGCCCGCTGTTTCTGGCCTCCGGATAATTCATCAGGGAAGGCCAGAGCTTTCGACCGCAGCCCGACCATTTCCAGGTAGGCCAGCCCTTCATCATAGGCCTGCTGCCTTGGCACCTTCAGTAAATTAACCGGTCCCAGCATCAGGTTTTCGATAATCATCAGATGGGAAAAGAGATTGAACGACTGAAACACCATCCCCATTTTTTGACGCAATCCAGAGACATCGGCATTTTTAGCCAGAATATTCTGGCCATCAATGATGATCTCGCCACTTGTCGGGGTTTCCAGCAAATTGATGCAGCGCAGAAAGGTTGACTTCCCGCAGCCCGATGGCCCGATGATCGAGATGACTTCGCCTTCTTTTATCTCGGTGCTGATATTTTCCAGCACCTGTAACGTGCCAAAACTTTTGGATAAACCGTTGATCGTTATCATTTCGCCACCTCCAGCGGATTCACTTCCGGATCGACAATCCCTTTGATCACCCGTTTTCGGCGCTTGGGATCGACCTGAACTTCAATTTTTCCCAGCACGATAATAAACAGATAGGTGATCACAAAATAGATAAACGCGGTCACAAACAGCGGGAAAAAAGCATCAAAGGTCCGGCTCCTAATAATATCCGTCATCTTGGTCAAATCCTGAATGGCAATATAGCCCACCACCGAGGTCATCTTGACCATGCTGATAAATTCGCCCTTGAAAATCGGCAGAATGTGACGCAGGGCCTGGGGCAAGGTAACCTTGAAAAAGCTGGAGACCCTGGTAAATCCCAGCGCATAGGCCGCCTCCAGCTGTCCCTTATCGGTGGCATCGATGGCGGTGCGGAAGATCTCCGCCGCATAGGCGGCAAAGTTAATCGAAAAACCCACCACGGCGATGAGGATCGGATGGATATCCACCGAAGCAAACAAAATGTAATACAGAATCATCAGGGTTAACACAATTGGTACCCCTTGAATCAAGCGGATATAAACAATCGCCAGCCCCGACAATATCTTAGATCGGGACTTGCGCATGGCACAGATGATGGCGCCCAGGAAGCTACCGAATAACAGCGACAGCATCGAGATGACAATGGTTGTCCATAGCCCTTCTAAGACCAGTTTGTAGCGATCTTCAACAATAAAGGTTTTGTTAAAGCTGTCCTGAAGCGAAGCAAAAAAGCCGGTCAAAAATGTACCTTCTGCTGATGTCCTGCCAGTGTAAGCTTTGTTCTTTACAATGGCCACAGCACGATCTGATTTTAACGGTGTCAGGAATCGGATCGACTCTGCCCGTTCCGGTGTATAAGCCAGGTAGAAGGCCAGATCAATCTTGCCAGAGGTAATACTGGGGAGAATAGCCGAAAAATCCATGGTATTAAGGTCTAAATTCATTCCCAGTTTGGCCGCCAGGATTCTGGCCAGATCGACTTCCAGCCCCACCAGCTCATTGTCTTTATAGTAGGAATAAGGATAGTCATCCCCGAGCACGCCAGCAACCAATGTGCCATTCTCACCCGTCAAGGTAACCGGCGTTAAAACCTTTTCGGCCTCATTGTTACCCGTCCATTTCTTTGTCACAGCATCTAAGGAACCATCGGCAATCATGCTTTTCACCATCGCATCCAGCTTGTCTCCCAGCTCGGCATTGGTTTTGCTCACACCAATGGATGAGGAATTATCCGCATAAGGGGGCAGGGCCAGCAGGTCGGGATTTTGTTCGATAATTTCAGCCACTTTGGACTCACTGGTCAGCATCGCATCAATTCGGCCTGCTTTCAGGGCTTCCATCATTGCTGAAAAATCGTTGAATTCATATTCCTCAGCCTCATAAAGGGGACGAAAATTATTAATGTGCACCATGCCAGTAATAAAGCCCACCCGTTTCCCGTTGAGCTCGTCATTAGTAACGATGGTCTCGCTGCCAGCTTCGGAGTTACCCGCGTACATGCTTTTTCGGATCAATACGCTGTTATGCAGCACCACATAGGCGTCACTATAAAGCACTTCCTGACCCCGTTCATCAGTTTTGAAGAAGTCGGAGATGATGATATCGCCTTTGCCGCTTTGAAGGGCCGGGATCATCGCCGCATAATCCATGGTGATGATTTCATAGTCGAAATTGGCGTAATTGGCGAAGCGCTTGATAAACTCAATATCATAGCCGGTAAGCGCGCCATTTTCGTAATAATTCATCGGCTCTGTCATGCCGTTGGTAATGATTGTCAGCTTCTTGTCCGGATTTTGAGGCTTGGGAAGATCCGGCATCACCCCGCCCATATTATCAATCCAGCGGGTCACCATTTCATCAGCGGTACCATCCTGATGAATCTGTTTGATAAAGGCATTGACCTGGTCATTAAGGGCGGTATTATTCAACCCCACCACGGTGGCAATTTCAATATTACCGAGTTCCTCGGGCAGCTTAATCAGGTCGGGATTACTGAGCAGAATCCGGTCAACCCCGGAGCTGTCATAAATAACCGCCGTAGCCTTGCCACTTTTGAGGGCGGCGACGCCATCAATAAACTGGGTGAAATACGAGATTTCGGCATTGGGCATATACTCTTTAGCGACTTCTTCCGGCGGTGTTCCTTCCGGAACACCGATAATATAGTCGGCCTGGTTCAAGTCGCTGGTGCTACTGATCTTCGCTTCATCTTCGGCTACACAACCGCAGCTCAGGATAATCACAAAAAGACCTGACAACAGTGCCAAAATCCAACGTTTTCTGAGCATTGTCAGCCTCCTCAATTGGCTTTATTAAGCGCCATATTTGATCCCTTTTCCGACAGGGATTTTTTTATGGTCAGAATATTCTCATTCTTTTCAAAGCGGTAATCTACTTCATCCATGGTCTTTTTAACCATCAGCACACCCAGACCACCGATTTGACGCTCTTCTGCCGTCAAGGTGATGTCCGGATCTGGGTTTTCCAGAGGATTAAAGGGATCACCCCGGTCAATAAACTGGATTTCGACCAACGGCGGTTCACCATAGGAATCAAATTGAATAATGACATTACCGTCATCCGGGGCATAGGCATAGTGGGCAATATTTACATAAATTTCTTCCACAGCCAGATCTATCTGAAATGTCATTTTCATACTGGCTCCTACTATCTCCAATTCGGTATCGATAAATTCGAGCACCTTAGGCAAGTTATCTGTTGATGCATTAACAGTCAATCTCTTCATATTATCTGATCTCCTTTACTGTTTGTTAACAAATCCACTGAGATGGCACCACATCAATCATTTTGATCGAATGAAATCCAAACTTCTCATGAAAAATCTTATTGTCCTTAAACTTTTTATTCTCCAGATATGCGGGGTATTCGCTGAACTTTTTACGTTTTTTTCATCATGTCGCCATGAATACTTCTTTTCCCAGTTCAAAGAGAGTAATCTCATCTTTTGACCAGATCGCTCTGGCGCCTAAAAATAACATACTTTGGTGTCCTTCAGCCGTAATTGCAAAACAAAATACCCGCTCAATCAAATATCCCTGGTTATGTTTTTGCCTGAGATAATCCCAGAGAGTCTCATGTAACTGCTTTGAGATGCCATGATGCCGGAAGGATTCATCAACTGCCAAATCTAATATCAGGATATTGTTTGTCTTTCCTTGTTCCAGTGGCAAAACTTCACTTTCATCAAGATTATCATCAATGTACTCCTGTTCGAATACGGCCCGTTCATAAACTGAAGCAGCGACCCCAAAAAAACTGATAAAGCCCATCAGTGCATTCCCGGTATAAGCTGCAATAAGTCCTTCTTTAAACTTCAAAAACCGTTTTAACGCCATCCCCTGGTTGGTCACAATTTCATTTCCAAAAATCTTGCGGTCAAGGTCGAGCGTCACCTCAAAATCTTCGACCGACAATTCCTGCCCACCTTTGATGATGATATCCATACCGCTACTCTTCAAACTTGAATCCGAGCATGGTGATATCATCAAACTGCGGCTCCGTGTCCGCAAACTCATCCACATCCGCTAAGATGTCGGCACACAGTGATTTAATATCATGCTCTGCTTTTGAAGCAACCAATTTTTTCAGGCGTTCCAGTCCATAAAATTCATTTTTAGTATTATTCGCTTCGGGAATCCCATCGGTATAAAGATAGATAATATCCCCTTTTTCGATTTGCGATTCATTCATCTTGTATTTGGCGGTCTCCATGCCAGCACAGACAAAGCCTTTTTTCCCGGTCAGCATTTCTACCGTGCCGTCTTTTTTCCAGATAATCGCGGGATCATGTCCGGCATCACACCACTGGAACACACCGGTTTTGACATTAATAACAGCAATCAATAAGGTGACAAACATGCCTTGTTCGTTGTTGTTGCACAAATTAATGTTGGCTTCAGTCATGACCTCATCGACAGGTAAGCGTCTGAGCACAAGATCTTTAACCGTCGCTTTGGTCATTGCCATAAATAGCGCGGCTGGAACCCCTTTTCCTGATACATCGCCGATAGTAATACAGAAGTGGTCATCATCCACAAAAAAGAAGTCGTAAAAGTCGCCGCCCACATCTTTAGCCGCCCGCATCGATGCATAAAGGGTAAACTCATTTCTATCCGGATATTCAAAGTTCCGGGGCAGCATCCCTTCCTGGATAAGAGTAGCAATACGCAGCTCGGTTTCAATCCGCTCTCGCTCGGAAGTGACACTGGTCAGTTCTTTAATATAGCGGATGATATCACTGGTCATCTTGTTAAAGGCTTCGGCCAAAATTTCAATTTCATCGCCCGTTTTAACATCGATATTTAAAGCCACAATTTCACTGAGATTATCATCGATGTTGGTATTAACAAAATCCGTGGCATTATCAACAATCACCTGCAAGGGGTCAATGATGGACTTGTTGAGAAACAGCAGGTAAATGGTGATAAATAGAATTAGGATCAGCGCGGCAATCGAGGAAACCAGAATAATATAATTAAAGAGGGTTGAGTCGATATCACGCATGGACATATCTGCCCCAACAACCAACACCGGATTACCCTGAGCATCTTTTAATACATTAAAAGCCGAAATTAGATATCCAAACTCACTTTCGTTTGTAATAACAACCTTAGGGGCATCTGGATCAGTAAAAAGTCGATTGGCAGCATCAATATCTTCCTGGGGAAAATAATCTATTCCTAAAAAATCACCAAGAATAAAATGACCTTCCATCCCTGGTTTGGTTCCCTGGCCAAAAACTTTAAACCCTTTTTCAGTGGGCACGTAAGCATAAAGGTATTCCAACTGGTTCTGTTCCTGAATGATCTGCCACTCTTTAATAAGCAATTCATAATCAGGATCGGTCTGGCCGGTTTCAAAATACTGATTGACCTTGTCCACCGGAACAAGGACTGAAGCGGTATTCACCAAAGAAGAGATCTGTTCTTCATAACGTTTAAACATGGAATCCCGATAACTGAAATAGGAAACCAGCACAATCACCAGCGACAACACCAGTGCCAGAATCATACTTGCTGATGCGAATTTGGTTTTTAAACTGATTCGACGAATACTTTTTTGTTCTTTCATATTAGCCACCTTTTTTACAAAATAATAAGAAGATTATTGAATACCAGGGTTCGATTATAAGCAAAGGATTTTGCTTTTTTTCGAACAATCGATACACCCAGATAATCCAGGGCTTCATCAGGTTTTTCCGATTCTTCAAAGGGATTATAGCTGGTGCTGTCATCCCTGAGGCGAATGTAGATATCCTCTTCAAATAAAGCAATTTTTATATGAATATAATGGGGTTTCCCATCATTGAATCCAAAATTAATAATATTGGCCGCCAACTCTTCAATGGTCAGATTAATGAAATAAGCATTTTTGCTGTCAATATCCAGCTTCTCACAAAAAGCTTCAATCTCTTCCACACATTTTTCCAACTCTTTAATGTCCGAGGAAAGGGTGGTTTCATATAGATTATCCTTTGCGATAATGGGTTCTTTAAATAACAAAATATTTCGGTATTCACCCTTATTTTTGAGAATCAGTGCGCTAAAGAGCAGGATCGCCATGGTTGCCGTTTCCGCCGCCACAATTGCCAACGCCGTTCCCTGAACGCCAAAAACCGGAATAAGCCAGGTCGAAAAGGCAATCAGCAGTAAAAATCCCCGCATGAAGTAGATAATCCCCGCCAAGGTCGGCCGCTTAATAGTTTGATAGAAATGTGCCATAACACAATTAAAGCAGGTTTGTACCACTCCGAAAGCGAAAATCCGGATCGTCTGGGCTACCATTGGCAAATTATCTGCTACCCCAAACATAAATGCAATGGGTTCTGCGAAGATAAGTAACACCAGTGCACATAAAACACTCAGTAAAACTGCGGTCTTTAACGATAGACCCATAGTGTTATAAACACCTTCGGTATCCTTCTCTCCGGCAAAAGTTGCCACTAGGGGAGCCAGCGCCAACGAAATGCCATCAAATATGGCGTAGGCAAACAAGGAGACATTAAAAAGAATATTATAGCTGGCCAGTCCCCCTAATCCTACTGTTGCACTCAGCAGATTATTGATGACAACAAGGGTGATGCCCTGATAAATAAAGGTCGAAGCGATCCCGAAGCCCCCTTGAAAAAGCTGAAAACCAGCTTTCGGGCTAAGAGACGCCCGACACAATTTAAGGTGATTATGCCTATTAAAAAAGTGAATGACGTAAACTGCAATTGCGCACATCTGTCCAATAACCATGGCTAAGGCCCCACCAAGCACGCCCATATTCAACCCAAAGATGAAGATGAGATCCAACACCAGATTTACAACCACCGAGACGCTGATGCCCAGGGTGGACAAAAACGGATCGGCGTCACTGCGAATCAGCAATGACATCACCGGTGCCAGAATGAATATCGGTGCGGTGAGTAAAATCGGCCACATATAATCCTTGGCGGCAGCAATTCCCGCTCCCCCGGTGAGACCTATGATTGCTGGCAGAAAGAGCATTCCCAAAACCGAAATAACCACTCCAACTGCCACCGCAAAAAACATCGCCTGGGTAAAATAGGTTCTAACCCGATCTTTATCCTCAGCGCCGATGGACTCCGATACTTTCAGGGATCCGCCAACCCCAAAGGCGTAACCGAACAGGTTGTAAACCATATATACCGGCATTGAAACAGCCAGTACCGACAAACCAACCGCCCCAAAGGCGTTCCCCAGAATGATGGCATCCACAAAGGTTCCCAGCACCACCCCTGCCGAAGAAAGGATACTGTTGATGACAAATATACGAAAAGCCTTATTAACAAAATGTTGATTATTCATTATGCACTCTCTCACTGTCGCCTTTTCCAGCCATTATAAACTGATTCCAAAAGCACAGTTAAACGATCTATTTTTTATTTTTTTGGTGTCAAATAAATTCTGCTACTAATCATTTTAAAATGATTAGCAGCAAACAAAATTGCTCAATCAGAACAAAGTTACACGAGGCTATTATAGCATATAATTTTCTTTGTTTGTTGAGGATTTATGTATTTAGTTGTGAATATTTTAAAAAAATTTACGTATCAGCGATTTTTTCTTTACCTCAAAAAAAGCCCGGGATTTTACACCAGGCTTTCGTTATTCTCAATTCCTACCATTCGGCGTTATCATTGATTGAAATCTATATTGGCGATTCTTAACAAATTCTTAATCAAGAATCATTTCAAGATGCCCTTAAGTATTTCCATGTATATTAGCAATAAGCAAAGCATCATACACACTTTAACTATTCTAACCTTTCATGAAAGCAACGGTCTCGTCGGAGAACCGTTGTTTTTATTTTTTTGGCATGCTCTCTTCCTGGGCTTTAGTCCTGTTCATTTCCTCACTCCGATCTTGACGCCTCTGCTTGTACAAGCGCACTTCTTAAATTCCTTTGACAAAACCAATTCATAGTTATAAACTGAAAATAGCAGATTAATTAAGGTGCTGAATCAGTATTGACAAAAGACATTGAGTACTTAAAAAATCAACTAAACAAAATTTGATAAAGGAGAACTTTCAATGGGAACATTATTTTATCAAGGCCACGGTAGTTATCGGCTTGTTTCTGATCAGAGGATCGTGATATATGTAGATCCATTTGCTGGGGAAGGTTATGATCTGCCAGCCGACGTTGTGTTGATAACCCACGAACATCCCGATCATAACAATTTAACTTTGTTACACCAAAACCAGAGCTGTGTGATCATCCGACCGGACACCATCCTGATCAACGGGGTTTATGGGGGTCAGACAATTCATGATATTGCCATCCAGGCAGTACCTGCCTATAATACCGGCCATGACAAAAATAAATGTGTTGGCTATGTGATTGAGCTCGATGGTATTAAAATCTACACGTCCGGCGATACATCTACCACCGACTATATGAAAGATGTTTTATCTAAAGAAGCAATTGACTATGCCTTGCTGCCAATTGACGGCTTTTATAACATGGATCCCAAAGAAGCTTCCGACTGTGCAGCAGTCATCGGCGCCGTCCATACCATCCCCATCCATATGAAACCGGGGGCTTTGTTTGATCGTAAACTAGCTGAAACCTTTGTGGCAGAGGGCCGCCTGATTTTAGAACCCAGTACCGAAATAAAACTGTAAACTTTTGGAGGTAGAGCAATTATTCATATCATCAGAGAACCATCTTTTTATAAAACGGTGGCCGCGATTGCTATTCCGATCACCTTACAAAGCCTCATCACCATTGGCATAAACATGACCGATACGATGATGGTGGGCGCTCTGGGAGAGGTGCCCTTGTCCGGCGCCTCTCTGGCCAATCAGTTCATTATGGTTTTTCAAATTTGCTGTATGGGGATTGGTATGGGTGCTTCGGTGCTCACCTCACGTTTCTGGGGGATGAAAAATCCGGATGCTTTGAGAAAATCCATCACCATCATGCTTCGTATTTGCCTTGGTTTCGCACTGTTCTTTTCGCTGGTGACCTTTTTTGCCCCGGAAGCGATCATGCACATTTATACAACTGATCCGGAAATTATCCAGGAAGGGGCGCGCTACTTTAAATGGGCAGTTCCCTGTTACCTGCTTTTAGGTCTTTCGCTGACATCCACCATTGTGCTGCGAAGCGTCGGTCAGGTTCGTCTCCCTTTAATTTCGTCGATTTTTGCATTTATCATCAATATTTCCTTTAATTATTTATTTATCTTTGGGAATTTCGGAGCTCCCAGGATGGGTATCGAGGGCTCTGCCCTATCTACTCTTATTGCCCGGGTTGTTGAGTTTTCGGTTATTTGCGGGTACTTATTTTTTGTTGATAAAAAGATCCATTATCGGCTCCATCATCTCTTTATGCGCTGCCGTGATATCTGCAAAGAATACGTTGAAGTCGCTATTCCGGTTCTGATCAGTGATGTTTTACTCGCCCTCGGCAATAATGCTGTGGCGATGGTGATCGGACGGCTGGGTGTCAGCTTCGTCTCGGCCAATGCCATCACCCTGGTTCTTCAACAACTCAGCACGGTATTTATCCAGGGGATTGCCAACGCCAGTGCCATCATCACTGGCCACACCCTGGGGCGGGGTGATGAGGACACTGCCCAGCAACAAGGCGTCACCTTTTTATATCTGGGCATTGCCGTCGGTATCTGTGGTGCCGTCCTTATCTGGATCACCAGCAAACCGATGATCAGTCTTTACAATCTGATACCAGAAACCCAACAAATTGCAACTCAACTGATGTTTGCTATCGGTTTTATTGTTATCTTTCAATCTGCCAACAGCATCCTGACCAAGGGGGTTCTGCGCGGCGGCGGGGACACCCGGTTTTTAATGGTGGCGGACATTATTTTTTTATGGGTTGCCTCAGTTCCGCTTGGGGCATTGGCTGGTTTGGTCTGGCATTTACCAGCATTTTGGATCTATGCGCTGCTGAAAATTGATCAGATTATCAAAGCGATCTGGTGTATTTATCGATTGAAGAGCCGAAAATGGATAAAAAGAATTGCCGCTGATCCTATAAATCAAAATCAGTAGCCAACTTTTCCTTTGCTTGTTGCAATCGACAAGGTCTCGATGAATTTAACAATAGTCATTTTGTTTAAAAAGTGATAGAATGAAACAATTATCAATTCGAATTTTAAACATCAATTTTTATTGAATAAGCCTATTCCTAAACTATAGTGGAGGTAACAATCTTGCGAATCACCAGAGAAGAATACCATGGACGTATTAAATTAACAAAAAAAGAAAAAAAGGATCCCCTTAGTGAAGCGCCTTCAGAATCACCGACTCCTTTAGCATCCCTTACTCCTTCAGAATCGGCCTTAAGCACTTCAACAGATCTCCCCCAAAATAATAAACAAAAGGTCGCTTTATCAGCGAAGTTATCAGATTCTGAAATAAAAAAGCAATTGTCAATTTTAGCTGAAGAAACAATCAATCAATTATCAGATCCTAACAAAATACTGCGAGATGTAGAAGACATCTATCTCATTTTTACAGGACAGATGATGGTTATCAACAAATGCCGCTTACTTTCTGTCAGCGAACAGCAGGAACAGAACGCCCAGGTTTATGCTTGTTACTATAAAAAGAAATTTGAGCTTAAAAAACTGGAAATGAAAAAAAAGATGGGCTGATTTTTTCAGCGCTGCTGACTAATTTTATTTAAGACCTTTGTCTAAAACGAAACAAAACCATGGAGCTAAACACGCTCGATGGTTTTTTTCTGATTGCAGGTCTGGAAGCGTCAGATGGTATTGCTTACTATTTTGATCGTATTTTCGGTTGGATTTGTTGCGTTATTTAGATGTTTCATTTGCCATTTCCAATAAGGTCTCCCCGGTAATTCGGTAAACCGTCCATTCATCCATTGCTTTTGCCCCAAGCGACAGGTAAAAATCAATGCTTGGTTGATTCCAATCAAGACACCACCATTCCAGACGACCACAGCCCCTTTCAACGGCGATTTTGGCGAGTTGTTTTAGAATTGCCTTTCCATAACCATTGCCCCGGTACGCTGGCAGAACATATAAATCTTCCAGATAAAGCCCAGCCTGTCCCAAAAAGGTTGAAAAATTATGGAAGTATAAGGCAAAACCGATTTCCTTTCCTTCAAGCTCCGCAAAAATGACCTCGGCTGTTTTCTTTTCAAACAGCCATTCTGTCAGTAATGCCTCTGTCGCTACGACCTGATCAAGCATTTTTTCATAATTGGCCAGTTCTTTTATGAAATAAAGAATGAGTCGAACATCCTTTTCTTCCGCCATTCTGAAGGTTAATCCCTGTTTTAATGCACCACTCATTTCTTTGCTCCTCTTTCAAAATCAAACTCATAAAAAAACTCCAAACCTTAATCAGCAATGATTCTGGAATCCTGTTTATTTTTCGAACCTTACTAACCTGTTTCGGACACACCGATTTCTTGATGATATTATACTATAAGTAAGTTTTCAGAAACAGCGATTTTTGTAATGGCTCGATTTTAAGAATCGGATCAACCCGACATCCAACCTTTCATTTTTTCTCATACCTGAAATATTTGTTGCTTTACACTTGCGGTTAATAACAATTATTATCCGTTCTGGTTCCTATCTGTTTTCTGCCTCCAGTCGTCCATCTTTTATCTGATGCAGTTTTAATATCACCAGTCTGGCAATCGGCTGAGCAATTAGCGCTTCAACAACCAATGAAATGGCGAAGTTTCGCGGCCATTTATAGAAAAACAGTACAATCGGTTCCATACTCACTTGACGGTTGCCAATCCAGGTGCCAATGACAGTCAGAAAAATCGACATTAACAAAACACTGCATAAAATATTGACCACAATATGGGCGGCAAAGCTATCATCCTTTTCAATAATCTTGCCGGCCAGCCAGCCCGCTGGTTTGTAGGTAATTAATACCAGAGCTATCACGGTCAGCCAAATAAAAGGAATCATTTTGATTGCCTCAGCCCAGACCTCCATTCGAAAGCCAACTTCAAAACAAGTAATCAGCGGGGCAATGATATTCACCGAGATGATTGAAATTACCATCATAAACAGGGTAAATTCTCTCTTGTTGCGGGGCAGTTTTACCTCAAAATCACAGACATCCAGTCCGACCTTTTTTACCCGGCTGATGATGGTCTCAAAGCCGCTGATGGGCAGGCTTTTTAACGCCTTTTCCAATGCCTGCGTATACAGCACCCAGATCCAAAAGCGCCGCCACCGTCTTCTTCGTAAAGTTTTTGAAAGATAGTCAGCAAATGGGAATCCGCTTTGTCACTGCAAAAGATCACTTCGGCAAAACCGGACCTTACCCGTCTGTGGGTATCCAGTTTGGCGAAGCCCATTTCTTCAAAGGGTTGCCTCCGAAAAAAGAGCGCCGCTTCCTCGACCGTGATCTCCCCTGTTTTTACTTTTTTTAATATTTCCTGTATTTCCATTTCCACCTCTGGTTTCATGTTTGTATCGCTTTGATATTATAAACTGTATCATCTGGAGTTCGCTCCAAGTCAATACCTTTATTCATTTCTTAAAAAAATCTCCGACCATTTAAGGTTCGGAGATTTTAAAAGACCAACTTTATTTGTTGGTCTGTGCATCAAAAGTATTCTAAGCCAAATTTACATACAATATGTCAAATGGATCTGTATTTTAAAATTTTTTTGATTTCATCATACAGAACATACTTATTTTGTTATTTTATTAAATCATACTAATTGTCTTTTAGCCAAGTCATAAAAAATACCTCTTTTTTTCATCAGTATCTCATAATTTCCCATCTCTTTGATTTCTCCACGATCCAACACGATAATCCGATCACAATTTTTTACTGTACTCAACCGATGGGCGATCACTATTCTAGTTGCGAAAAAGCTATCTAAACTTTGCTTTATTTTAGTTTGAGTGATGTTATCCAAAGCACTTGTTGCCTCATCAAAAAACAATATTCCGGGTTTGCTTACCACCGCTCTTGCAATCAAAATGCGCTGTTTTTGACCACCAGATATGGTTCCAGCTCCTTCCATAACCATCGTATACATACCCATTGGCATCGCTTTAATATCTTCATCAATACCGGCAATACTTGCCGCCTCCCAAGCCGCCTCCATGTTAAGGTGCAGATTTGTGGCCACGATATTGTGATAGATGCTGTCCGACATCAACTTACCGGTTTGCAAGACCACACCGATCTTTTTTCGCAGTTCTCGCAGATCGATATTTTTTATATCTTGATCATCATAGGTTATCTTACCTTCAAAACCCGTTTCAAAACCTAACAATAGCTTAAACAGTGTCGATTTACCGCTGCCAGAAGTGCCAACAATACCGATATACTCGCCCGGTTTGATTTCAAGCGATATATCTTTTAATACTTCTGCACTTGTTTCACCGTACCGGAACCTAACATGATGAACCTCTATCTTGCCTGACGGTGACTCGATTATCTGCTTGTTTTCCTTGCTCTCTGGTTTAGTCTGCAATATTATCTTGCCCCGATCATATAAGGGCAGCACCTGGGAGATCCCCTGTAGCGAACTGAAGATACCGAACATCGAGGTCATAAATATCATATATGCAGAATTGAAGCCGACAAAATGTCCAACTGGAAGAGAAAAAGCAGATTGCGTTGTTATCAACCAATAAATAATCGCAATCGAAACCGGCAGATAAAATCCGTTGAATGCCTCCATCTTTGACGTTATCATTGTTTTGCTTTGCACAGCCTTATGTTTTTCTGATTGCGTCTTCGTCCACCTGAAGTATGCCCTCTCCGCCGCTCCTGATTTCTGTATTTTAATAGCACCCTTAACTAGTTGGAAAGACAAACCCGCCAGTTTATTGGTCAATTGATTAATCCGACTCTCATATACTATTTGCTGTTTTACAAAATAGCAGTTTATTATTAGATATGCGCCAATCATCAAAGTAGTGACGGCAGCTAAAGAAACCTTATAATAAAAAAGTACCAGCCAACAGAACAAAGAATAGATGCTTGTTAATAAAATTATCATTACCGGGCCAGAAATGATATCTCTTATCATAGTAATGCCTAATGCTCTGGAAGCTAATTCTGCCGATGTAAAACTTTTAAAAAAACCCAATGGCAGATTCAGCAGTCGATCCCAGATCGCCGTTTGTAGGTCAACATCAAGTTTTCCTTCAATTCTAAGCATAATATATCCTCTTGTTAGATTGAAAAAAAACGACGCTAGAGCTGTTACCGCCAGGATAATTCCGATTTGAGTAAGAAGGTTGATATTTCCCTGCGGAATAATCCAGCTAACCGTCAGTCCGGTCAGAAGCGGTACAGCCATCCCCAATATTCCAATACCTATCAGACTGAACATAAGCAGCATGATATCCTTCTTACTGATCTTTCTTAATCCAAATTTTAGCAGATCTCTGCCACTTATTTTTTTTTCTGGCAAAGGTCTGTATATCATAAACGCATCTTTTTGCATGCTTTTTTCGATTTTCTCATCTACCGGTACCGTCGTTGCTAATTTTAAGTCTATCATTTCACAGCGTTTTTTACTCCCCGCGATAAGAACAAACGGCTCATTATCCGATTTAAAGGCTATTATAACCCCCTCTATATTTTTTCGCCACTTTCCATCTAGCTTGATACTTCTATATCTCATGTTTGTCTTTTGAAAATATGTTTTCATCAAAATACGAGGTTGTTGCTGATTTTCTTCAAACCACGTTGGTTCTTCTATCTCCAATCCCAAGGCATTGGCAGCCACCTGACAGGCCTTAAAATAGATGCTTCCCGACTGCTGACAAACTTTCTTCTGCACATTATCCGTCAAGATGTTGACAGCCTTATCAAGCAATGCCGCTTTGTTAGTTCGCTCTTCAATGTATTGTGTTTTTTTTTGATTGATTTCCATTTCAATTTTATTTGCTTTTTCCTGCAAATAACGGTGTGTCTGTGCATGGATCTTTTTCAGTTCTTTTTCTTCAACCTTAGTAACATTTTTTCCTATAGCTATTAATTCATAACTACCGTCTTCCACCTCTGCCTTTCCTCCGTAAATTGTCGTCCCTTCAGAAGCGCTGAATAAATAGTGGCGTTTATGCTCCAATCCTGAGACTTCAGGCTGTTTTACCAGAAAAACATTAATTGTCCCCGAAATGACATGGTACTCCATTTTTTCTTTTAAAGTCAAACTATCCATATGGCCTCCTACATGGTTTTTATCAATTCTGAATAAAGGCCCTCCTGCTTCAACAGGCTGTCATGATTGCCCCTTTGCACGATCTTTCCTTTATCCAAAACGATTATTTCATCACAGTCCCGGATGGTACTCAGACGATGTGCCACAATAATGCATGTAAATCCCTGCTTGCGCATATTATCATCAATTTTTAGCTCAGTTGCCGGATCCAGGGCACTAGTTGCTTCATCCATAATCATAACACAAGGCTCCTGCAGAAATGCCCTAGCAATCTCTATCCGTTGACGCTGTCCCCCACTGAAATCTTGACCATCTTCAAGCATTTGGTATTGATATTCTCCTTTCCGGAGGACAATATCATCATGGATACACGCATTTTTTGCAGCTTCAATAAGTTTTTCCTCACATAAATCCTGTTGCCATAAAGAAATATTTTCACTGACGGTTCCTTCAAACAAAATGATTTCCTGATCCACCATGGCTACCGCCTTGTTGACTACGCTCACTGGTAGGTCATTCACCGGTTTATCATCTAAAAATATTCCACCCGACCAGGGCTCATATATCCCGGAAACAAGCTTTGCTATCGTCGATTTTCCACTACCTGAACGCCCTACCAGTGCCGCCCGTTGACCGGCTTTAAGTTCCAGTGAAAATCCGTCGATCAAAGGTTCTTCAAATTTACTAAATCCGAATGTCAGATTTTCTATTCTAATATTTCCATCATATACTATCACTTCATCATCCCCGCCCGTCTCCACCTGTTTTTTCGTGCTCCGGTCATCAGGGTATCTGTGAATATCTTCGATCCGCTTGACATCAGCAATCACTTGAGGAAGTTTCATCCCAGTTTGATTCAAAATAATACTGGATTCAAAAAAGCTTGCCATAATGCTCTGAAACGCAACCAAAACACCAACCGATAATTCTCCCTGGATGATTAAATAACCACCGGTGAAAAGAACAGCTGCTGTTGCAATAATTGACGTAAACTGCGGAAGATTCATTAAACCCTGAATTTTTACGCTTGCTTCCTGTTTTTCATTGATCAACTTACTCTGATACCCAGCCCACTTTTCAAAGAAAGCCTGCTCCGAACTTGTCGTCTTAATTGTTTCAATTAGTTGTATGTCCGAAATTGATGAGCCCATAAGTTTCATATTCGACATACTTATTCGGTTATTTAGACTTTCCTGAACTTTTGTATTAATCGCTAAAAAAATCATATTAATCGCAAACAGTAACAGAATCAGCAACGAAAGCCACAGACTATAATTAAACAGTACAATCATAAATATCAACATCGCCAACATGGCTGCAAAGGCATTGACCATGTCAATCGCAATAAATGACACGATGCTATCAACATTTTTAACTCTTGAGCTGATCTCGCCTGCATAACGCTGCATGAAGAATCGTGCGGGAAGGTGAATCGTTCTCCATAGTAATCGGCTTGTTTCGCTAATCCTGATCTTTTCCATGAGACAGTAACTCAATCCGCGGTAAATATAACCAGTAACAGCCTTTAGCACTGCAACTATTAATAAACCTAACAGTAACCCAGGCAACCAATGGACACGACCGTTGATCCATACTTCATCAAGAAATATTTTTGCCAACCAAGCAATAAACAATGTCGGCAAGATCATCATTAAACCGATGAAGCTTATATAGGCCAGCTCATATCTATACGTTTTTATTTGTTTTCGAAACGCTTCGAAAATCATTTGCTTTTTACCAGAAGGCTTAAATTCTTTATCTTTTTTAAATCCAATTGCTATGCCAGTAAAGGATTTGTCAAAAATTTCCACGTCAACAGTTCGCCGGCCTCCAGCTGGATCATTTAAATAATATTTTCCTTTATGAAACCCTTCCAAAACGAGATAGTGATTCATATTCCAGTGAATAATCACGGGCATTTCAAGCTTGAGCGCCGCCTTTGTATCCAGACGATATCCCTGAGCCGCAAGTCCGTAGCTTCTGGCCGCCTTCAAAATATTGCTGGCCTTACTCCCATCTCGAGTGATACCGCATTTTTCGCGGACTTCCTCTAGGGTTACATATTTTTTAAAATAACTCAGTATCATTGTTAGCGCGGCAGCTCCGCATTCAACCGCCTCGATTTGCATGACATTCGGTACTTTTTTGACGTTTTTCGGCATCAAATTCACCTCCCGTCCATCACCAGATTAATCGGTTTAGTATTGTCGACTATAAAATCCGCATCACATAGCGTACCTTCGTAAATATTGAAGGGCGGCCCATTCGGTGTTGACCATTGATAACCACTGTCGGTCGTGTCGCTTAAAACAAGATCTACTTCAACCTCAAGCACAACCTGTCCATCCGAAAATGAAGATACCAGCGATTCCGATCCCAATAACAATTCCAATCTTTTGTCGCTAACCGGATAATCGGATACCTGCTTTACAATGCCCTTGAGGAATCCATACTCCTCTTTATTAACATTGCTTGGCTGTATATGAACTTCCATTCCATTTTTTAGATTTTTACCATGTTTAACCGGCACAAATAGAATCGCTTCGAGAATGTCCTGTACTTCGGATGCCGCTACAATACTGATTATCTTTTCTTCACTATTGACATAATCTCCAACCAACGATCTGATTTCGGATACCCGGCCATTTATCTCGGCAGTAATATCGAACAGCTTCAGACTTCCCGTCGAATCTTTTACTTCCATGCTGCCGATAACCTCACCCTCGCGGATATACTGCCCCTGTTCAATCAAGATCGTCCTGATAATCCCTTCCTGTTGTGTAATGATATGCTGTACTCCCCCTTCAGGCATAATGATTCCGCTTCCACGCAAGGTCACCGGTATTGACCCATAGAAGGCCCATAATAAACAAGTTCCGATAAATATAACCATTCCAAAAACAAACATATGTGTTTTGCGGTCGATTATCCTAATCGCTTGATCCAGTTCATCTGGAGAAGTAACCTCAGTTGTTGTTTCTTTTCTAAAAAAATTACTATCCATACCCAATACTCCTCTAGGTTTTGTCTCAACAAATAGGCTACAATTTTAAATATTTTTCATAATCAATATCTGCACTAAATTCTTTTATAAGCGGTTTCATCTTTTGAAGAAAAACCTCATCCGCGAATATTTCCTGACATAAATGACAAATTGAAACATATTCGTCCTGCCTATTCTGAAGAAAGCAGCCTCTCGCTTCCCCGGCTTCCTTCAACCACTTGGGCCCTCTCTGTATGATGATATTTAATAATGCTGCGTTTTCTTTTACTTTTAGCAATTGAGCGATCGAAAGTTCAGATACCGATCCAAGCTGCATCGCTTTTAACCGGATACCGGGACTGCAACAGGGATAGACAAAGTTATCCGGCATAATGGTCAATTTATCCGCATAAGTACATCTGCCTCCGTAATCTCCATACATATAATTATCTGAAAGAATTGTCTGCTTTGCTCTTCCCGCCGGCACGCATGCGCCCTTTATCCAATCACAGTGTTTATATTTAGTTTCAAGGGGATGATCCGGCGATGTACTGATCACTATATTATATATTTTCAGGGGAATTCCAACGGTCTCATTGGCAATCAAAATATTTTCTATATAATTGTATGATATAAATGATTGATGAAATTCATCTGTACTTACAACCAGACTTGACAAACCCTTTTCTTTCAATATTTTTAACTTATTTAAGGCATTTTCCAAGGTTTCGCCCCAGAAACCGTTGGTTGTTAACGTCGTCTTTAACCCTAATCCGTTGGCATATTCTAAAATTTCCAAAACTTCAGTTTCGTAAAGTAAGGCCTCTCCACCGGAAATACCAATTTCATCAAAAGTCGAACTCACCGCTGCCTGATGGATATAATCGAGCGCATCTTTTAATTCCATTTTTTCGGTCAGGTTTGGATGGCATTCAAAACAGCAACTGGCACAGCTGGCATTACACTTATAGGTGTAAACCAATCCAAGTTTCGATAAACATTTCATAATTCACCTCTTTTTCAATGAAATGCAATAAGCACACAAAAAATGTGTGCTTATTGCTTAAAAGAATTTAAAAAATAGTCCCAACGTAAACAGTACAACCACCTCCGGCTACTTGATCAAGTTGATCATCCGATACTTTTTCCGCTTCTTCCAGTTCACTAACAGAAATTTCAAATCCCATTGTCTTGGCAAGTGCAACTTGTTCTTCCTTACTTTGACATGCTTTAAACTGTTTTTCCAGGCTTTCGTCTGTTTTAATTTTTTCAACTAAACTTTTTAATGCTTGTGACATTTTATCACCTCCTTTCTTTATCTTCGGTGATATTGAAAAGACGTCGAGCTTCTACCCTCATCATTTTCTCTTCATAAGCATGGTTTACAAAATGAACGTTTCTTTCCCTGATCCCGCTACACAGTGCCGCCTGACTTTCGTTTTTACTCACACAGCCCCCTGCACAAAGGTATTTGGCAAAACATTCGCAACACTTCTCATTACAATCCACTGTTTTTCTACCCAGTATTTTTATATTCCCCTGATCAAAATTTAATTCCCGCTGTTCGAAATCAAACCACCCGATTTTCATGTCCTCGCTCTTTTCTTCCATACACGCATATATCTCACCCGTCAAACTGATGCTCCAGTTTGGTTTGGCAGTAGATGAACAATAGTGTGATCTGGGCATTAAGCTCATATGACCATGCTTTCCTCGAACCTTGATGGAGGTCAATTTTCCATATTTCAATGCCGCTATGAACCGTTCATCAAAGTGCTGCTGATCTACTCCGATGTCCTTTTTATCCTCTAATGCTCGACCACTCAGATGAATTTGTCCAAAAGAAACAGAACTTCCGGGAAAGTTCTTATCAAAGAAATCAATCGTTTCGTTCAAATAATCAATATTATAACGCGTAACAACAACACTGAAAATTAGCTTTATTCCGCTCTGATACAGTGCTTGAACATTTTCATAGACCCGATCAAAGGATGGTTTATTATTGTTCAAGGGACGGTGATGATTCTGAACATCCCGCACCCCATCAAATGAACACGATACGACATTAAAATACTTAATAATAAACGCCCGCAGCCCTGCATCAAAGGCACCATTTGTAGGCAGTAAAAAAATCGGTTTGATTTTAAACCGTTTCGCCTTTTCAATTGCAGTAATGACCGTGTATTTTAGCAGATCCGGTGCAAATGTCGGTTCTGCATCGTTGGTAAAGATAATCGAACAGGTCGCATTTTCTTGATAGCTAGGCAGGTTGTATAAATATCGAAAATACGCATCTAAAATCAAGTCGATATCCTCTTTTTTTTGATATTTTACCCGGCCTTCTCCGCGACCGGCATAACAATAGATACATCGCATATTGCAACCGTTCGACAGATCAATATTCAATTCTGGAAAGCCATTTTTCATCACATCCAGGTCTTTCTCAGGTGTTTTTTGAATTGTTTTTATCAACTCTTTTACCAAAGAACTTTCCGTTGTAATCATACCATTATTTAAACAGTCAGCCAGATGTTGATCGATTAGTTCTACACACCCTCGCTTCGGTGCGTAAACAAGCTTCTTTGTTGAATCTTTTTCGTAAGATAATATATAAATTTCTTCATCCAACACTATCATAGCATGGCACCTTTCGTTTCGAAGATACTCCCATTATAAAACTTTTTCACAATCTGGGCAATGTACTCAGGTTCAGTCTCAAATAAAGTAAAGTACAGTCATTTTTCACATGACTGTACTTTACGACAGTAATCATACTATTCAAACGTTATTTTCTTATTTCTGATTTTCTATAATTCCCATCCGAGCTGCGTATGCAATAACCTGAGCCCTATTTTCAAAATGCAGCAACTCAAGAATTCTACTCATATGATACTTTACGGTACGTTCGGTAAGTCCCAATGTTTCTCCCACTTCTTTATAAGTGATGCCTTTTGCTATCATTTCCAAGACTTCCAATTGTCGCTTGGTTAACTGTCCATCATGGCAATCCAGTGATAGGTTTTGATCGCTTCGTTTTTCTTTGTTTTTGAACTCTTCCAGAAGTCTTTTTGTCAGGCCTAAAGAAAGCGGAACCTCATTTTTTTCAAGGGCAGATAGCATGTCGACAAGCTCCCGAGCATTCATATTTTTCAAAAGGTAACCCGACGCTCCAAATTTCATCGCATCGAACAAATCATTATCTTCCTCAGAAGTAGTCAATATTACGATCTTAATCTCAGGCATTTTAACCTTAATCAGCTTTAACGCATCCAAACCGTTGCATCCAGGCATTTTGATATCCATTAAGATGATGTCGGGCTTCAAACAGCAAGCTTTTTCCAACGCCTCGATCCCGTTTTTTGCTGTCCCGATCACATTAAAGCCATACGTTCCAAGAAGATATTGTAGGCCTTCCATAAACAAAGGATGGTCATCAACCAGCATCACTTTCATTTTCATCCCTTTATCGCTCCTTCTCCCAATTGCATGCACAACACAACCTTGCTCCCTTCACCAATTACTGAATCTATTTCAATGAAAGCTCCAATTTCCTCTGCACGCTCCCGCATAATATTTAGACCAAACTTTTTTTTGACATCGTTTATACTCGGCTTGACATCAAAACCCTTTCCATCATCACTTACCATCACACGCAAGTGCTCAGTTGTAACTGAAACCACGATTGTGATATAGCTTGCTTCTGCGTGTTTTCCAATATTGCTCAGCGCCTCTTTAATAATATTTAGTATATTGAGCCGTGCATTCGGTTTTATCTCTACCCATACAAATTCTTCTGGTAAATCCAGTCTTGCTTTTATTCCAAACTGTTCTTCAAAGTTTAAAATGATTCTTTCCAGCTCATTGATAAAACCCTTTTCCACCGACTCTTTACATCTGACATTCCGAATATATTCCCTTATTTCATTATGCGCAGACTGTGTCACGTCGACAAGCTTTTCAAGTTTAGTCGAAACAATTTCCACGTCTGCATTCGCTAACTCCTGCCTGATTGCCTGCGCATGAAGATTAATAAAACCCAGTACCTGCGCCAAATTGTCATGCAAATCCCGGACAAGTCGTTCCCTTTCTTCGGCAACGACGAGTTCCCAATACTGTTTCAAATATATCTTCTGCTCCTGCTTTTTTTGAGTTATGTCGTTGACAACAGCAAGCCTGCCAATCATGATGCCCTTCCTATCAATAAGAGCGGAAATCCGCAACTCAAAAATCTGCACAAATCCATTTGTGCAGATTGAAAACTCACTTTGAGAATTACCACTGACCATACAGGCATTAACAAGTTCTGGAATTTTACTACAGACTTCCTCTACCCTTCTGGCAATTATTCTTGAAGTCGTGTGCCCTAATATCTTTTCAAAGGAAGGATTAATATCCAATATCCGATCCTGCAGATCCAACACCATGATTCCCTCATCCATTGTCTCAATGACCATCGCGCGGGCTACGGGAACTATATCGAACAGCTTGTAACGGAATATCCCCCAAGCAACGATCAACCCAGCCGGGCCAAAGACAAGTGGTGTAATATCAATCCCTCTCACCGGACTTAAACCTGTAATATAAATGATGTTAACGATTACAATCGTACTTAACCCGATGAGCACCGACAATGCTTGTTTCCGATAAACGGTATTCTTGAAAAAAACGCCCCTTATCAAAAGCACTCCGGCGTAGATATTGAGAAACTGTGAATATCCTGCATGGACAAAAAAAGCTGATCCATATTTTTTTTCTAGAACCGGAAATGAGCCGTTGTCATTTATATGTAGGTCGTATCTTATCAATCCATGAATACTATCGGTCCATACAAGAATGATTATAATCGTCGGAATAATCACTAACCATAAAATCTTCCTGTTGCGTATCCATTGATCATAACCAGTCAATTCCATACATAATGCCACCAAAACCACAGGCGCATAGCAATAGGCAATATATTGCATATTTGCCCAAAAAAGCTTGGTGGTAAAATCCACCGCCGACATCTCAAGTGCGTTGGCAGAAGACCATAACGTAACAACTACCATACACAAAATAAAACTGACTGCACCTTTTGCATTACGCCTCTTTGCAAATGCGTATATCCCAAGAAACAGTGTCGTAAGTGCAGAGGCTATCAACGGCCATATATATGAAATGTACTGATACTGCATAGCTTCTCCTTTAAAATGCACTTTTCTTATCACTTATCATCTTATTTTGTATTATTAAGTTCATCCTAACACAAAAAGCCCGGGATTTATATAGAATTCAACTGAACCAATTGAATTTGTTTAATAACTCAAACTTCGCACATTAAAAAAAGCATTGAATCACTCCCGTGCTGTTAATCTGTATTTTCATTTCAATCTCCGATTTTACTAATTTAATCTTTGATATTCTCCTATTTTTAGTACTTGGAATCTACTTCAAGTACTAAAGTAATCATTCGTTTTTTAAAAAATCTCCGACCATTTAAGGTACGGAGATAATTTTATGCATAGCTTTATTCTAATGCGGCTCTGACATTTTTCAGTTCCTCGATAATAGCGATGTTCTGGGGACAATGTTCTTCGCATTTTCCACATTCAACGCAATTAGAAGCTTTGGCATCTTGCGGAAACATCGTCTCATATAGACCTTTGGCTCTTGGTAGTGCATCGAATAAAAAAGCATTATTATAAAGGGCAAAATGTCCGGGGATATCAACTCCGGATGGACACGGCATACAATACCGGCAGTTTGTACAGTTGACCTTCATCTTATCGGTTATTGTTTTCCTGGCAAAATCAACTAACGCCAGTTCCTCTTCGGTTAATGAATTGACTGCGCCTTCTTTGGCGGTATTGACATTATCGACGACCTGTTCCATCGTTGACATACCACTGAGGACTACCGAAACCTCAGGATGATTCATGACCCACCGCAGCGCCCACTGGGCCGGGGTTCTTTTGATTGGTGCTTCGTCCCAGGCAGCTAACACGTCCTCGGGTAATTTATCGACCAGCGCACCGCCTCTGAGCGGTTCCATGATCGTGATCCCCAAACCTTTGCTGGCCGCATATTCCAGACCTTTTTTACCGGCCTGATAGTTTTCATCGAGATAATTGTATTGAATCTGGCAAAAAGACCAATCATACGCATCAACAATTTCAACAAATAAATCAAAGTCATCATGATACGAAAAACCGGCATGTTTTATTTTACCGTCTTTGATGGCCTGATCCAGAAATTCAAGAGCTCCCAATTTTTTCAGATTTTCCCAGAAACCTCTGTTAAGTCCATGCAGCAGGTAAAAATCGATGGTATCCGTTTCCAGCCGTTTCAACTGTTCATCCAATAATCGCTCCATATCCGCCCGGGACTGAATCAGCCATGACGGAAGCTTGGTCGCGATTTTAACTTTTTCGCGATAGCCACCTTTTAAGGCTCGGGCCACAAAAAGTTCGCTCTCTCCGCCTTTGTCAAAACCGGTACCATGATAAGGGTAGGCCGTATCAATATAATTCACGCCATGATCAATGGCGTATCGCAGCATTTCACTGGCCTTCTCATCATCGATATTGTTTTGAACCCCATCGATAACTGGTAGGCGCATGCAACCAAACCCTAACACCGAAACCTCTTCGTTTGTTTTTCCGAATTTTCGATACAACATCTTTAGTCTCCCTAATTTTAGATTTAAACAATCGGTGACCGACTGTTTAGTCAAATTAATTAATAACGGATTATTTATCTACTATTACTATACTACCATCTGGAGTGCAATCCAAGTCAAGACTTTTTAAGTTTTCTTAATGACCGTTATTTTAAAAAAACAGCCCACTGGTTTTCTGCTATGAAAATCAGTGGGTTATTCGTTTATTTATGATTGACTTTTCTATGTTCTCAGCGAACCAGTCAGCATTCTGCCATTATTGATTTCAGGCTTTTATGCCTTTTTAACAAACTCCGATTTTAAAGACATCGCTCCAAAGCCATCAATTTTACAATCAATATTATGATCGCCATCAACCAGACGGATATTTTTTACTTTGGTTCCCTTTTTTAGATCCTGGGAACTGCCTTTAACTTTCAGGTCTTTAATTAAGATGACCGTATCTCCACTTGCTAAAACATTTCCATTTGAATCTTTGAAGATCTTTTCATCGCCGCCATTCTCGTTTGCTGCGTCGACGGTCCACTCATGGGCGCATTCTGGACAGATCAGCATTTCTCCATCTTCATAGGTATATTCTGAATTGCATTTTGGGCAATTTGGCAATTGTTCCATATCTTATTCTCCATTCATAATTGGTTTTTCCCGTGGTACGAGCTATTCATATTATCATAATACATCCCTGTTTACAAGGCATCCAGATGGCTACTCCGATAGATTTTCTGCTTGCTTCATTTTCTGTTCCTTTTTATCCGTGTACATCTCTTCATCGGCAATCTGAAGCAATGCATCAATATTGTCACCATCTTCCGGAAATAAAGCCGTACCAATACTCACTGCAATTTTGGCGGGATAATCGGGCAGATGAAATTCACTTTTAAAACGATTCGCTAATCTTTTACGAGCGTCCTGAAGTACGTTTCGGTCTTCTATATCCGGCATGATTATCAGAAACTCGTCACCACCTAGCCTAAATACTGCCTCTCCGATTCTGGTGCTTTCGATTAAAACCCGGGCCGTTTCAGCAAGGACCAGATCACCGACGTTGTGCCCGTAGGTGTCATTGATATTCTTGAAATGATTCAAGTCCATACTCATCAACCCGACCCGCCGATTATTTCTTTTGGCCGAAGCTAGAACCATGGTCTGATAATCATTTAAATAATGCCGATTATAAAGACCAGTAAGGGGATCATGACTGGACATAATCCGCAGTTGATAATTCGTTTTTAGGGCTCTGAACGTTAACAGACCGGCCCCAGCGGCAATTAGAACTGCACAAAAAATGGCAAACCCAAAAATAAGTTGATTATTTTCACGCCCTTCTTTGGGTGATACAGCCACTTTCCAGTCAATAAAGTCTGGATCAATATCAAAAGTTAATGGTGATTCACCAACTGCACTCATGAAACCAAAAAAAGGAACCGTTTTGTTCTGATCATTGAAGATGGCGACATTTAATCCGGCGGCTTCAGCATAGGTATTAATCTCTTCAATAATATTTTCCCCTTTAAGAACGATACTGATCTGTCCCCAATAACCAGTATCCTTTCTGACGATGGGAAGACGGATAATAAAACCGATTCCTCCCTGAACCAACTCAACCGGCCCCTGGAAGATCGGTACTTGTTCATTTTTAACCTTAAGAACCAGCTCCTTCTGACTCTCAACCTTGGCCAGGTCAACTCCGATGGCCGTGGCATTTCCTTCTTTGGGATAATTCCAGATGATAGTTGTATCCTGGCAGACGCCAATGTTCCTTATTTGATTCTCATTTTTAGCTAAGAGATTATTTAGATAGATAGAGGCATCTGATTCATCCAGCGCTGGATTCATCAAGATATAAGCCTCAAATCCCTGAACCAGGGTTTTATTTGTGAAAACCAAATGTTCCACCTGACTTTTAAAATTTATGAATTTATCAGTGGTTTTTAACATCTCCTGCTGTTTCATGTTATTCATAAACATACCAATAATCAGCAAAAAAACCGTCAGGAGAAAAAGGGCTACCGCTATTGAAATGATAATTGCAAGTTTCTTTTTAAAAAGACTTTTGTTCTGATCCACCTTTTTCTCCTATAAATCCTTTGATATTTTAACCACTTCAGTTTATCATCAAAAATGAATAAACACCATTATTTTAATATAATCTGCTGCTATAAATATCGGCAATTTTTTCAAAAGCGTTAGTACTTCATTATGGTCAAATCAATCCCGTTGAACGTCTGATAGTCTTAATGCGTATTTGCCGCCATCACTCGATTAATCGTCCCCATTCCCAAACCAAAGCTGATTTTATAAAATATATTCATCAAGTTCTCCTCCTTCATATCTTAAGAACTATTTTTTTGTATGAATGCTTGTTGTTGATTTCTTTTGATAAGCATATAATACGCTGCAACTATTCCTTAAGGTTAATATTTTGTTAAGTTCGTGTTAAAGTGATCGGCTTCCTGATTTTTGGTACAAAAAAACACCGAACAATTCGGTGTAAAATTAAAATGGACAGCACTTTCCGCCAGGTTACACTCAGCCAGTTTGGGCAACAGCGCTTCGTAAATAATATCATATGAGCTTGTCATTGAGTATCGCTTATTCATTAAACAGTACCATACTGAAATAAGTAACAGTATTGGCTCCATTATTGTAGCTGATTTTTAACGCCGGAGCCATCTGCATGACCATAATGCCATAACCTTCGATGGCCGGATACATACGGTCTGGGAATCGGCAGGGTGCATCAGGGTTGCTGCACTTTTTGCAGACCGTGCATCCTTCGGTGGATAGGATCAAGGCCTTCTTATCGTAGCTGCGAAAAACAGCTGCTACCTGATCGGTTAATGTCTCATGCTCAACCCGGGCGCGCATCCATCCTTTCATATCAAAGCTGCTGGCTACCTCAGTGGCCGTGGTAAAAAGCATCGCCTTATTGTAGGCCTGACATTTTTTCATACAGCTCTCGATACTGCCCACTGCCGGAGGACAGGCCCAGGTACTATTATACATACCGCAGCTATTGCCTTGATAGAGATCCCGAACTTCTTTGGAAAAACAATCTCCTCGGGTTTAAAAAATACATATTCCAAAATCGGCAGTTGAGCCAATTCCTTTTCGATTTCCGTTTGCTCACTCATCGCTACTCACCTTTTAAATACAGTTGCCGCAACGAATTTTTTCTGACCTACCGAACCCTCTGCTCTAACTATCTCTTTCATATTATGCTCTTTCTCACTTTTATCATTTAAAAATGAACAGAAGATATAATTAAGTTTGACATCATCTTCAACAACTAATACATTAATCATTTTTTTCTTCTAAATCTGAATGTACAGGACTATTATATGTTTATGATGTTAAAGAATTGTTAACGTGCTTACTTTTGATTTTTGGCCAGACGGAACCCCAGGTCGTCAATCTGAAATGTTGGGTGACCTCGTCGCCGGTTTGTTGCCAGGCAACCGCGTTCAGGATCAAACCAGCCCCCACCCCGAAAAACCCGATACGATCCATAGACGATTTCATCATAGATATCCCAACACCATTCCCAAACATTCCCCAGCATATCATGCAGCCCCCAGGCATTCGGCTCCATTTTCCCTACTTCATGTGTTCGACCCTCAGCGTTCTCTTTGTACCAGGCAATCTTGTCTATCTCGCCATATCTTACTCCTTTATTTCCTGCCTGGCAGGCATATTGCCATTCTGCTTCAGTTGGAAGCCGGTAACCATCTGCATCCTGATTACACCGGATACTTTTTTCTTCATTGCTTATGATATAGTATTCTGGCAAACCTTCTTTTTGAGACAGCCGATTACAAAACTCCACCGCCTCATTCCATGAAATATTTTCAACTGGATTTCTTGCTCCATTAAAGGCGGAAGGCGATTTTTGCGTAACCGCGAAATAGCTATCCTGAGTCACCAGAAATTTCGACAGTTGAAAGGGCTTTATTGCAACAGTCCATTTTTTCTTGATTCGATCATCTCTTAATTCAATTTCCCCACCTGCTATATTTATCATCCCATCATCACTGTGATTCTTTAGTTCCTCGAACATCGTTTCTCCTCATTAGGTTCATAGCCTGAATATGACAGTATTTTCAAAACTACTTTTCTTTTACATAAACTTGCTTAAGTCTATCAAAAACATATCCATTGCCCAATAATGCATTGCAGGAAGCTTTATTTTCAGGTTCAGGCTGGACAACAACACGCTCTGAATCAGGTATGGCAAAGATCATTTCTGTAAGTAGTTGAATAATCTTTTTGCCATTTCCTTTTCCTAAGTATTCCTCTTCACCAATCAGATAATCAATGCTATATGTCCCTACTTGAGGAACATTGGCATAGCAGGGTTCATTACTATCAATAATTTTGTAAAACTGGCAGAATCCTATTCGTCGATTTTCCATCAATACAATAAAATGATTGATCCATGAAAAAGTCTCTTGTCTCAAGGTCACTTCATCTATCCAGTCTTCCGGTTCAGTATACCATTTACTGATATGTTCCTTCTCCAGCCATTCCTTAAATATTGGCACGTTTTCCGCTTCAAACCTTCTAAGCAAAATTTCTTCCATCAAAATCCCCTTCACCATGGTGCGGAACCATTTCTTTTTAGCAACAAATACTGTTCCAACTATACTTACGCTAACAATTTTTCAACCTGATCGTTCACCTCAAATAAGGTACACCCGCCATGGTTTCCGGCCGTTACGGCAAGCTCCCGGAGATCAGCAAAATATTGGGAACGGAGCACGTCTTCCACCGAATCACTGGTCAGGTTCTGTTTGGCATGAGGCGAAAAGGGACAGGGTTCGGCATCACCATAGGGATTGATATGAAAAAATCCCCGCCCGGAAGCCAGACATCCGCCCATTTCCTCCTCGTCACCGGGGAAGGACAAGATCACCATGCGCCGAAAGGATTTCCTCAGTTCAAGACAAATCGCCTGAAGTTGCTTGATTTCGCTTTGCGTAAGCACCAGATAGTCGGTTCCTGGTTCCGCCGGGACATATTCCACATACAGGTTCACACCACAACCTTTATCCTCCAGGGCTTCAAGAAAGTCATTTCTGGTCACCAACGCCATGTTTTCTCTGGTGACTGTAATGGCTGCCCCGAACAGGATTTTGCGCTTTTTTAAGGCGGCCATGGCGGCTTCAATCTGCTCATGGGTACCCGTGCCGCGACGGGCATCGGTTTCTTTCGCATTGCCTTCAATACTGAGAATGGGGATCAGATTGCGATGGTTGTCCAGCAATTCAATAGTCTCCTGATCCAGCATTGTGCCATTGGTAAAAATCGGAAAGATCATATTTGGATACTCTCCGGCCAGCTCCAGAATGTCCCGTCGTAAAAAGGGCTCCCCGCCGGCCAGCAAAATAAAGGCAACACCAAGTTTTTCCGCCTGGCCGAAAACATTCCCCCATTGACCGGCATCCATATCCGTTTTGCCGCTGATTGTGCCGCAGCCTCCGCCAGCCCGGGCATAGCATCCGGCACAGTGGAGATTACATTGGGAGGCAATACTGGCAATCAGAAATGGTGGTACGTGCAGGCCTGCTTTTTCCTGCTGCTTTCGGCGGGCCCTGCTTTTGGCCAGCTCCGGTAAAACACTCATTAAAAAGGCTCGGCCTTTGGCATTGTTTAGATAAAATCGGCCGGCGGTTGTCATAATTTGGGCAATGCCCTGATCCATCATTTTATTTAAATTCATCAGCTTTCCTCATTTCTTATTTGATAAATTGATGCAAACTGTTCAATATGCGCCATCAGCAGAGCCATTGCTTCATCTTCTTTTTCCGGTAGCTGATCATATTGACATAAAAGGGTGTAGAACGGGCCATAGAATTGTAAAGCGATGATCTGCGGTGGACCTGCTCTAAACGTTCCCTGCCTGATCATCTCACTAAATAAGTCAGTCTGAAACAAAATGGCGTCGTTAAAAAACCAGTTATACAAGGTCTTGGCGGCATCATCACTTTTATACTGTTCAATGGTCAACATCCGGCGAAATTTCGATGCCTGCGGATCTTTCAGAAAAAACAGAAAAACGGCCTCGCAGGCTTTCTTAAGCCAAATCAGATCATTGCGGCCATATTCCCGGGCGACACTTTCCATCTCACCCTGGGGCAATCGGTAAAACGTCACGGTTTCTTCAAATTTCTGATTCATCCACTCCAGCAAGGTATCATAAATGGCCTGCTTACTGTCAAAATGCTTGTAAAGTGAACTATCCTTGATGCCCACCGCCTGGGCAATTTCTTTAACGGTCACACTCTGATAACCTTTGACCGAAAACAGATTCAAGGCTTCCTCTAATATTATTTCTCGGGTATTGCGTTTTGTCATTGCGTCTCCTTAAATTTCTTACAAAAACTAAAAAGCTAGCGTTCATTAGCTTTATTATAGCTAATGAACGCTAGCCTGTCAATCTGTGTTTCGAAAATTTATTTTGATCAGGATATCTTCATCGGCAAATCCTACCAGGACCAGCACTTCAAATCACTCTGGTTTATTAATGATATGCTTGAATTTTCCGCTCTGTGGATGCTGCATGGGTATCAAATCAGAAAAGGCGATGTGGGCAGTCATCACCCCATGGCTGGCCAGAAAAGCCGATAGGTTTTGCTGCGCTGCTTCAAATAAGCTCTGTTTCGTGCACCCGCTCGCAGGGGTGATTCTCAACTCAAGCTGATTCTGTCCATGGGCTATCAGTTGAAAGCGGAGGATCCCATGGATTTCTTTGAGTGTAGCGTATATCGCCAGGGGCGGAATTTTGATGACCTTTCCATCTTCATAAAAGCTCAGGATATCATCAGTACGTCCCTCAAGGGTCAGCCAGGGCGACGGATTGTTACAGGGGCAGGGTTCATGATGCATAACCACCCGGTCTGTGACTTCGTAGCGGATGAACGGCTGGGTATAATTATAAAGGTTGGTAATCAGGATCTTATCCGACTGCACCCCATCCGGCACTGGCTGATTCTGATGGTCAACCGCCTCAACAACGATCCAATCATCATTGATATGAAAGTGCTCTTCCGGACATTCACAGGCAATGGTGCCGCCTTCGGTACAAGAATAAGTGGTTTGAACCGTGCACCCAAAGGCCGCTTCCAGATCCTCTCTAAGCTGATCACTCAGGTATTCACCGCCAGTCATAATAATTACCGGAGCGATCTTAAGCCGCCCACTTTTCTGTTCATCAATCAGCAGTTCAAGGATGGTCGGATACCCCCCCAGCATCGTCGGTTTAAAGGCATTCAGGTCATCGACGATCCGGGAAATTGGGTAGAGGGCGCTGGTCACGCCGAACTGTCTTTTTTTCCAGGGCATCGATAATAAACGGGCCCGGACCGAACTATTTCCCAAATAAAAACCACCGGTTGCAAAAACCCCCATGGTTTTTCCGCCCCCTTTCAGAAAGGCCATAAAATCAGCTTTTCTGGCAAAGCTTCGCATCATGTTGATTCCGGTCATAACATTATTGGTGGATTGGTCGCATAGTGCTACCAGGGGATTGCCCGTGGAACCACTGGTGGTGAATACCAGATATTTTCCCTTGATTTTTCGCCCGATATTATCCAAATCCTTCATAAACGTTTCCACTTCATTTAAGGTGATGTCTTTATCGGTTATCCAGTCATCAAAACGTGCCATCAGATCGACCTTATTCGTTGGTGGCAAATCACTCAGCTTAAAATTCTCACCAATGCTTTGATAGTGCTCGCGATAGTAAGGACTGTTCTGCTTGGCATATGCCACCAGACAGCTAAGCCGCTCTGCTCTGATTCTGGTTTTTTCTGAATCGCTCATTTTTTTATCGCGATAACAAAGCCAGATCGCCTTTATTAGGCTGATTTTTTTCATACTGATACTCCTTCCTTGACAACCCCATTCAACATGAAATCAAGGTACTCTTTTATTTCTGTTTTAATCTCTGCGGAGCGCTCAAAAAATAATTCCGGGGTCTCTTTATACCGTTCCAGATATTTGTTTAGAATCGCCCCCAAATATATCGTTATGGCGTCTTTTAGTTTCTCTGTGTTGATGTCTTTCAGTTCAAGGGCAGTGATGGCTTTTTCCATAATCTGCTGGGATTTTTCATGGTTCCTGATCATATACCGCACAATCAGCTCATTCTTTTCGTTAAGCACCTTAACACTCATTTCCCGGGCCGCCATATTGACCAGGTGCATTTCACTGGGATATTTTTCGCATAATTTAAATTTTTCATCAGCATGGGAAAAGATAATTCCATAGAAATCACTCTGGTCCGACTTGGGAACATCTGTGAGTAGGCGTTTTAAGGCCAGTTCCAGACAGTAAAGATAAAAATTTTTCTTATTGCCAAAATAGTGAAACAGGAGCCCTTTAGAGATCCCACAGTTTTTAGTAATCTCATCGGTGCTGGCATCCATATAGGATTTTTTCGAGAATTCCGCGATTCCGCTCTGGATAATGGTCGCTTTTTTTTCATCGGATATTTTTTCAAAAGAATCAATTGACATAAAACCCTCCTTTGACTCGCCAGTCAATACATGAGCTAAGCATACACCCTATTGACTGGCAAGTCAATAGGGTGTAGATAATCATATCTGCTATTCAGGTATTATTTTTCTTTTTGATAAACCCCATTTGCATATGAGCAACTGTGGGGTCCACATATCAATTCCCATATCCAGCATCATCCTCTGCGATCTGGGGGAAAACATTCTTGATAAATGCATCACGACTTTTTCCCAGGCCATCGATAAAGGATTTTTTGAGAATTCCGCAATTCCACTTTGGATGATGGCCGTTTTTTCAGCCGATACTTTTTCAAAAGATTCAGTAGACATAAAATCCTCCTCGCAACGGAAAGTTAGCCTTCCTCAAATGACAATTTCTTAATTCTGACCTTTTCATCAAAAAAAACACCAAACCTGAGTCTGGTGGTAATCTAATTACAATATCAAGAATTAAAGGGTCGATCTTAGTCATTTTTTATTTAAGAAGGCATTAATTCTGGTAGCAATATTTTCTTTAATATTCTCATAAAAAAGGGAATAATCATCCGGATGATAGATCCCTTCAATCGGATAAGATGAAAGTACCGATGGATCGGCCGGTTCACAAACAAGACCGTGATCCTTAATCTGCGCCGAAGTAAAGTTTTTATATACAATCGGATCGTAACCATCCGCAGAAAAAAATACTGCGCCTTTATTTTCAGATGCTGGAACAAACACCCCATCTTCCTGGCTGCTTTCCCAGGATAACGGATTTGTTACAATGGCACCTTCCAATATCTGCACCGACTCACTTTGTAGTCCGTCTTTCAAGGAATTATACGAAATAAAACAACCCGTATCTATCGGATTTTCACACATCCTGATTTTAGGATTCGCTTCAATATCAGATTCAGTCACACTAAAACCAATAATATAGGTAGCAATCATCCGATCTTCAGCACCCGTCGTTCCCCATAGTTTAGTTAAAAGACTGATCAACGTACTTGATCCCTGGCTATGACCAGCAATGATAAAGGGCTTCCCATTGTTGTAATTCTCGAGGTAATATAAAAACGCATCTTTAACATCTTCTTCAGCTACTTGTAAAAAAGTCTCAAGATTCTCGGTATTATTAAAACCATCCTTACCCACCTGCCGATACATCGGCGCATAAATATTAGCCGAATCCGCAAATACACTTGCCTGGGTTTTGAGCGGTACTTGAGATGCTTCAAATTGCTCAGGATCGGTGATATCCTGTAATCCGTCACCTTGATAAACCGTCGGATAAACGTAAAAAACATCGACATTATGGACATTCTCACCTTCTGGGAGCGCCAACCAATTACTTTTTTGGGCATAATCAACATGATCCATCTCATTTTGATTCGCTTTTTCACCACACCCAACAAGTGATAACATCACCAGTGGAATACATAATAAAGCGATACACATTTTCTTTTTTGACAATTTTGTTTTCATCCTTCACCTTGCCTTCCCTATTTTATTTTAAACGTTTGCAGCTTAACTGAGAATTGCAGTTGCCTGAAAAACGACTTTACTTTATTATAATCTTTTAACCATAAAAAGCAATTAATATTATCGGTCATTCGGCTTTTTAGCTTTATTCTTGACCGTGGGAATTTCAGATCATGGCTAAATCCCTCTGACAAAGGCAATTCGCCCATGATCACTGTTTTATCACTCTTTATTTGCATATACCTTCATAAAGATCAAATGGTTTAGTGATATAATCATCGACACCATTATAAGCCCTGTCCCCTTGTTTAAGATATCGTTTGACAAACACGGTTTTAATTAATACCACTCCGATTAAATTTTAAGCGATCAGTATTTCTCATCAGCTTTTTCTAATTTCTATTGCACCATTTTATAGTCCTTTCGGACAAGATTCAGTAAAAGTTATATCTGCAGCCTTCTTCTCTTCCAGGGTTCTGACACTTTTTAACCGAGATGCTATTATCCCGACCACGGCCAAGCCGATTCCGCCAATGATGATCAGCAGGGCATTGCCTCTGCCAGCTCCATAACCGATAACCGTGCCGATGCTGATGGCCAGCTCAGTATTACCCTGCATCAAGGGTTCAAAGATCATATCTGCTAAAATGCCGGCCGCGATAAAGGCCAGTATATAACCCATCTGGGTAATCAGACTAATCAGACCAAAGGCCCGACCCTGGACGCAATTGTCCAGATTGGTGCGAATCAGCACCTCGGCCCCAATCTGGATGGCTGGCATAAAGACAAACATCATAAATCCAAAACCGGCGATCAGAACCAGATTTTCACTGACCCCAATCAGAGCCATAAAAACCCCACAGCCAAACAGACCAATCGATAGCATCCCAACATAATATTTTGGTTGCTTGATTATGCTGATACCGATGCTTCCGACCATCATCCCCATGGCAATAATAGTGGTCAAAATTCCCAGCTCCCGTTCACCGGCAATGGCCAGAACCAGGGGCTTGCTTAACAACTGCACAAACCCCAGACAGAAGGTGGCAATTGTCATCATGATAATCATTGTCATGATCCCCCTTTTTCCCCGGATGGCGATGATACCTTCGCTGATTTCACTGCGAAACCTCGTACCGGTCACTGCGTTTTTTTTACTAATCAAACCTTTTCTGACATATGCGATGATCAGAACTGTAGTGAAAAAAGTCGCCATATCCAGCATGATTAGGGTGCCGACCGTTGTCACTTGCAGCATCAGGCCGGCAATGACTGGGGAAATCAGCAGCTTGGCACTGCCGGCCAGCTGAACCATACCGCCAGCTCGGGCATAATCTTCTGCAGACAAGAGATCAGTGATGGTGGCCTTAAAAGCTGGTTCTGTCAGGGCCGAGAACACCGAGCTGATTCCGACACCAATGCAGATCACTACCAGTGATGGGTTAGGGCTCATTATGGCGGCCAGGCTGATCAACAGTGCCAGTCCGGAAAACAACTCACCCAGAATCATCATCAGCCGTCGGTCATAGCGATCAGCCAACACCCCGCCCGCCGGTGCCAGTAGTATCGCTGGCAGAAAAGCGCAAATGGCAAAAATTCCGGTGGCTCCCACCGATCCGGTCAGGTTTAAAATATAGATCGCCAGTCCAAAATCAGTCAAGCCACTACCGATGCTAGAGATGAATGATCCGGCAACCAGGATCATAAATTTTTTCATGGCAGTGTTCTGTTCTGCGGCGTCCTTAACTATCTTTTGTTGTCTCATTATAGTTCCTCCTATTTTCTTTATTTTTTCTTCATTCGTACGTCATTCCTCAATCATCATTTTTCGACCGCCGGTCGGTAAATGGGCAAAATTTTTACAAATGCCGCCAAGTTTTAATTAGGCAAACATTTGTAAAAAGTCCTCTAGTTCTCCTGCTCCGGTTCCCAGCATTCTTTCCATATTGGCCAGAAAGCCCCTTATCTTTGCCGGATAGTCGGCCATTTCCCAGTCCATAATATTGCAGTCAAACAGCATATGGCCCAGCAGCAAAATCGACTCAATCGTTTCCCGGGGATATTCCAGATGAAAAAGATCGGCTGCTATTCCTTCGGCTACTGCTACTTCCAACAGTGGCGTCATCCGCTTGAGCATCGCTTTGGTGTATAGCTGTTCCAGCTTGGCATTTTCTACCTTGTGCATTTCGTCCCTGATCTCCTCTGATCCTTCAAACTCCGGGGACTGGGCCATCATCGCCATCATGATCCGGTTGATCAGCGGCACTGATTTATCCTTCAGAATCTGCTCGGCCCGTTTGGCGCCTTCTTCAACAATATCCAGAATGATGGCGGCCAGCACCTCTTCCTTTGAAGCAAAATAATAATAAAAGGTGCCTTTGGCAATGTCTACAATTTTTAAAATATCATTCACTGAGGTCTGTTCATAGCCCTTGGTGACAAAGAGTTCCCGAGCCACCATCAGAATTTCCTGTTTGCGGACTTCGCCTTCTTTGACTGTCTTCATTAAGCACCTCTCGTTCTATCGACCGCTGGTCGATAATTAAATAATAAAATAAAGCTCGCTATCTGTCAAGCTTTATTTTTAGCAAGGTATTGGTTAAGCCATTGACTACTGCTGGCTTTCCCTTTTAATTGCCAAACAGATACCAATAAACAATTTGTGCCAATTGGTTAAATTCTTTTCGGTCAGCTCTATGATCAATTAAATTCTGGTTTAGTTGGCATCTATCTGATCATCACCGGCTTGACCTTTGGCGTAGCAAAAATCCTCCAGTATTTGAACGTCTGTCGCTGGACACAGAACAAGCCTGAATATTTTAACAGAAACCAATCCGACTTTTTTATTGCTACCCATTGGTATAATTACTTGAAATATAATCTCTATGCATTATAATATTAAATAGGGTTAATATATAATACCCAACTTAAAATTTATAGGAATGCGAGAAGCTATGAAAAAACAAACCGTCACTTCTAATAAAGGCACCAGTGAACAAAAATACCTGGGCGATCGGGGCCTACTGATCTTCCTGGTTTTTTTAAGTGCTTTTGCTCCGCTGTCTACCGATCTTTATCTGCCGGCCCTCCCTACGATGACCACATATTTTAATGTCCCTGAATATCTGACGAATCTGACACTGATCTTGTTTTTCATCTTTTTCAGTGCCGGTATTCTGATTTGGGGGCCGCTCAGTGACAAGTATGGCCGCCGACCGATTTTGCTGGTCGGGATTACCGGCTATGCCATCGCCAGCCTGCTCTGTGCTGTTTCAGGCAGTATTTATCAACTTATTTTTTTCCGGGTTCTGCAAGCCCTCGGCGGCGGTTCTGCCAGTGCGGTGGCCACCGCCATTGTTAAAGATGTTTATCATGAAAGAAAGCGGGAAAAGACCTTGGCCTTGGTTCAATCAATGGTCATTATTGTCCCGGCGGTTGCTCCGGTAATTGGGGCACTGCTACTGACCTTCACCTCCTGGCGGGGCGTTTTTATCATCCAGGGAATATTGGGCGTAATCATCCTTTTGGGTTCCATCGTTTTCCAGGAAACCATAGAACACCGGGGTTCCGGAAATATTCTCCATACTTTGGGACGATTGGGGGTGGTCCTTAAAAATCCCGGTTTTACCTCACTGCTGCTGATCTTTTCGCTTTCCAGCATTTCCGGTTTGGCCTTTATTTCATCATCATCCTATATTTATCAAAATGATTTTGGGACGAGCAGCCAGATTTACAGTTACTTTTTTGCCTTTAACGCCCTGGCGATGCTGCTGGGTCCCTTGATTTATATCAAACTGTCCAACCATTTCAAACGCTTTTCGATTATTAATCTTTGTTTTGGCATCACCATTTTAAGCGGGCTGGCCATTATTCTGTTGGGTCAAAGTAATCCCTTCATCTTTGCGTTGGCCTTGTTCCCGGCCACCCTCGCCGGCAGCTGTTCGCGGCCGCCCAGTGCCTACCTGATGCTGGATCAGCAAGCCGAGGATGCCGGTTCGGCCTCTTCGCTGATGGGCTCTTTTGCCACCATCATGGGAAGCTTTGGGATGATTATTATTTCCTTCAATATGGATCATCTGATTCCTGTCATTGGCGGGCTCAACATCATTCTGGGACTGCTTTCCGGTGGATTATGGCTGGCCGTTACCAAAACACCGCTACTCAGTAAAATCAGAGAAGCCTAATTTTTGTTCCTGACTTTTTTTGCAAAGAAAAACTTCCTTATCCGCAATAATTTGGATAAGGAAGTTTTTCTTTATGCTTCAATCAGGGTTCTGATTGTTTCTATTTTTTCATCGATGTGTTCATCCATCTGCTGGAGCGGTTCTTTAAACTGAAATGTGCCAATAATCGTATTTCCATTGAGACTTATCCTTCATTTTTTCAAAGCATTTGTCGGCTCCGCCGCCCAGGTGGGTTGCGGTCAGAATTATCTTTTTCCCGGTGATGCTGTAATCGTGAAGAAAGGTATTAAGCGGGGGTGTCCAGGTTCCGGCCCAGATCGGTGTGCCAATGACTAGAACCTCATAGTGATCCAGGTCGATGGTCGGGTTTGTCAGTTTCGGCCGTTCGCCAAAGGTCACGCTCTTCCCACCCCAAAAATATTTACTGATTTTTCCAGTCGGGTATTCCTTTTGAGGAATCAGCCTGAATAGATCGACGGCCTCATTTTCGCCAATTTTTCGGGCAACTAAATCCATATTTCCTTCCAGTGAATAATAAATAACTGCAGTGTTCATCTTTCTATTGACCCCTTTCTGATCTATTGCTGGATCGTTTCGCTGATTCGTCAGCTATCAACGCCAGGACAGATCACTTTCGTAAATTCCGAATTTCTTTTCGCAATTCCGGATTGATTGTTGAAAACTCAAACGCTGGCCGGCCCAGATAAAAGCCCTGGCCATAGTCAACGCCTATCTCAATCACAGTAATCAGATCTGCAGACGTTTCAATGCCTTCGGCCACTACCTTGACCCCCTTGTTATGACAAAACTGAACCAGATTGGTAACCAGATTTTGTTTGTCAACATTATTGTGGATGCCCTGAATCATCGCCATGTCAATCTTGATAATGTCCGGCAATAGCGATAAAATTCTAATCTCATTAGAATAACCACTGCCAAAGTCATCCAACGCAATCTGCATCCCATTGTTTCGGATATTTTCGATTTTCTGCGCCAGATTATCACTGTCTAGCGTTTCTGCTTCCGTGACCTCAATAACAACATTTTTGAAATGATGGCCATAACACTCTTTTATCTTTAAAAAATCTTCCCAATTCAAACGCTGGCTGGGAATGCTGTTAATAAATATTTTGTTATCACCAATCTCCTTGGATCGTTTCTCAATCGTTTCAAATGCCATAAAAATGATCATCCGTTCTAATTGCATCAGTTTTGACTGCGCTGCAGCAACGGCCAAAATTTCAGCGGGATTTTTGAAATTTTCAAGTAGTGGCCGCATTAGAATTTCGTAGCCTAGTATTTCCCCTGTTTTCAAATCAACGATGGGTTGAAAGGCAAAGCGGATCAACTGTTCATCGAGCAAACGATTAATCGCCTCACGGTTTTCCAGCAGATATGACATCTGTTGATAATAGTCCCGATCGAATTCATACAAACGCCCTTTTTCTTTATGTTTTGCCTCATACATGGCAAAATCAGATAGTTTCAGCAAATCCATGACCTCAGTCGCATCCTGAGGGTACCAGGCAACTCCCGCTGAAAAACGGATCCGATTTTCATTGCCATCTGGGGTTGTTAGTAAAAACGACTCGCCGTAAGTATACAGGTTTTTTATAATTTCCCGGGGCTCGTCTTGGTCAACATATCCATGAAGGTAAATGGCAAACTCATCACCAGAAATCCGGGAGACAATACCGTCAAATCGTTCGAAATACCGAAAAATATCACTGGCGCGAATGATCAGCCGATCCCCCACATCATGACCAAAAGTATCATTGATGTATTTTAGATTGTCAAGATCAATAAAAATCATAGCGCCAATCTTATTTGGGCGATCATTGATTTTCCGGGCAGACTCACGTTTCAAAGCCGTATTGCTGAATAATTTTGTCAGCGCATCATAATCCAATTCATTAGTTAGCCGATGTTTTTCTTCGATATCCTCGGTGACATCCTGAATGACACCTACTACCCCGGTTGGTGATTTGGCTTCCAAAATCCTTAACCACAGCTGTTTTTTTGTATAGTTATCATAGTAATCGTAGATATTTTCCTGACCATGAACGGGATTTTGTGTCAGTCGTTGATAATAATCCTTCCATTCTTCTTTTGAAATCAGGCTACCAGGATCCAGGTGCAACAGCCAATACAAAAAATCGGTAAGAATTACATGTTTGCTGTTGTCCATCACTTCATAACCACCGATGGGCAGCAAACTCAATTCGAGTATTTTTGAGGTGGTTTTTGATACATTCACCAGGCTTTGATTTAACAGTTCCACCGCTGAGGTTAAATCATCAACCTCAAGCATCCCTGTTGGTTTGAAATTAATTTGATCATAGGGTGAAAGCGCCCGAACATATTTTGACAAGTGGGAAATCTTGCGGGTAAAAAAGTAGACCAACACAAAAACTGCTGAAAATGCCAGGATCGTAGTCAGCACAATACTATAAATCAGCTTCTCCCTTACGGATGCCGAGTTTTCTCGCAGAACATCGCTGGGCACAAAACAGGCCAGGGTCCAGTTCTGATCCGCAAAAGGTGAATTGTCGCTATAGACCTTCAACTCCCGGGCTGAAGCAACCATTGTTCCCAACTCCCCCAGTTCAGTTTCAAAAACACCTTCATTTTCCAGCGATTTCAGTTTCAGTTGCTCCCCGTTTTTTAAATAGGTTTCTGCCAGTACCCCACTAGGAATAAACCAGTCCAGATCTAAGGTCCGATCGGTCATTCCCGCAATCACGTAAAAGCTGTTATGATAAAGGCGATCGGAATCCGGCAGATAGTGCTGGGAAAAATAGGGCATATCAATTTCGATTCCCACCACTCCATAACCATTCCCGTTTTCATCCAGAACCGGCATCGTATAGCAAACAACCTGCTGATTGTCTTTTAATAGATCCCGGGGCGTAGTCCAATAACCATAACGTTCCATTTCAGAATTTTTAAACTGGGTGCTGGCCCAGATTGGTTTTTCATAAAAATCAAAATCCCCCGCTTCACCACCTGAACGAATATCCAGATTCCAGCGAATACTAGTCGCCATGGTATATTGTTTGGAAACAGCGATGGGACCAATTTCCAGCAAATAGTTTGATGTTACACCACTATCCGGGGTGGTGTTGCGAATATATACCGCCGAATGAGCGGATGGATCGCCCTTGTTTGAATTGGATCCATTTAAAACAAAAAACGCCCCCGTTACACTATTCTTTTTTAAGATTGATACCAATGCGTCGCTGGCCAGCAAAGCCGTCTCATTATATGCCGCATCGCTTAGATACAAACTTTCCGGGGTACTGCCCTGTTGCCGGGCTAGTAAAATCAATGCCGCATTTAGTTGTTCGGTCTCAGCGGCCATATTGGCAATCGTCTGACCCATCGATGCGTTAAATGTTTTGCTCCGGGTTTCGGTGGTATTGTTCAGCAATCGCACCGCTTCTGCATCCAGCATGAAAAACACCTGGGATACCCATAGGGCAGAGAGTAAAGCAATGCTTTGAAAGATCACTATCAGTGCCAATAAAATGTTTAACTGTCTTCGAAGGGTCCAGGTTTTTTTCATGATAATTTCCTTATCGAAATGGAATAGATTTTTATGCTGTCTTAATTTTCAATATAGGGGATACCGGCCTTATCAAGTTGGCTGCGAATCGTCGTCAGCCACTCTTCAAACCGGGTATTCAGATCCAAGGCTGCTAATATTTCCGCTTCTGACAGCCCCTGTTCCTTTAATGCCGTGGCATTTTGACGTCCTGACTGACCCATCGCCGTTAGTGATTTTTCCAGAGTTGACCGAACCTCATAGCTTCCTTTAAAAGGCACTGAGGCATAGGTATCCCGCTCCATGATTTGATCTAAGGCAATTTCATAAACTTTGGCAATATTTTTTTCCGCTGCTTCACCAGCTCCCATTTCTTCCAGAGTGGCGTTGAATGCATCATTCTCATAGGCACCGGATTGTACTGGCAGATAACCGGTGGTCATCGCAAACTCAATATTCTGAGCTTCTGAGGTAAACCATTTTAGAAAAACAGCGGCTCCTTCCTGCTTTTCGGGCGTGGAGTTCGCGACACTCATACCCGCACCCTGCTGAATTGCATAAGGGCTGCCCCCTTCAAAGACTGGGTAGGATAAGGCCAAAAATTCGATCGGCAGCTGGGTATTATCTTTTTCAATCCAGGTTGGAAAATAGGCGGCCCCTGATGACGAACCCACGTAGGCAGCCAGATCACCAGCTTTAATATCGTCTGAGCGGAATTTCCCCACCGCATTGAAATAGCCTAAACTCATACTGCCATAGTAAGTGTCAAAGATTTTTTTCATCACAGCCCGGTTTAACACCACCTGCTGATTTTGCCCATCAATGACTTCAACCCCTAATTGTTTATTGCCGATAATAACATAATTGGCAACCGAATCAACGCCCATCAGGCTTTTCCCATCCCCGCTGGTTTCTGGTGTCTGGGCGTCAGTCCATTTGTAATACGCCTGCGCTGCCGCATAAACACCTTCCCAGGTACTAAGTTTAGTGGTGTCCTGACTATTAGCCACAGCAAATTCATTCCAGGCGGTTTCATTAACATAAAGCAGTTCCGTGCTTTTTACAATTGGCAGGATTAACAGCCGATCACCATCAAACTGGCCGTCGTTTAAAAATTCTTCCACATACAGAGCCTGTTCTGCTTCGCTGAAGTAATCGTTTAAATCACACAGCTTGCCAAGTTCATCAATTTCCAGCGCCTTATCGGGATAGCAGGAAAACAGATCCGGCATGGCTTCTGCATTAACAACCCCTTTGGCAGCATCAGTGACTGCTTTTTCCAATTCAGTAACACTGCCCTTAGCCACGGCATTGACCACTACGCCCTTTTCGGAACCCACACTTTTGTTAAAAGTATCCACCGCTGTTTCCAGCGCAATCTTATTATCCCCAACATAATAATGCCACAAGGTGATGGAAACCGGATTTTTAGGATCCAGGGCTGTCTTTTCGCCTGCCGAACAGGCTGTCAGCAACATCAGCATACTTAAAAACAAACATGCCAGTTTAATCTTTCTTTTCATTCTTTCCCGTTACTCCTTTGCATGGTAAATTCCTGTCTTTTCCTGAATATTCTATCAGAGGTTTGCCTCAATGAAAAGAACTATTCCCCAAATGATGCAATTCTCTTTGCATTATATTGCATAATCATTGTAACTCAATTCGACTCCAAGTTCATAATTACATAAAATATTAAGCATCATAAAAAATAGAGTGATCGTTTAAGTCTCTTGAAATCTTCTTTTCAAATAAAAAAAACGTAAGTCAATTATAAACTTACGATTTTTTTATTAGCTTCCATACTCGTCGCTTGTTTAATTTTAATCAATCCATTTTTTATCGATTTTACAAAAACATGTGCTAATTCTGGATCAAATTGCAAACCTGCCTCGTCCTCAATAATCTTCAAAGCATGGCCCACTGAATAAGCTTCCTTGTAGGAACGTTCAGAAACCATGGCGTCAAAGGCGTCTACAATACATAAAATTCTTGCCGACACAGGAATATCCTGTTTTGCTATTCGTCTTGGATACCCTAATCCATCATAACGTTCGTGATGTCCAATTACTGCTGGGATGACATAATCAAGCGATGGCAGGTGTCGGATAATATCTATTGAATTTTCTACGTGTCCTTTCATGACCTCATATTCCTCAGGTGTAAGTTTACCCGGTTTGTTAAGGATTTGTTCTGGGATGCCGATCTTTCCGACATCATGCAGCAACGCCGCTTCTCTGATGATTTCAGCTGTTTCTTTATTCATTCCGTAAGCGTAGGCAAGCTCTACTGCATAGTAAGCGACATTATTTGAATGATCGAAGGTATAGTGATCCTTCGTATCAATGGCCGCTGTTAGCGCATAGATCGTTTTTTCATAATCAGAATATATGTTTTCTTTTAGTTTTAAGGTCTCCGCTGTGACATTTCCTTCCCCAAGATTGTGATCACGCTCAGAATAGGTCATGATCGCATTTTTGCCATTTCTTTTAACATAATATATGGCTCTATCGGCATTGTCGATTAATTCTTTTACGCTGCTTGCTGCATAAGGTATTGCGCAAATTCCCCCGCTTAATGTCAGTGTTTTTAACCGATACTCTTTATTATATTTATTCATATCAGCTATCTGCAGGCGAATAGTTTCAGCTAAATTTTTTGCCCTAAGCAAATCATACAACGGAAGGATTATCGCAAACTCCTTGCCGCTATATCGGGCTACATATCCATTGCTTCCAACAGAAGCCTGAATAATTTTTGCAATCATCTGAAGCGCTATATCCCCTTCTTTATTCCCGTATAGTTGATTAAACAATTTAAAATCATCAATATTCAGGATAATCAACGCCAGCGATTGGCCTTTATTTTTTTCATATTCGCTATGTAAATTTTCATAAAAATATTTGCGATTTAACAAGCCCGTCAATTCATCAGTTCGCGCTTCCAAATAGGCTTTCTCATAAAGTCTGGAATTTCTAACCGCAATGGATCCTACCGATTCGACAGAACCCAGAAAATTAATATCATCATAGGTAAAACTGCTATGTTTTTCTTTTTCCGAAAGCAAGACAATTCCAACCAATTCTGCAGCATCTTTCAGGGATACAAAACATTCAATTTTCAAATCTGCAAATTGTTTTTTTTCTTCTTCCCACATCGATTTGTATGCAACTGTGCGTTTGAAATCTTTCATTAACAAACAGCCTTCGTTATTGGATAACCATGTTACGATCGGATTGTCTTCCTGAATACAAAAGTACTTTTTATCGAGAGGACTGGTGCTATGTATCATAAAAAAGGAATCATTTTTTTCATTTCTGATGCATATATATATTTTTTTGACCGTAATTGTTTTTTGAATGACATCCACTAATTCTTCCAGGATCTCATTTACATTCAAACTTTTCGAAACCATTATACTGAACTCTTTTAAGTTTTCTGCTTGATAAATTTCTTCCTTTGTGAAGACCTTGTCTATAAACCGCTTCATTCCCTGATAGATAAAGAAAGTAGCAAATGTAAAAAATACGGCGATAATCAAAACACTGTTTTCTTTAAAATTAGACAAATTATTATCTATAAATGCTTGAAATAAGCTAATGAAATTTGAAAACAACAATAAGGACAGCGTTGCCGCAATCCCATAGCAGCTCCCCCGGGAAACAAGAAGCGTTAATTTGAATAAACGACGCCTATATAATGCATAAAACAAGCAAAAAGCAAAACAAACACCGGACAGAATATCTGTTGGAAAGCCTTTGAATAATGGAACAAACAAAGCAAGATGACCAACTACTAAAATAAAAACGCCATAGACAATCGGCATAAACTGTTTTTTTGCTATTTCATTGGTTTTACTGTATTTATATAATAGATACAGCGAGTGAGACGTAATCGCAACACATATAGCAAATAAAATACTTACTGGCCATGTAACATTATAGATGAAACTCACTTTTTCATCAGTTCCAATTGTAGCTTGCGGGGCACTAAGAAAAAAACCGGTCAAGACATTAATGATATTTACTAGAAAAACGATCAGTAAATAACCTGCTTTAAAAAACCGATCTCTTAATCCAATAAATTCGATCACAAAAATAAAAAAAGCAAAAGGCATTAAAGTTAAGCCCAGAACAGAGGCATTGTACCAAAAATCAAGACTTGGCCACAATTGCATTCTCATGCAAAGCGAACCGCCTGTCCATAGAATTATTGCGGATAGAAAAAGCAAGAATGAATTGATCAGCTTACTTTTTTTAGCCGCCACAAAAGCCAGCAGCAAAAAGATGTAACAGCATAAGGCTGTGATCGGTATGTATACAAAGCTATCCATCATCTACCTCTTGCACGATCAATCGAAAAATTATTCTTTTCAATTGATAAAAGTTCTTTAATCTCATATTTTGATGGATTGATACGTCTTAATTTTTTTCCCGTTTGCTTATTATATTCTTCAAAGGTGCCACTTTTCAAAATGGTTATCTCCAAAGGATCCATTCCTAAAATCCGTTGTAAATCTTTATAGTCATGGTCAACATATTTAAAATACACCGTTAAATGTTCTTTAAGTATTTCCTTCCCAAGTCCACAGCTAACAAGGGAAGATATTTTAATTTCAACAAACAGGTGTATCAAAGGGCGATTGTGATCATTATATTCCTTCACTGCAATCCACTCTTCAATGTTAAGACCCGATAAATCTATTGCTGTTTTAATAGAATGCTCTGAAATCCTGGTAAAGCCTGCAATATCAATTATTGTTGGAATTCTGTCAATATATTTAAACCGGGGAATTCTGGTCTTATCGTCATCGTTTTTCAACCCGATACAACGATAAACATCACCAACTCGGTACCGCATAAATGCGCCGCCCTTGAATACAGAGATCACTAGCTCATATTTTTCTCCGGAAAGGACCTCATTCATCAGATAGGTTTTGGGTTGATAGCTGTCATCCTCATAACTTCGGTTCATTTCATCTTCTGGGATAAATTCATAAAAACAGGCATCCGGGAAGAAATACATCCCATCCCTTGTCCAGGTTTCAGTGCCAATACAGGTCGGCTCTGTTCCCGCAAATATCTCCATTGGACGAATGCCCCACAAATCCTCCAGATCATCTTTATAGCAATCGTTATCAGTACCCGCAACCATAAAGCCTTTTAACTTAAATAAATCCTTTGGTTTTAAATCCCTATTTTCTTTTTTGCAACGATATTTTGCTAAGATGAATTTCCCCAACATCGGCAGGGAATATTTCATTGCACTACTTTTAGAATCACTTGACGAAGCTTGACTTGAAGTCTTGCCCATGGAAGCTAAGCTGAGGCTAACAAAATAGGTCACACTTCCCAAACCAAAGAAATAGTCAATATTTTTTCTGAGCCCGAGTTTGAAGCCCTTTTTATTACGTTCACTAAATGTCATTTTTTCAGCTTCCCTAACAGATGGCAAAAATTCGATGCCGATTTCTTCATTTAATACCAAGGGAAGTAATCCTGTTGCATAGGGAAGTGGTGCTAATCCATAAAGAATTTTGTCTGTCGCGCGGACATCAAACTTTCCCTTTTCATTACTGGTGGAAAGCATTAAACAAGCAATAGTATTATTGCGATACGTATCTAGCATACTCTTCGTATAGGGTGCCACCTTAATCGGCTGTTTGCCTCCTTCCCAAGTGGTTTGGATCCATAAAACAGGTTGATCCGGAAGCATTTCACCTTTTTTTTGCAATAAAACATCAGCATAGTCGCCATAGGTGGATAAGGGCATCGCTTTCCGAAATTCGTCGATAGTCTCCGGTCTTTTTCCATTAAGCATTTGCTTACCAAGTTCACTATGACTCCATAGCGAGATTTGTTCCATCATCAGGCGATTTTGGATGGTCATGTAGGACTCTATATCAAGATCTAAAAAACCGCAATACTCCTGCCATAACATTTCATATTGGCGATTCTTTAATTTCTCTTCAAACTTCACCGAATTGCTCCTTTTCTTACTTTAATGTCAGTAAACAACGCTTGATACTTTCGAAATTTGGAATAATAAAAGGAGTGCTTTTCTTATAGTCATTATAATCCTCAAAAGTACGTATAAAGGTCCAATGATCCTGAAAAACAATGTATAAAAAATTGCAAACGCAAAAAACAAGTCCTGCCCACAATAACATCGGGATTCTTAACGCAACCCATAAAAAGAAATAAAATCCCCCAAACCATAACACCCCGGGATGCCTACATAAGGCATATACACCATTTCGATAAACTTGAGGTGATCCATTACTTATAATATATGTCTCATTAAATGGCAATGCAAAAAAAAGTGTATAGATCAATAAGATCAGGAAAAATAATGAAAACATCCCAAAGATGCTCATCCACCAAAAATTCCATATAATAACATCAAATGCCTCAATAATAATCCCCGCTGTTGCAAAAATTAAAAGGAATGAACCTAAAAAAAAGAACCGACGTATTACATTATTTTTAAAAATCACATCATTGATATCATATGCTACAAAAAGAATAAATGCTAAAAGTCCCATTAATATAAATAACATAAATTCGTCTCTCTTAAATAATTTCTTGTTCCGACAATTGTGGCATTTCACTGTTCCATCTGAAAAACCTGTTATTCAGATGGAACAGAACCGTTAATACTGTAATTTGTTACTTAGTTGTAATGATACTATTATTCTGATTATTTTGCAATTCTTTATCGCTTCACGATAAGATATTTATTTGAGTTTGACATTAATACCTCGTTTGATGACTAGATCACTGCTGACATTATGGTTTATTGACTTTTGCGTGACTCTCTCACTACCCCTAAAAGACCAGAGCCGGTGCTGCATTTTTATCTGCAGCATCGGCTCTGGCCAAAATTTCGGTTAAGATCTTCGGGATTTCTCTTAATGATTTTTTGATCTTTATTTCCAGCTATTTTTTTCAGGTATAATCTTCATCAGACATTTATCATCGCCCATTTTGACGCTTTTCAGTAGCTCCACCGCAACTTGACACTGGAACGCTTTTTCGAAAAGCACCTGACTGTAACCGGTGGTACATTGACACCATGTATCGGTCTCCAGGCGTTCAACCTCTTCCAGCATCGGGCAGGGGCAAAAAGGAAACTGCAGATAAAGTTCCCCATTGTCACTAAAAAGCCCCGCCGCATTGGCCTTATCCAAATTTCCGAATTCTTCCAGACTCGCTGATGCGGCAACCAGCTCTTTTAGCAGCGCTAATTTTTCATCCATGCCGTAACCGCACTGACAATTTCTCCGGATCTGCACAACGGTGTCCTGATCGAACTGGTTTTCCAGCCGTTCCATCGTCGCCTTGACCCATGCCGGATTATCCTCGTTTTTTTTTGGTTTATCCGAACCAAAAACGATTGCTTTGGCAACGTCCTCGTTGCTTTTATCTTTGACCGCCTGATAAATGACCTGTTCCTGAATTTTTCTGATATCAAACATATTAACATCCTCCGTCTTTGTTTTATTATATGACCAGCTCAAATCATAGTTTGCTGTAACTTTTCTACTTAGCGATTTTCACAAATTAAAAACAGACCTCGTTTAAACCGATCATTATCCCTTGTGATAATTATCATTATAAAAGAAAGTCTGTGTCATTACTTCTGAATTCTTGCGCTATTTAATGGGGATGCATAAATCCATGATCACCTGGCTGTTTTTTCTATCAATCTGGCGATAAATATCAAGCCCATAGCGTTCATCCATTTCATAACCGCTGTTGGGCAGCCAGATATTAAAGATGCCCTGAAGGGTTTCATAGATATCCTTGATCCGGCCATCAAAGCGGTAAATCGCAAATTTTCCGCCCTCAATGGTAGTGGTATTCGCGAGCTGGCAGTTCGCCTCGACGGTCATACAAAGATCATACAAACATTGGCCGACTCTGGTAATGGCTGGATCATCATAGTAACGTTCAATCAGAAGGGTATCGGCATTAATATCGGCTTGATACTTGGCTGTAAAAGCTTCCCACTGTACTCCGAGATCAAGATAATTCCCCAGATACCGCTCATAGATCACCCGAAAATCTGCCAGCTCCCTGATCTCAATCTTCTGATCGTATACCTCAAAGGATTGAAATCGTGCCAAATGATTGGGAAGATACGGGTGGGGAGCAGATCTGGCATTGACAGTTTTGCGAAATTCCGCCGGAGAAAGGTGATGGTGCTTCTTAAAGGCGGTACTGTAATTTGATGAACTGTAGCCATAGGTTATCCCAATATCGGTAATCGATTTGTCCTTACCAAGCTTCATCTCAATGGCGCTTTGTTCCATTTTCAGACGCTTGATAAAGGCATAAACCCCTTCACCAGTTTCGGCTTTGAAAACTCTGCAAAGATAATACTTGGAAAGATGACAATAATCTGCCACGTCTTCGATGGTGATTTCCTCATTCAGATTTTTGATGATATATTCAATGGCTTTGCTGACTAATTCGTTCTTCAACATCCTGCCCGGCCCTTATTCTTTGACTAGTGCGTATAGTTTCATATCCTCTGATCGACCGTTTTTGAGGGCATTTTTTCTGAGTATTCCTTCCAGTTGGAAACCCGCTTTTTCAAGAATCCGGCATGACCCCAGGTTTCGTGCAAAAGGTTCGGCAAAAATCCGGATGATATCGGTTGTTTCAAAAATCAGTTCGCCGATCTGTTTTACCGCCCGGGTTCCATGTCCCTGGCCCCAATCAGGTTCAGCAATATAATAGCCCAGTTCCGCGGTTTGAAAATGGATATTATCTTTGCGGAACACGCCAATGCTGCCAATGACCCGATCCTCATCAGTAATGGCATATGCAAAGGTTTGGTCTTGATCCGCATCCAGCATGGCCTGAATATATTCTTTTGCATCATCAATGGTATAGGGAAATGGCAGGCCGTCCCGCAGGTTAGCCAGAATTTTCTGGTTGTTCAGCATCTCTGAAAGCTGCTGGGCATCTTCCATTTTCCATTTGCGTAGTTTTGTCTTCAATTAAACTTCCTCCTCATTCCAGCGGTATCGTTTGTTTGTTCGCAAAATCTCAAGATCACACTGCAGACAGAGCCCGTTATGACAGCAAATTGGTTCACCGCATTTAGGGCATGCCCACCGCTTCTTTTCGCTTTTGAGAAAGGCTGCCATCCCATTTTTCTGAAGTGCCTTGAGGTTTTCAATCATGCTCATATGATATTTGGTCCGATAACGCTTATCCAGACCTTTTAAGCGTTTGCAGGGAAAATCACTGCATTCATAACAAAAACGCACCCGGCCGTTTCTAAGCAACTCACACTGATCGCCCATATGAGTGCAGTTTTCGCCTCTGGGGATACAGCCAGAACAGTATTTCCGATTAAATCCCTGCTTCTTCAAGTCACCTTTTTTCATTTGATAGGCGACGCATAAGCTGCAATTCATGCCGCAGGGGGCAATCAGATTTTCTTCCATACAAATTACCTCTCTTTATTTAGAATCTACTGATTTAATTACCGATACACGCATCGATCAAATATGATAATTTAATGGGTTCGCTGTTGATATTTATAATTTTAACATACTAATCACAGCGTTGACAAAGAAATAATCCTGGTCTATACTTATAATATGAATATTAATTATTTATATTCATATTATTGAGAGGTGAACCGATGCCAAAAATATATTCAACCGAAAAACGACAAGAAATAGTCAATCAGCTCATGATGGTTGGCTTGGAATTGATCAAACAGAACGGTATAAAAAAAATGAGTATTCACGAACTTACCAAAAGAGTGGGGATTGCCCAAGGTACCTTTTACAATTTTTTCAACTCTAAAGAAATGCTGGTTTATGCACTTGCTGATTCATACCAGCAAAGCATAAAAGATAAGCTTGAAGAAATCATTCAAACAAAGGGATATCTTGAACGAAATGATTTGCGTGAATTATACGATTGTATGTTTTTGAAAGATGAGCACAATGTCTATCGTTTTTTGACCAGAGAAGATCTTCAAAACTTATCCACCCGGCTTCCCAGCGATTGTCTTAATAAAATGACCGATATAAAAACAGCAATGGAAAGAAATTTACGCCATGTGCGTGAAAAGAAAGAGCCATACGATCTTGACGCCGTCATTAACTGGCTTCAGCTCATGAATCTCACAATCCAAAACAAAGATATCTTGGTAGAAACCGGGATTGAGAAAATCATCCTTCAGCTGATCGAAAATATGTTAGATGAATTATTTTAGCAACCCGAGAAAGGAATAACAAATATGAAGTTTTATGAATATGGGGATAAAAATTCACCCTCGATCATGCTCATTCACGGTGCCGGTTGGTCCTATTGGTTATATTTACAAGAAGCCCGATTATTGCAGCATAAATACCATGTGATCTTACCGGTAATCGACGGACACGGGGAAGAAGCCGAGGTCCCTTATACCTCTACCGAAAATATTGCTGATCAGTTACTCGATTATATTGACCACAACACGAATGGCAAACTTTTCGCCCTCAGCGGGGTTTCTCTGGGCGGGCAGATCGCTATTGAACTCTTATCAAGAAGAGCCGACCTTGCCGAAAAAGCGATTATCGAAAGTGGCTTGTGTATTCCCCAGCCAGCTCTTTTAAAATACAGTCGCTTTGTCTATAAATATTTTGGCAAATGGATGTTTTCAAAAAGATTTAATCAGTGGGCCCTGACAATACTTCCTAAACAAATGCATTTACCTGATGACATTGCCGAATTATACTTGCGAGATATTCCAGCAGTTAAGGTTGAAACAATGAATCAGATTTTTGAAACCTATTATAAATATGAATTGAAAGACAGTTTGAAAAACAGCCAGAGCGATATCATTTACTGGTATGGCAGTAAGGAAATGAAGTGTATTAAAGAGTCTGGAGCGCTGTTCCAAACTACTGTTAAGAACTGTCAATTAATTGAATTACCGGGCTATCGTCATTCCGAAATCAGCGCTTATCATCCTGAAGCATGGGTGGAGAGAGCCGAGCAATTTTTCAATCCGCCTTTATCCTTGAGTTCCTGAAGATCTTTTTATTAATTGCCGTTTTATGTGCTGATTCATTCGCGGCCTTTGTTTGCCCCAGGATAAAACCGCAATCCTGCCGATTTCCGTAGATAAGCCCTCTATCCGATTGGTACAGCAAGATTACCATACATCGTCAATAAACTCATTCCAATGACAACAACATATGGCGAATACTTAAACATGGGATCTTTAAGTAGTTCGACAAACATGATGAACAGTCCCACCAGGAAAGCGACCAAACCGAAATCGAAAAATACGGCACGAATATTAATCATTTCCCAGGGTAGCGTGATAAAATTTAGATAACTTGAATGTGCAAAACAGATCAAAAAACAAGCCAAAGCCACAAAGGCATTTGACAGTCTGATTGATCGTTCGATATTTTTTGTTGTTCTTGATAACATGATCAAATAAACTACCATCATCATGGATCCGCTTATCAGCAACAGATCATTCATCTTCAGCCCTCCAATTTCGGCCTTTTCTTCTTCAGCAATCCCAGCTCCGTTCAAGGCTTTCCCACCATCAGCAAACCCACTGGTTGCTCGTTTATTGTATCATGTTGTTGCTGACATGACAAACAAAACGTCCCTCTTGATCGAATACAGTCGAGACCAAATAATCGTTCAAAAAATAAAAGACGACAAACAAATCGATGCTTAAAAGATTTGTTTGCCGTTCCTTTTATTTAATCGAGGCCTCATAAATCGATTGGATCGATTCAGCTAATATTTTATTAAATTCTTCATCACTTTGATTAACATTGAGTCCTTCAGTTAGTGCTCTTGAGAAACTAGCAATCAGTTTCGGATTTTTAGCCAGTTTTCTATTTGATTCCTCTCTAGAATAGCCACCTGATAAGGCAACCGTTCTGACGACGTTTGGATGCGCGATAATCTCTTGATAAAAATTATCAACCTCGGGAATGGTCAGCTTAAACATAACCTGACAGTCTGCATCCACTGTTTTCAGGTACTCAAGGATTTCATGTTTGAGGATGGCTTCCGCTTCAGCCTTATTGGGTGTATGAATATCAATCTCCGGCTCTAAAATCGGAATAAATCCTGCCTTTACAATCACTTTGCCCAGTTCAAATTGTTGTTCAACAATAGCTTTGATCCCTGCTGGATTGGCTTCTTTTATGACAGAACGCATTTTCGTCCCGAATATATGTCGATCTTTTGCCCGAACAAGTAATGCTTCAAGATCTGAAATCGGTTTCATGAGTTGAACGCCATTCTCTAAATCCAACAAACCTTTATCTACTTTTAGAATTGGTACGACCCCTTTCGTTTCCCAAAGATAATCTGCACTGTATTTTCCATCAACTTTCAAGTCCATTGTTTTTTCGAACAGGATCGCTGCCAGAATTCTCTCTTTGGTAAAAGCAGGGCATTTCATAATTCTTGATCGCATTTCATGAACCATCTGAAACATCTCAGCTTCATCAACATAAGCTTCTTTCGGAATTCCATATATTGCCAATGCTTTTGGTGTGCTACCCCCGCTTTGATCCAGTGCCGCTATAAAACCATTATCATTTTTCATTCGTTCCAATTGTGACAAATTCATAACTACCTCCGTGTTTTATTTATCCATTGTATTATACACCTTTTGAAAGCTTTTCGCACCACCCTAAAGAGATAGTTTTTAAAAGAATTTTTTCCGGGACTTTTATGAGCCCGTGAATATGTCTGTTTTTCAGTGTTCTGTAATGATTGAAACCAGTTTAATCCGTTTTTTAGCCACTGACTCTTGCTTTTTTATAATTTTATTCGATTTTCATGCCCTAATCAATAATCGTCTGTCACATTACATTCTTACCCTTAAATCCGTGTCGATAATGTTAGCATCCCGCAAACCCTTTGGTCATCAAATATGGTGCTTCTCCCTGGACATTGAGATTATATAAATGCAAATCCACTTGCACCTACAAATCTAATGCTTCAAAGGAACCAACCGCTTTTTTGTAAGCCGCAAATGTCAGCAGAACATAAAAGAGGATGCCGAGGCCTAATACCATCAGCTTATATTGAATAAAATCAGGATCATTTGTATCCAGATAATTTTTCATGAATGGCACCACATGGACACTTGTTTCGGCAATGATCATGAAGATCGCCATCACCAGACTGCCCCAGCCAAAGGCCGCCCCAACCCTGTTGGGATCCTTATAATATTTGATAAAGAATAAAAATTGAAGAGCCCCATCATTAAAAAAGATAACCCGAAAAATGCCGTATTAGCATTAATCCCGACAAGATTGCCCGGCATATCATATAAACTTCTCAGATAAGCAAAGGGGATTGCCGTTAATACCTGAGCGATCTGAATAAGGATGACAAATAAGAAGCGTGCTTTAACAATATCTTTTTTGCGAACCGGGAGTGTCATGGTGTAAAAAATATCATTATTTTCGCGACCGTTCAAACACATAAAGAAGATCCAGACTGGTGTAGAAAAACGTCACATAATAGGGATAATTCGGGATCAACATCATTGCTGACAAGAATAAAAAAATAAGTACCGTCGGGTGAATTGCCAGCTTAAATTCTTTTTATAACAGATTATTCATAGCGATATCACTCCTTTTCCATATGAATCATAATCGCTTCCAAATCTGCATTGGTCACTTTTTCACTGGTATGACGAACATCGGCCGATTTAATCAGCGCCCGATAACCGTGCTTAGTCTGTTTATATCCGATCAGTTTTGATCTCAAATCATCGGTCAGTTGTTCATCGGAAAATTCCAGAACCTTGTATTGTCCCAGAAATGACGCCATATCGCTGTTGGCCAGTACCTTACCCTGTTGAATATAGATGATATTATCCGCACACTTATCCAGATCTGAGGTAATATGGGTCGAAAACAAAATGGTGATGGTGCCCTTTTTCAACGCAAAAGAAACATTATCCAGTAGAAATCGATCGTATCTTTTGCATAAATTGCTAACCGCCAGAACGCTCATTTTTCATCACCCTGATCTGAATCAGCGCTCATTACGCCGATGGTTAGTCGATTTCCATATTTTTCATTAATGAGCAAGGTGTTTTTACCCAAAGTTCCAATTCCGGCATTAACAGCAGCATGTCTCATTGAAATCAAGCCACGTCCTTCCATTTTTTGACTGTTCCAATATTCATAGGGAGCATCACATGGTATTGGAACAGCTACCCCATCATAGTTGTCTTCGATTATTTTTGCTGTGGACATCGTAATCTTATCAACTTCTGGAGTTGTCAGATTATTAAAATGTCCATACATCAAATCAGGTTTAACCTCAAACTAACCTTTCGGTAAAGCAAAACCAATCACTATTGCAGATTTACAATCGCGATAACACTCACAAGGGTGAAACCCCTCAGGGGCATCAATAAATCTGTCAATATTTGCAAAACCACATACATCAGCTCCCAGAGCTAAAGCTTTTTTTATCTCTTCTTTCAATTTTCCCTCCTTCTCTGCGACATCACCGTCTTTAACATTTTTTATAATTCAGACCTTTAGAACACCGCGAAAACCTCTGACGCCATAGTAAGAAGGAGCGCTGTTGTGATAGATAAAGACGTGGTCGTAACGGCGATCGCCAAAGAGCGCCCCGCCGAGTTTTCTGATCTCAGCCGGTGTTTTCACCCAGCTTGACGTTTTCGTATCAAAACTCCCCAGTTTTTGTAATTCTCGGTATTGTTCTTCAGTTAATAGCTCAATGTCCATGGCGGTTGCCATATCAATGGCGCTATTCTCCGGTTTATGTTCTTTCCGTGAATCCAACCCTTCACGGTCGTAACAAACATTTCTACGGCCCATTGGACTTTCTGCCGAGCAATCATAAAAAATGTATTCCTTCGCATTCTGATCATAGCCAACTACATCCGGTTCACCGCCGGTTTTTTCCATTTCATTGAGTGACCATAGTTTTTCTGGCTTAATTTCCAGTCTTGCCTGAATCTCAGCCCAGGTTAAACCTTGATGACGGTTCATATTTTTCTCGAAACGGGCGCTCAAAAGGCTGAGCAACCCATCGCGCTGTTCTGAGGGTAATTCCCATTTTACCTTTTTCATCAACAAACCTCCTTGAAATTACCAAACTTTTTCTATCTTGATGCTTCTTCATTCCTTTGTTTTTGCGACAACATGCGTTTTTATAATTGATCGGTATTCATACACATGATATTATTTATTTTATCACGCAGTTTTCCTTATTCCAGTCCTAGCAACAAAGCGACCTTTACTACTCTATCGAGTTCATCAACGCATAAAAGTACTCCGATTCATGCGTTTTATAAAGCGGATACCAAGCCTCTAATGTTTCTGGCGAAAAGACCGCCAAAGCTTTCAGAACTTCCACCGTAAATTCCAATGGCGCAACCCCGGTAGCCGTGATTAAATTTCCATCCGTAACCGCCGGGTCATTTTTGTAATATGCTTCACCTTGATAATCCGGACAGACCATTTTGAGATAGCCCAGATCATTGCTTGTATGAACTCTGGAATCCAGCAACCCATTCTTGGCAAGTCCCATTGTCGCACCACAGATGGCGGCCACAATCATGTTTTCTTTAATACATTGCTCGGCTATATTGAGGATCGGTTCGTGGATTGCCTCTAACCAGGTATCTCCGCCGGGTAAAATCAGAGCATCTGCGCTTTTTAAATCGCACTCTGCCACACTGATATCCGGTAATATTTTCAAACCGCCCATTGTCGTAACTGGTGTCGCATCAACGCCTACGGTTACTATTTTGGATGGCGTTATCCCCTTTTTAAAAAATCTGCCGGAATTAAGTTCCGCCGTTAAATATCCAATTTCCCAATCTGCCATGGTATCACAGACATAAAGATATATCGTTC
>PGZR01000114.1 GCA_002841405.1 Firmicutes bacterium HGW-Firmicutes-4 | reverse complement strand
GGATGATGTCGTTAAAGGTGTGGTTAAAACCATTACTAATTTCGGAATCTTTGTTGATCTTGACGGAATTGATGGTTTTGTTCATCGTTCAGACCTGACTTGGGAAAAAATAAATGAGCCTAAAGATATTGTCGAAAAAGGCCAGGAAATTGAAGCCAAAGTTATCGCTAAAAATGAAGAAGACAAAAAAATTAAATTAAGTGTAAAAGCATTAATGGATCGTCCATGGGATGATTTTATCGCTAAATATAATGTTGATGATGAAGTAGAAGTTACCATCACTAATATTTTAGACTTTGGTGCTTTTGCTGAAGTGATTCCAGGCGTTGAAGGTTTAATTCACGTTTCGGAAATCAGCTACAACCGGGTTGAGTCCGTTGCGTCAGTTTTAAACACCGGTGATGTGTTAACTGTAAAAATCATCGGCATTAATCCTGAAAAAGAAAAAATCAGCTTAAGTAAAAAAGCAACCGAAGAAGCTCCTGCTCGTCCTGCTCCAACACAAAGAAGCAGCAACAGCAGTAGCAATGCCAGCTCTGGTGATCGCGACAGAACCAGCAACTACGGTGGTGGCGACAGAAACCGCAGACCACAACAAAGCCATAACAGCAACAATAATCGTAATAAAACAGTTTACGAAGAAACCGCCAATGTAACCCTTGGGGATTCGTTTGGTAACCTATTCGATGGCCTTTTCGGAGACAGCGAAGACGATAAATAAGAATTGCTTTTTAAAAACCCCCGACGCTGGAATTTCTTCAGTGTCGGGGGTTTTTTTTGATACAATTTTTTATTTTTGCTATTGAAAAATATTTTTTTCGTGCTATAATAGACTTAAAATCCAAGTGGAATACTCGGAAATAATCCAGGGAGGGTCAAACACTTGAAACTTTCAACAAAAGGACGTTACGGTGTACTTGCCATGGTGGAACTGGCGCTTCAATACGGAGATGGTCCGGTTTCAATTAAGGAAATCGCCGAGAAACAAAATTTTTCGGATTCGTACATGGAACAGCTTTTTTCCACACTTAAAAACGCTGGGCTGGTAAAAAGCCTGAGAGGTGCCCGGGGCGGCTATATTTTAGCTCGTGATCCCAGTGATATTACCGTTGGCGAAATTATCAGAGCCCTCGAAGGACCCATTGAATTAGCTGAATGCATCGATGGCGGCGGCAAGCTAACCTGTGTCAAATCTCCGGAGTGCGTAACCAGAGGGCTTTGGAAAGACATTAGTGACAGCATCAGCAATATCATAGATAATCGATCATTACAGGACTTATTAGGCAAATAAACCAGAAAGAGGTATAATTATGAAACGAATATATTTAGATCATGCCGCAACAACACCGGTTGATCCGGCTGTTGTTGAAACCATGCTTCCATTTTTCACTGAGTATTTTGGAAATCCGTCTTCAGTATACACTGAAGGCAGGGGAGTTAAGAAAAGTATTGAGGCGGCCCGGCTCCAGATTGCTGCAGCCATTAATGCCGATCCCCGGGAAATCTATTTTACCGGAAGCGGATCAGAAGCCGATAACTGGGCCATTAAAGGTATCGCCATGAAAAATCAGGCTAAAGGGAAGCACATCATTACCTCCACTATTGAGCATCATGCTGTTCTACACACCTGTGAATACCTCGAAAAACAGGGGTTTGAAGTAACCTACCTGCCGGTTGACGAATTCGGGCTGATCTCATTGGATGATTTGCGCAATGCCATTAGAAAAGACACCATTCTCGTCACCATCATGTTTGCCAATAATGAAATCGGAACCATCGAACCAATCAAAGAAATTGGTGAAATTGTCAAAGAAAAAGGGATAATTTTTCACACCGATGCCGTCCAGGCGCTGGGTAACATCCCGGTTGATGTTAAGGATTTAAATGTCGATTTATTGTCGATATCGGCTCATAAAATATATGGTCCTAAAGGGATTGGCGCTCTTTTCATCAGAAAAGGGGTCCCTATTGATAATTTGATCCACGGTGGCGCTCAGGAACGAAAAAAACGGGCTGGTACAGAAAATACCGCGGAAATTGTGGCGTTTGGAAAAGCAGCGGAAATGGTGACTGAACACCTTGAAGATAATGCCGCTCATATGAAAAAACTAAGAGACCTCCTGATTAAAGGGGTCATGGAAAATATCCCACAGGTTCGTTTAAACGGGCATCCAGAAAAAAGGCTGCCAGGGAACGCCAATTTTTGTTTTGATTACATAGAAGGGGAATCGATCCTGCTCAGTTTGGACATTATCGGCGTGGCCGGTTCCAGCGGTTCGGCCTGTACATCGGGTTCACTGGATCCATCCCACGTACTATTGGCCATTGGTTTGCCGGCGGGGGTAGCTCATGGCTCACTGAGACTGTCAATTGGAAAGCACACAACGGTTGAAGATATCAACTATGTGGTCGACAATCTGATCCAGATTATTGAACGCTTACGGAAAATGTCTCCAATTAACGCCGATTGTCCGATTGACGATGCTGTTTTTGATAAAGCCGAGCATCACCATCATTAAGAATAAAATCCAGATCAAAATAAATACTAAGGAGAAAATAAAATGGAATATACAGATGTAGTAATGGAGAACTTTACCTGTCCCAAACATGTGGGCGAGATTGAAGGCGCAAATGGTGTTGGTCAGGTTGGTAGCCCGGCTTGTGGCGATATCATGAAAATCTTCCTGAAAATTAACGATGATGGCATCATTGAAGATGCATCCTTTAAAACCTTTGGATGCGGCGCAGCAGTAGCTAGCAGCAGTATGGCAACCGATATGATTATTGGCAAGAGCATTGAAGAAGCCGGAAAATTTAAAAACTCAGATGTGGTTGATGCTTTGGGCGGATTGCCAGCGGAAAAAATTCATTGTTCGGTGTTGGCGGCAGAGGCTATTCAGGCAGCCATTGAAGATTACCATAATAAAAAAGCACAGTAAAAATATAAAGACGCAGTTTCTATTTACTGGAAACCGCGTCTTTCTTTTGATGATAAAATGGAGGACCCCATGGAAAATAATAAACTTTTTCAGGTATCAACGCTGGCTGGCTTTCGGAATAAAGGGTATGATGGACAGTTATCCATAAAAACCATGCTGGCCCATGGTGATACCGGATTTGGCACTTATCATAAACTTAATGGAGAAATGATTGTGTTGGATGGAATAGCCTATCGCGCTTTGGGAGACTGTTCTGTTGAAATAGCCGATTTGTCAGATACAACGCCCTTTGCGACCCTAGGTTTTTTGGGAAAAAACGAGGATCAGGTTTTGGAAATAAACGGAGATATGATTTGTCTCATGGAAAACCTGAACAAGTGGATTGATAATACTCAAAATCCAATACTGGCAAGAATCTGGGGACGGTTTGCAATCATCGAGATCCATGGGGTATGGCCTCAGGAAAAACCCTATGAAGAATTAGACAAAATTGTCAGTGACCAGTCAGTGCTTGTACTAGAGAATATACGCGGCTGTCTGGTGGGCATTTTCTGCCCGGAGACGGCCAGGGGAATAAACGTGGTCGGTTGGCACTTTCACTTTTTATCTGCAGACAAAAAAATTGGTGGTCATGTCAATAATCTAATTGCTGGTCCACTTAAGATTGAGTTCAAGATAAAAGAAAACTTGTCTATCATATAATAAGCGATATGGCAAATTACCCGTTTGTTTCTGAATAAAAGAAAAAACAACGTTGCCATAAAAAAAATAATAAGGTAAGATATGCATATGACAAAACGGAAGGAGCATGGAATGAAAGCGAACATTTTACTCAATGTAGAAGTAGTTTCTAAAAAGAACGGCCGGCGACATGGTTTGGTCAAGAGTCTGGTGGTTGTGAACCATGTTGTGAAGTATCTGGTGATCAATCCCGGCGGAATTTTCTCCCAAGCCCAATTTTTCAAACCTGAAAATATTGTTGATGTTAATTATAAACGTCTGATAATCGAAAATGAAAAAATCATCATTAAAGCAAAAGGAAAAAAAGTGAAAACTTACCTGGATGAGGCCTTTCCGCTGATGGATTATCCGGTGGTCGATAAAAATGGGGAGGCTTTTGGTCACGTGGTTAATGCAACCATCGAAGAGGGAACATTTGCCATCACTGAATATGAAATTTCCCGAAGTTTCTTTGATGATATCGATCACGGCTTTGCGATTATTCCGGCCACCGACCTGGTTTACAAGGATCAGGTACTTTACTATGGAAAAGAAATGTTTGATCTGGGGTTTAAAGAACAGGGAACAGGTATTGCCAATAAATTACTGGGGGTAAGATAATGGGAGAATCATCGAATAAAAAGCGACTGTTATTTCTCAATCTCATCGTCGTAGTATTGATAGGTGCACTATGTTTTTTTGTTTGGCCAACTCTGGCAGGTATGTTTGCACCGTTCTTTTTTGCCATAGTGCTGGCTTATTTGCTAAATCCGATGGTCAGAAATTTTGAGAATAAAGGTCTAAGTCGAGGAGGAGCAGTTCTAATTGTATTTTTTGCGGTAATGGCACTGGTGATTGGCGCTTTTATGAGCTTTATTCCCAGTCTTATTACCAATATTGCCAGCATGATTAAGAGCATTCCAACCTTTGTGACACAAATGCAGACATACATTACAAATTTATCTGACTATATTTCAAATTTTACCGGATATGATATTACCCAGTTCTTTAATTTGGAACAAATTCTGGGAAATGTGCTGCAGGGATTTGCAACAGCACTCCAGGGAATTTCTAATGCGATTCTTCAAAATAGCGGCCAATTAATGAATGTTATCATCGTGCCTTTGGTAACGATTTTTTTGCTGTTGGATAAAGAATTATTTATAAAGGGTATCATGTATCTGGTACCGTTGCAATATCGCAACAGTATGCTTAAAATGTGCTGTGACATCGATCTGGTCATCGGCGGTTTTATCAAGGGTCAAGGTCTGACTTCGCTCATCGCCGGGATTGCAACGGGGATTGGAGCTTTTGCTCTAGGTCTTCCTTATGCAACTATTATCGGGGTGATTGCCGGACTAACCACTATGGTTCCCTATTTTGGACCTGCGGTGGGCACGATTGTGATTGTACTACTGGTACTGTTCACGAATCCAACGATGATTATTCCCATTTTGATTGTGATTGGAGTGGTCCAGGTGGTCTGCGGTAATTTTCTGGCGCCAGCCCTGATGTCCGGAAACGTGGGGCTTCACCCAGTGTTTATTATCTTCTCAATTTTCTTTTTTGGCGCCATGTTTGGCGGCGTTGGGATGATTATGGCGGTACCAATGGCCGGAACCATTAAGGTAATCGCCGGATATATTATTTCCCTATTTGCCTCAAAAGATATTACAGAACTAAAAAATGATTGACATTTAAATATGGAATTAATATAATCATCTCAAAGGTTAATATAAAAATGCATTGAGAACGAAGACTCTAAAAAAAACGATTGCAGAGAGAGAGACATGGCTGAAAGTCTTTTATGGTTGGTTTAGAGTTGCCCCGTTTGAGCAGTTGAGAAGAAAGTTTGAATAAAATGTTCAGCGAGTATTTTCAGTCGGGAAACCGTTATTGATAAAGTGAGTTGCTAATGATTGCAGCTAATTTGGGTGGTACCGCGGATTAAACCGTCCCTTGCAGACTTGCAGGGGATTTTTTTGTTTTGATAACAAAACGTAATGCATCAGTTGCTTTACAATCAAAGACCAAAATTTCGACAAGGAGAAAAAAATGAAACCATTAGGATTAAATGAAATCAGAGAAAAGTATCTGACATTTTTTGAAGAAAAAGGACATTTGCGATTAAACAGTTTTCCATTAGTGCCGATTAACGACAAAAGTCTATTATTGATCAACTCAGGGATGGCACCGCTGAAACCCTATTTTACCGGAGATGAAATACCACCTAGAAATCGGGTGACCACTTGCCAAAAATGTATTCGTACCCCGGATATTGAAAATGTCGGCAAAACAGCGAGACATGGTACTTTTTTTGAAATGTTGGGAAATTTTTCCTTTGGCGATTATTTTAAAAAAGAAGCGATTCCGTGGGCCTGGGAATTCTGTACCGAAGTGATGGAAATACCGGAGGATAAGATCTGGATTACTATCTATCTGGACGATGATGAAGCCTTTAAAATCTGGAATGAGGATGTTGGAATTCCCAAAGAAAAAATTGTCCGGTTAGGAAAAGAAGATAATTTCTGGGAGCACGGCCTGGGACCCTGCGGCCCCTGTTCGGAGCTTTATTTTGACCGCGGCGAAGAATATGGTTGTGACAGCCCCACCTGTGGTGTCGGCTGTGATTGCGACCGTTATGTCGAATTCTGGAACCTAGTGTTTACCCAGTTTGATAAAGATGAAGCGGGAAACTATAATCCGCTGCCAAAACCAAATATTGATACCGGGATGGGTCTGGAACGTCTGGCCGTAGTGATGCAGGGTGTTGGAACCATTTTTGAAATTGATACGGTTGGCCATGTGCTCAATTATATCTGTAAAAAAGCGGGCGTAAACTATGGCGATGATCCCCAGGATGATATTTCTATCCGGGTCATCACCGATCATATCCGCAGTGTCACCTTTATGATTGCTGATGGCGTGATGCCAGGAAATGAGGGGCGCGGCTATGTCTTGCGGCGACTGCTCCGCCGGGCTGTCCGTCACGGAAAATTACTGGGAATTAAGGATCTTTTCCTTTATGATGTGGCTAAAGAGGCAATTCGGGTTTCTGAAGGGGCATATCCTGAGCTGCGTGAAAAGCAGGATTTTATTCAAAAGCTGATTCGTATTGAAGAAGAGCGTTTTAAAGAAACTATTGACCAGGGTCTGACGTTGTTGAACAAAGAACTCGATAAAATTATTGAAATGGAAGAAACAGTATTCCCCGGCGGTGGCGCCTTCAAACTTTACGATACCTATGGTTTTCCCTATGATCTGACCAAGGAAATTGTTGAAGAACGGGGACTTACCATTATTGCCGAAGAATTTGAAAAAGAAATGCAGGCCCAGCGGGAACGGGCCCGACAGGATCGTCTCAACAGCGATTTAGCAGTGTGGGCCGATGATCCCTTTAATCCTTTGGGTCCGGATGCAGTCAATACCTTTGTGGGCTATGACAACCTGGAATCTGAAGGTACCATCATCGGGCTTTATGTCAACGAAACCCTGGTGGACGAAGCCAAAGCAGGGGATGAGGTGCTGGTACTTCTGGATCAGACTTCGTTCTATGCTGAGAGCGGGGGTCAAACCGGCGATCACGGCGTTATTCAAAAAGGTGATGGCTTAATTGAAATCCGTGACTGTAAAAAAGGCAGTCTGAGCCGACATATTCATTCGGGTACAGTTAAGTCAGGAACTTTTAAAGTCGGGGAAAGTGTGATTACCGAGGTCGATAAAGATTTACGCGATGCGGTCCAACGGAACCATACCTCGACCCATTTGCTGCAAAAAGCCCTGAAACAGGTTTTAGGTGACCATGTTGAACAGGCCGGATCATTTGTCTCTCCAGACCGGTTGCGCTTTGACTTTAACCATTTCCAGGCGATGACCCGGGATGAGAAACGTCAAGTTGAGGATATTGTCAATGCAGCGATCTTAGCGGCCTATGATGTGTCTATTTTTGAAACAAATATTGATAAAGCCAAAGAACTCGGTGCAACGGCTCTATTTGGCGAAAAATACGGTGAAATTGTCCGGGTTGTCAAAGTAGGCGACTTCAGTACCGAGCTTTGTGGCGGCTGTCATATCAGTAATTCGGCCAAGGTTGGGATGTTCAAAATCATCAGTGAAGGCGGCGTTGCGGCCGGGGTCCGGCGGATTGAAGCGGCAACTGGTTTTAATGCCTGGCATCTGGTGGAAAAAATGGATGACACCCTGGTTGAGGTATCCAATCTGATGAAAACAAATCCGGATCAATTACTTGAAAAGGTAACGGAATTGGCCGAAATCAATAAACAGAAGGAACGCATCATTGCTGAACTGAAACAAAAATTTGCCGGCAATGCGATTATGGATATCCACCAGAAAATGGTGATCATCAGCGGCGTTCAGGTTAACATTGCCGAAGTGGAAAATATGTCAATGGAAGAGCTGCGAACCATCGGTGATTTACTGAAAGACCGGATGGGTTCCGGGGTTGTGCTATTGGGCAGTGCTCTGGATGGCAAGGTTAATTTTGTTGCAACAGCAACTCCGGATATCGTCAAACGCGGCTTCCATGCCGGTAAAGTCATTAAAGAAGTGGCGACAATAGCCGGCGGAGGTGGTGGCGGACGTCCAGATATGGCGCAAGCTGGGGGGAAACTAAAATGATATAAATTGATTGTGAAGGAGGTCAGATGACAATGGGAGAAAATACGGTGATTGATCGAGGAACCATTATGTTTGAGGTCGATAGCGAAAAGTCTCAGAAGATCGACGAAGTGATGCGAAATGTACATAAGGCTCTAGTTGAAAAAGGGTATAACCCCGTCAATCAAATTGTAGGTTATGTCATGTCAGGAGATCCGACCTATATCACAAGTCACAGAGAAGCGCGAAATGCCATACAGAAAATTGAACGGGATGAGTTACTCGAAGAACTTGTTCGACGTTACTTAAAAAGTATTTAGTAGGCTGATAAATTGGGGCTGTCTCAACCGAGGCAGTCCTATTTTAGTTCGCCACGGCGATTTTGAGTGAAAACTGATGGACACTTATTAGTGGTTAGGAAACGATTTTAGATGAAAATCAATACCCTGGGTAATACCGGTATCAAGGTCTCCCGAATGTGCTTTGGCAGTTTGACGATTGGACCGCTACAGAAGAACAAAACCCTTTTGGAAAGCCGGGAAATCATCGCGGCGGCTTTAGATTACGGCGTTAATTTTTTTGATACGGCGGATCTATATAACAATTATGATCACCTGCGGGCGGCGATCCAGATGCAGCAGGATGCGGTCATTGCCACAAAATCCTATGATTATACAGCAGCGGGAGTTCGTAGCAGCTTAAGTCGGGCTTTGACTGAACTGGGTCGGGATTATGTAGATCTTTACCTGCTCCATGAGCAGGAAAGCCGAAAAACCATTGAAGGTCACTGGGAAGCCATTGAGGCCCTGATTGGCGAAAAACAGGCGGGCAAAGTAAGAGCCATCGGCATTTCTACCCATCGGGTGGAAGGGGTTTACGGGGCGAATCTGTTTCCTGAGCTGGATGTGATTCACCCACTGATTAATTTAACCGGAATCGGTATTGAAGATGGAACCGCCGAGGAAATGGCAGCAGCCATCCATGAGGCCAAAAAACTTGGGAAAGGCATTTACGGCATGAAGCCTTTAGGCGGCGGTAATCTGCTTTCCCAAAAACAAGCCAGTTTTGAGTTTGTCTTGAATAATGACGATCTGGATGCCATTGCGATTGGGGTTCAATCGGTTAACGAAGTGCGGTATAACGTTAAAAAATTCAATGGCAATATGATTCCCGAGGATTTGGAGGCAGCTGTGTCCAATGCCCCAAAAACACTGCATATCAGTGACTGGTGTAGCGGCTGTGGGGAATGCGTGAACCGTTGTAACCAACAAGCCCTGACCCTGATCGATGGGAAAGCCCGAGTTGATCAAACGAAATGTGTGCTATGCTGTTATTGTAGCTCAGCCTGCAAAGACTTTTGCATCAAGGTGATTTAATACAGTCATAAAAAATAGATGGGATAATGAATGGAAAGAATTTTAGGAATTGATGTTGGCGACAAACGGATTGGAGTGGCTGTAACGGACCCGTTGCAGATTACCGCCCAGGGGGTAATGACCCTCAAACGAAAGACCAGGGATGACGATTTAGAGGCATTTCGGGAACTCATTGCAAAATATGAGATCAAAAAAGTGGTGGCTGGTCTGCCCCTGAACATGAACGGTTCAGAATCTGCTCAGACCCGGAAAACAGTGAACTTTTGTCAGTTTATCAAGAAACGGCTGGATATCGAAATCATCTATATCGATGAGCGATTAACCTCATCCTGGTCTGAAAAAGTATTGATTGAAGGAAATGTTTCTCGGGAGAACCGTAAAGATTATATCGATATGCTGGCAGCCCAGATTATTCTCCAGTCTTATATGGATCGGGCCGTTAAATAATCGATAAATAATGGATTCTTTAAGCATGGAAAGGTATAATTACAAGATTATGAGCGAAAAAATAAAATTGAAAGAAGAAGTTGATATGGAAGAAAAAATAATTTTAGAAGATGAAAATGGCGTTGCAAGAGAGTTTGATTTAGAAGTTTCGTTTCCTCTGGGTGAAAAGACTTA
>PGZR01000113.1 GCA_002841405.1 Firmicutes bacterium HGW-Firmicutes-4 | reverse complement strand
CCAATATCACCCCTCGCAAAAATACTCAGCAACGGACTACCCCTCACCGACTCGTGTTCGGCCTGTGGGTATCCCAAATTTGCCTGTTGTGTTTCGTCTCGCCTTGTGTTATTATTAGACCGTAATCAATTTCATATTCACTGGCTCCGACATGTTTCCCCTTTGATCAGTTGTTCATGACCGAGTCGTAAACGCTTCGTTGATCGTCCAAAAATTGACGACAAGGATGCATTCTAACCTTATTTTAAAAGATACCAATGCAATTTTATATGCTATCACAAGTTTTTCTAATTGTCAACCCAATTATGTATTTTAAAAGCCTTCCCACACCATGCGGGAAGGCTTTCTTTATCTTGTTATGATTTTCTTAATTTGCTCAGCAATATTTTTTCAGCCGATATTTTTTATGGGTTTTCTTTTTCTGCTCCCGCAAAATACTGCTTAAAAACGCCTGGGTTCTTTTTTCTTTCGGATGGATAAAAATATCTTCTGGAGAACCTTCTTCGAGGATCGTCCCCGAATCCATAAAGACCACCTTGTTGGCGACTTCCCTGGCAAAACTCATTTCGTGGGTTACTACCACCATGGTCATGTGCTCATTGGCCAGGCTTTGCATGACGCTTAATACCTCGCCGGTCAGTTCCGGATCCAGGGCTGAGGTGGGCTCGTCAAAAAGCAAAATATCAGGGTTCATCATCAGTGCCCGGGCGATGGCCACCCGTTGTTTTTCACCTCCCGACAAAGTCGATGGCATGGCATCAATGCGATCCAGCAGCCCCACCTTGTTCAGATAAGCTTCACAACGCTGGTTCATCAATCCCGTTTCTTCTTTTTTAACGACCTTGGGCGCTAATTCCAGATTTTGACGGACGGTCAGATGGGGGAACAGGTTAAAGTGCTGAAACACCATCCCCATTTTCATGATAATCGCCCGGATCTCCGGGGGACTGGGGTAAACACCATCTTTTAACAGCGGTTTGCCTTCCATGATGATATCGCCGCTATCAGCCTTTTCTAAATCGATGAGGCAGCGCAGCAGCGTCGATTTACCCGATCCGGATGAACCGATGATGGCCATTACATCGCCCTTATTGACGGCAAATGAGATATCCTTTAAGACATGATTGTCTCCAAAACTCTTATTGAGTTGCTTGACTTTTATAATTTCCATCGTTTTCCCCTAGAACTCGTATTTGGTTTCAAGCTTTTTAAATACCATTGTGATCACAAAGTTGATCAGCAGGTATAAAGCCGCCGCTACCAGAAAAGCAAAGGTATCCCCATCCCGATTAACGGCCGTTTTGGCATAATGCAGAATCTCAGCCACGCCGATTACGGTGACCAGCGCCGTATCTTTGACCAGGGTAATGGTTTCATTACTGATGGCTGGCAAACAGACCCGAATCATCTGGGGAATCACCACCCGACTCATGGTTTCAAATTTTGTCAAACCTAAGACTTTGGCCGCTTCATACTGACCTTTGTCAATCGCCAGCAAACCGCCCCGGAATATTTCTGCAAAATAAGCTGCGTAGTTCATGCAAAAGGCGATACAGGCGGCCGTAAAGCGGCCGAATATGAGATAGTCTCCAACCACCGGTAATAGCGGCAGGCCAAAATAAACAAACATGATCTGCAGCAGTAGCGGGGTGCCCCGAACCACATAGATGTAACCCTTGGCCAATGATTTAACGGGCTTAAGCCGACTCCGCGCCATTAAGGTAAACATAAACCCCAAGGGCAGAGAACAGACAATGGTGACCGCAAAAACACTGAGGGTAATAACCATCCCCTGCAACATTGGTAGGGTGATATTTGATAAATAGATATAAAAATCTGACATTTTATTCTCCTGAGGAATGAAATAGTATTAAAGGGTTGACGTCATAAAAAAATCGGATCGAAACGATCCGATTTCTAAGAACTGATTGTTTGCTTTTGATTATGGTTTGTAAATAATATCTTCGCCAAACCATTTGGTTGAAATGGTGGCGGCTGTTCCATCGGCTACCATGGCATCCATCGCATCCTGGATCTGAGTCAGTAATTCAGTATTGCCCTTTTTGATCCCCACGCCATATAATTCTGGCGATAAGCTTTCGCTAAGTACTACAAATTCAGCTTTTTCCGAGGTAATATAGTAACGGGCCACGATGGAGTCAACAATAACGGCATCAATTCGGCCAATACCCAGATCACTGAGAGCAGATACATTTTCTGGATACTCATTTAAGGCTGCTGCCTGTTGGCTGATCGGGTCAGCGGTGAACGCATCAAAAGCTGAAGAACCTTTTTGAACGCCTACATTTTTACCAGCTAAATCAGCTTTGGTTTTGATGGCAGAATCTTTTTTAACCACGATCACCTGATCATTTTCCAGATATGGTGCGGTGAAATCCATCGCATTTTTTCGTTCATCAGTGATCGTTAAGCCATTCCAGATGACGTCAATATTGCCGGAATCCAGTTCCAGTTCCTTGGTATCCCAGTTGATCGGCTGTAACACAACTTCCATTCCCATTCGCTTGCCGACTTCTTTGGCCAGATCCACATCGAAACCAACGATTTCGTTTTTGTCATCTCTGAAACCCATTGGCGGGAAGGAATCATCCAAACCAACAATAAAGGTCTTATCGTCATTATTCGCATTGTCTTCTGTTTTTGCGGTGCTGCTGCAGCCTGCAAATAAACCAGCGACTAGAACGACAGCCAGCATTAAACCGAATATACTTCTTTTTTTCATTCCTTTTTGTCCTCTTTTCCTAATATAATCTGAGGCTATTATACACTTTATCACTGTGCATTGCTAGTCCTTTACATCAAATTTTTATGATAATGCTACGACTCGTCAGATTACTCTTTCAGCCAACCCGCGGATCTTTTTACCGCTTTATCCCAGAATCCGCATAATTCCTGACGTTTTTCTTCACTGATTTGCGGTTCGAAACGTTTTTCGATTTTCCAGAATTTTCCAATTTCTTCAAAGCTATCCCAGTATCCCACTGCTAAACCCGCTGCATACACCGCTCCTAACGTGGTTGTTTCGGTGATCACCGGCCGCTCCACCGGAATCCCTAAAATGTCCGCCTGAAACTGAAGCAAAAAATCACTTTTAGCTCCGCCGCCGTCGGCTCTTAGTTTGGTCAGCTTAAAGCCGGACTTCTTTTCCATCACATTAAAGGCATCTTTAACCTGGAAGGCCATCGACTCCAGCGCCGCCCGGGCAATGTGTTGCTTGGTGGTTCCCCGTGATATCCCAATAATCGTACCTCTGGCATAGGAATCATAATAAGGCGCCCCTAATCCCACAAAGGCTGGGACAAAATAAACGCCCAAGCTGTCTTCCACCTGCAGGGCCAATTCCTCGGCTTCTTTGGCATCATTGATAATACCCAGTCCATCCCGCAGCCATTGGATCACCGCACCGGAGACATCGGCCATTCCTTCCAGACCGTAATCGGTTCGGCCCTTGGCACTCCACAGTACTGGTGAAAAAATACCATCGGATGGAGGCACGTATTTATCACCGGTATTCATCACCATGAAGGATCCCGTACCGTAGGTGTTTTTGGCCATCCCTTTTTCTAAACATCCCTGACCAAAGGCGGCCGACTGCTGATCGCCCAAAATTCCTGCCACCGGCACCACTGCGCCAAAAAACACTTCGGGATCGGTTAAACCATAGACCTCACTGGAGGTTCGCAGTTCCGGCAAAATTGCCCGGGGAATATTCAATTCCTTTAAAATCCCCTCATCATAGTCCAGGGTTCTGGCATTTTGCAGCAGGGTCACCGAAGCATTGGAATAGTCCGTCACATGGGCCCCACCGCCGGTGAGTTTCCAGACCAGCCAGCTATCAATGGTGCCATACAGCAGTTCCCCATTATCCACGCCTGTTCTGACTTTAGGATCATTATCCAGCAGCCAGCGGATTTTCGTTGCAGCATCGTTGGGTACAATGATCATCCCGGTCCGTTCGACAATCCCGGCCCCGTCTTTGGCTTCCAGGGCTTCACAAATATCCAGGGTGCGCCGATCCTGCCAGACAATCGCCCGACAAACCGGCTGGCTGGTTTTTTTATCCCAAAACACCGTGGTTTCCCGCTGATTGGTAATCCCGATAGCTTCAATCTGATCAGGTTGGACATTGCCGTTTTTCAAGGCTTCCGCCACCATTTTCAGGGTAACTTCCCATATTTCATTGGCATCATGTTCCACCCACCCGGACTGGGGAAAGTGCTGAGTAAATTCTGAATAAGCCTGCGCAATAACATTGACGGCTTTGTCGAAAATCATGACCTTTACGCCGGTGGTGCCTTCATCAATTCCTAAAATATACTTCATCTTTCTTCTCCATTCTTTATTTTTGATACACAATTTTGCCCTGATAAATGGTCATTGCGACCGTGATATCTTTGATGCGATCCGGCGCTACGTCCAGCGGATTCTGATCGAGCACGGTAATATCCCCGGCTTTACCCGGCGTCAAACTGCCCCGGAATTTTTCTTCTCTGGCTGTAAAAGCGCCATCGATGGTAAACAAGCGCAGGGCTTCCATGGGCGTAATCGCGTTTTGAAGATAAGGCGGATTCACCGCAGCGTGAATTCCCAGGAGGGGATTGATGGGGGTGACATTGGAATCTGATCCGCCATTGACGACCAGGCCGGCATCCAGCAATTCACGAAGGGGATAGGCCCGATGATTCCGTTCCGACCCCACCCGTTCTTCATAGACGCTGTCGGGGCCGCCCCGCAAATAGGTAAAGGCTGGCTGGGTGGAAATCACGACGCCCAGCGCCGCGGCCCGTTTTACATCCCGGTCATCGGGAAAGCCAAAGTGTTCAATCCGAAACCGATGATCACTCACTGGCACCTTATTCAAGGCCCGTTCCAGACAGTTTAACACCTGGGTGATGGCCCGTTGGCCGATGGCATGAAAGCCGGTCTGCAGTCCGGCTTTATGAGCATTTTCGATATAGTGGGTAATCCACTCATCCGAATAATAAAGTTCCCCCACTGATTCCTGCTCATCGGCATAGGGTTCCTTAAAAGCGGCAGTTCGCGAACCAATGGAGCCATCCAGAAGAATATCGGTACCAATGATTTTCAGCCCCTTTTCAGCGACATCTTGCACCTGGGTACTGCACCAATGCAGCACCACATGCAGCGGCAGATCGTCAATAATTTTTAAAAAAACCGGGATATCCTCATCTGAAGACAGATCGCCGCCTTCCATGGCATGAATCGTGGTGACCCCCATTGCCACCGCGGTTTCAACGGTATGACGGATGGCTGTTTCCCGCTGCTCCCAGGTCATCTTATCAAAAAAATACTTTCTGGCATGACTGTTGGCCTGACTATGAAGTCGGCCTGAAAAATTTCCGGTTTCGTCCTGACCCTGACCTTCTTCATTTTCAGCAAATGCCATAATTTCCATGGCCATGGTATTGACCTGGGTATAATGCAATCCCCGATCCAGCAGATAAACCGGCCGGTCTTTGAAATAAGCGTCCAGTTCTCTGGCCGTCGGCGGCCTTTTTTCAGCCAGCCGGGATTCATCCAACCCATAACCAAAGATCCACTCCCGGGTATTGTCGGTTTTTTCTTTTTCCAGGGTTTCCATCACCTCTTCAATCGATCGGCAATGATACAAATCGATCCCGATGGCGGAGAGTCCGGTGCTCATCATATGGACATGGCAATCGTGCAGACCCGGCAAAAATGTTTTGCCGGCCAGATCGATGATCTCAGCCTGTTCCCGTTGGGCCAGTTTAGTTATTTCCAGGGACTCTCCCATTTTTTGAATAATCCCATTTCTTAAATAGATGGCCTGGCATGACGGAAGATCCCCATCCATTGTCACCCCGATTCCGTTAATGAGGGCCAGTTTGTTTTCCATTGCTGCCTCCTTCCTCATTTTAGCTTCATGATTTAATTTAAAAAAGGCGGCGTTAAAGCCGCCCATTTTTCTTTATGCTAAGATCTTTTTCACTTCCACCGCAACTGCTTTTCCCAAGGCCGCATGTCCATCTGCACCTAAATGAAGCCCATCCAGCTCACTGACCTGGGCCACCGTGGCGGCATCAAAAAAGGCAACACCCCGACTTTCGGCCACACCCCGATAGAATTCTGCCATCTGAACCGATTTTTCCCGGTTCCCCTCAAACATAACTTTAAAGAGTCCATCTTCAATGGGGCCCAGCGGAGGCGGAGCAATAAATAAAACCTTCGGGCCGTTCGGCCCAAAAGCACCAACCTGGGCCAGGGTTTTATCCAAAATCAGCCCGGCGCCATTGGCAATATCCTGAGCTGTCACAGTGTAACGGCATTTCAGATCGTTGGTTCCGATCATAATAATCACCAGATCCAAGGGGGCATGACTATCCAGCAAGGGAATAATGTGCTGTTTGCCGCAGCGGTATTCTTCGATGGGGTCATCCCATACAGTCGTCCGTCCGTTCAAACCTTCGGGAATCACCTTGTAGTCATTTCCCAGTTCTTTCTGGAGTACTCCAGCCCAGCGAACCTCGTCCGGCCAGCGTTTAATCACTGCAACCAAATCATTGGATGGATCCCATCCCCAGGTGTTTGAATCACCAAAAATCATTACGTTTTTCATGAATTTTCCTCCATTTATATAATTATTTTTTGATACCTTTGAAAATTTTTCAGATCACCAGATTCCATAAATCCTGATTGCTGGTGGCCACTGACGCCACCCCAATCCCAATTGCTCCAGTAATCTGCTCTCTGGTTGTCATTAATCCCCCTAAGATGACCGGCATCCCAGCTTCACTTTTTATATCCCTGATGATCTGTAGAGGAATAGTACCCGGCATTAGAATTACCACATCCGGTTGATGTTCTTTGATACTGCCTAAACCAGTTCGGCAGGCATCCGAATCAATGACAAAGAATCCGAATGCCGCAATCATTCCAGCATCTTTGATATATTTCACACAGAGCGACTTCATGGTAATCACGCAGTCCACGCCGCAGTTTGCCATATACTGAATACCCATTTTGTCCCGGGCTAACCCCTTAATTGAATCCTGATGGACCATCACCTTTTTTCCGGAACGATGAATATATCCCACCAGTTGGGGCAGGGTATTCACATCACCCAATTTCAACATGATCCAATCCGCCGCTGTTTCTTCCATGGCATAGAGCAATTCTTTGCGCTGATGCACGGATGGAATAACTGATTGGAATTTTAATTGTTCGCCAGCATTCTTAATTTGCAAAATAATTCCTTTCCGGGACAACAACTTTTTAATGTTCACACAAATTAACTGTTAAGCAGCCATTTTTACTACCTTTGGCATTTCACAATCCCCAGATAACAACGATATTATTTTCAAACATGAAAAAAGTCCGCATCATACTGAGGCAACTCCCGGAAATTCCGGTGTGACGCACCACAGTATCATACGGACATCTCTTAAACTCTTGCCCTGTTTTTATTCTTTTGTAATGGTTTACTTTCTTATTTTATTATTTTTTTATCTCGCTGTCAAGGCTCGTCTCAAAATAATAAAATTATTACGGCATGCGGTTATAAAATATTTCCAGCAAAGCGGCGCTCGATGCTGATCCCGGATCGCGATGGCCGATGGCCCGTTCGCCCAGCCGCATCGCCCGGCCTTTTTTGGCGATGATCGGGATGGTTGAGTCGGAACCGGCTTCACCCACCTCTAATGCTTTTCTCATGGCTTCTTTGGGTGCCATTTTTTCGTCAACATAGGCGGTTCTTAAGGCATCCACTGCCGGTCTAAGGGTATCGACCATGGTTTTATCGCCAACCACGGCCTTGCCCCGCTTTTCGATGATCGCCACGCCGGCTTCCATCATTTCGATGAATTCGTCAAAGTTCACTGCCTCTTTGCCTTTGGCAGGCACCCCAAATTTGCTGAAGAAGCCGCCATAAAGCGGACCGGAAGCACCGCCGACCTTATCAAGCAGAGCGGTTCCGACATTTTTGAACAGGGTATTAATATCCTCGTCTTTCCAGCCGTCCAGGTTTTTATTGACTTCGCGAAAACCGATACTCATATTCATACCGTGGTCACCGTCGCCAATGGCGGAATCCAATTCCGAAAAATAATCCTTTTTCTCTTCAGCCAATACAATGAGGTCATCAATCACCCCAAGAAAGTAGTCTTTATTTAAAATATAATCGCTCATAATTCTTCTCCTGACAATGATTTAAGGGCTGATGGTTTCCCATCAACCCGTTTTGTTATTGTTATCGTTGCTGTTTAGAATTGTTTAAAATAAGGGGTGTCGCAGGGATAATCCAACAATTCTTTCATTTCGTCGTCCAGTTTTACCAGGGTGACGGACATCCCGGCCATATCCATGGAGGAAGCAAAGGAGCCAATCAGGGATTTGTAAATGGTAATGCCTTTATCGGCCAGGATTTCAGCCACCCGACGGAAGCAGATGTGCAGATCCATCAGTGGGGTGGCGCCCAGGCTGTTGACCAGGACATAAACCTCGTCGCCGCTTTGATAAGGCAGATCGGCCAGAATCGGTTCCATAATCTGGTCGATGAC
>PGZR01000112.1 GCA_002841405.1 Firmicutes bacterium HGW-Firmicutes-4 | reverse complement strand
GTTGGAGTGTCAAAAAACTAAGTGAATGGTAATAACTTAATGAGTATATCATAAACATTTATCGTTGTAAATGTATTATTCAATAAAATCTTTTCTGATCTGATCAATATCGCTTCTAATTTGAGTGATTAAATCATCGATTGAATCAAATTTTATTTCATCTCTGATTTTTTTCTTGAACTCAATGGTGATTTCCTGATTATAAATATCTTCATCGAAATCGTAAATATAGGTTTCAATACTGAAAGGATGTTTTTCAAAAGTCGGGTTAAAACCCAAATTTGTCAGACCATTTAAACATTTCCCCCGATAATGAACGTGGGTATAATAAACGCCGGTACTAGGCAGGATAATTTTTTTATCTAATTTTATATTAGCGGTGGGAATGCCAAACTGGTGACCCAGTCCCTTGCCTTGAACAACAACGCCGCTTAATGCATAATTTCGGCCCAGAAAAGTTTTGACCTCATCCACCTGACCGCAGCTGATCAGCTCGCGAATAAAGGTGGAGCTGACAGAGTGGGTATTAATGATAAATGGTGGCAGAATTTCAACTGCGAAGCCATACTTTTTCCCCAGTTCTTTTAAGGTATCGGTTGTCCCGGCGCCCTTATAACCAAAGTTATAATTAAAACCGACAACAACGACCTTGACATTATATTTTTTGAGCAGATAGTCGGTGATAAATTTCTCCGGAGTTAACTTCATCAGCTTTTCAGTGAATGGGTTCAAAAACACAAAATCAATGCCATACTGCTGAATCATCGCTTCTTTTTCAGCATTGGAGGTAATCAGCCAGGGTGTATAATTAGGAAAGATTAATTCCAGCGGGTGTTCTTTAAAGGTCATAACCCCCGTTTTACAGGCCAAGCGCTGACCAATTCTTTTCGTTTCTTGAAGCAATGCCCGGTGTCCCAGATGAACCCCGTCAAAAAAGCCCAGGGCTAAAACAATTTCTTCTCCATGATAAGTATTTGTTGTCATTGTTCACCTCACAGTAGTTTTGTCGGTTTGATAAAGTTGCCTTCTTCGTTCTGAACATATCGGCCCATCCCAATGAGCTGATCGCCGTCGTATAAGCGTAGAGTTTCACCGGGGTAAAAAGCTTCCAGGGATTCATGGATATTCCATTGAAAAAGCTTATTGCCATTGAGTAAAAACTTGCGACCCTGTTCGGTTGCCCGGACGCAGGGATAGCGGTCAAGGGAATACGCCAACGGATAAAAAAGCGCTTCACTCTGGTCCTGGTCGACTATCTTGGCGATTTCAGCCAGGGTTAACGCATCAGTAATGCTGAAGCCACCGACTTGATGACGGATCAGGTTTCCCATACAGGCGACTGTCCCCAGAGCAATTCCGATATCCCGGCACAGTGAGCGCATATAGGTTCCTTTCGAACAGGTTACCATGATTTTAGCTTGTTGAATCTCTTCACGGAATTCCAGCAGACTGATTTCGGCAATATGGACGTCCCGATCCGGTATTTCCACTGTTTCGCCGTTTCTGGCGTAGTGATACAGTTTTTTGCCATTGACCCGAATGGCTGAGTAGATCGGTGGTTTCTGAGAAATAGCGCCGGTAAACTGAGCCAGGATACTTTCAAAATCGTTCTGACTGATCCGCTGGTCGTTCTCGCTGATAATCGTTCCAGACAAGTCACAGGTATCGGTTTCCTGCCCGAGCACCACTTCCACTTCATAGACTTTTTCGTGGTCAGTGATATATTCAACCATTTTTGTCGCCTGGCCAACACATAAAACAAGAACGCCCTGAGCATCGGGATCCAGCGTTCCGGTATGACCGATTTTTTTTGTTTTTAAAATTTTACGGGCCTTAAACACTACATCATGAGAGGTCATGCCCTTCTCTTTGTAGACATTGAGATAGCCATTATAGCTATTAACCTTCTCCATTTTGACTCTCATAAACGTTCATCAGATCACGCTTCAGTTCATTAATGTCACCACTGAAGTTAAAACCTGCCGCCCGTTCATGTCCTCCACCGCCATATTTTAAAGCAATTTCGTGAATATCATAGGGGAATTTTGCCCGCAACGAGACCCGGTACTCGCCGGCGTCGATTTCTTTTAAGAGTGCTGTGATTGAGACCCCAATGGTGTTTTGACCCAAATTGGCAACATCATCGGTGATGTTAATGGTGCCGCCGAATTTAAAGATCGTGTCATGATCCAAGATCATCAGTGCAATCGGCATGCTGTCCAGTATTTCCAATGAATGGATGGCGGCTCCAGTCATTTTCATCTGATCAATATTTTTTTGGGTATGAAGTCTTTTGGAAAGATGGGCGTAATTGGTTTTGATGGCATACAATTCACTGGCAATTAAATGGGTGTCGACCGTCACATTGGAAAATTGGAAACTGCCGGTATCAGTGGTGATCCCGGTAAAAATGGCATCAGCCATTTCTTCGTCAATTACCACCTGCAGACCTTTTAAAATGCGAAAGACGATTTCGGCTGTTGCGCCGGTAATTTCGACAAAGTTAAGATCACCATAATGGGCATTGCTTTTATGATGATCGATCACCAGTTTAGTTTTGGCTGCCGGCATTTCGGCTGGGGCAAAGGCAAAGCTGTTGCTGGAGCAGTCCATAAACACAATAACGTCATAGCTGTCCTGCAACGATTGATTGAAGTACTGAATTTCATTAAAGAAACCCAGTTTGTCCTCAAGCGGCAGGTCGATATAATAATCAACGGTTTTATTCAGCTGCTTCAAACCTTTTCCTAAAGCCACTGCTGAACCAATTGCATCCCCATCCGGTTTTTGATGAAGCAGAATCAAAAACCGTTGATTGTTGTTTAAGCAATTTAATATTTCATCAGGAATCTTCTTCATTCTGATCCTTCAGTTCTTTATCGTCTTTTAAACTTTTTAAAATCGATTCAATGTGCATGCCGTATTCAATCGAATTATCGATTTCAAAGCTCAGGGCCGGTACAGAATGAACCGTTATTACATGTCCTAAACTTGATCTTAAAAAGCTTTTGGCATTGTTCAATAATTCCAGCACGACCTGCTTTTGACTATCATCGCCAAAAATACTGACATAGACGGTCGCTGTTTTCAAGTCGGGGGCAGCTTTAACTCTGGTAATGCTGACATTGCTGTCTTTAATCCGGGTGTCTTTCATTTTGTGAATAATGATTAAGCTTAATTCTCTTTGAATTAAACCATTAATTTTTTCATTTCGATGAGATGCCATTTCCTTTTATCTCCTTCGTGGGAAAGATAGGCTTGCGCTTATCTTTCGATTTTTTCCATGGTAAATGCTTCAATGTTATCGCCAATTTTTAAATCATTGTATTTTTCGATCCCAATTCCACATTCATATCCGGTGTTTACCTCTTTGACGTCATCTTTGAAACGACGTAAAGACGCGATTTTTCCTTCCAGGATAACAATCCCGTCGCGAATAACTCGGACATCGTCATTCCGGTTGATTTTTCCTTCGGTGATATAACAGCCAGCGATGGTACCGATGCTGGGGATCTTAAAGACTTCCCGAATTTCAGCATTACCCATGACTTTTTCCCGGAATTCTGGTGCCAGCATGCCTTCCATGGCTTTCTTGATGTCTTCAACGGCATCGTAAATAACCCGGTAGAGGCGAATATCGACTTCTTCGGTTTCAGCCAGTTTGACTGCATTTTTGTCCGGTCGGACATTAAAACCAATGACAATGGCATTTGAAGTAGATGCCAGCAAGACATCTGTTTCATTGATGGCGCCAACCGCCCCATGAATAATATTAATACGAACGGCTTCATTATCCAGTTTTTCCAGGGATTGTTTGATCGCTTCAATGGAACCCTGAACATCGGCTTTAATGATAATGTTGACATCCTGAATATTGCCATCCTGAATCTGACTAAACAGATCATCAAGGGAAATATTAGAACGACGCTGACGTTCGCCTTTTTGCATTTCTTTTCGCTTTTCAGCTAATTGACGGGCTTCTTTTTCATTTTCGAGCACAATGAAATCGTCCCCAGCTGCAGGAATATCTGAAAGCCCGGAAATTTCTACCGGCGTCGATGGTCCCGCCTTCTTCAGTCGCTTGCCTTTATCGTCAATCATGGTTCGGATCTTACCGTAGGTCGTTCCAGAGATAATTGAATCCCCGACATGCAAGGTTCCCTGTTGAACCAGTAAGGTTGCAACCGATCCTTTGCCGCGCTTGATCTGAGATTCGATGACACTTCCTCTGGCTTCACGGCCGGGATCAGCGGTCAATTCTTCCATTTCAGACATCATGATGATCATTTCCAGTAAAGATTCAATTCCCTCACCGGTTTTGGCTGAGACGTTAACGGCAATCGTTTCGCCGCCCCATTCTTCAACAACAAGGTTGTATTTGGTTAACTCTTGCTTAACCCGTTCCGGATCGGCGCCTGGTTTATCAATTTTATTGATGGCCACCAGAATCGGGACACCAGCCGCTTTAGCATGATTGATGGCTTCAACGGTTTGTGGCATGACACCGTCATCGGCGGCGACAACCAGAACTGCGATATCCGTAATTTGAGCACCTCGGGACCGCATCGCAGTAAAGGCTTCATGGCCCGGGGTATCGATTACGGTAATGGCGTGGTTATTAATATTAACGGTATAGGCACCAATATGCTGAGTGATCCCGCCAGCTTCGCCGGCGATAACATTAGCTTTACGAATGCGGTCAAGCAGTGAGGTTTTCCCGTGATCGACATGTCCCATGACGGTGACAACCGGTGGACGAGGGATTTCGTTTTCACTCTCTTCTTCATCGTATTCTTCCAGCATTTTTGAAACCACATCTTCAATTTTAATTGCTTCGACTTCAAAGCCTAACTCAGCTGCAACAATGGCCGCCGTTTCAAAATCGATCTCCTGGTTAATGCTGACCATGGTGCCCGCGATCATCAGTGTTTTAATGACTTCGGTAGCGCTTATTTCAAGAATATCGGCTAACTTGCCGACGGTTAAGATTTCAGGAATTTCAAATGTCTGATTTAACTGAACTGATTTCTTTTTTTCATCCTTAATTCGCTTGTAAACACTTCGTGCGGTCTTTTCTTTTTTACTGTGATCTCTAACTTTTGGTTGTTGACCGGGATTGCTGGTAGCGGGTCGTTTTTTATCATCTGTTTTCTTCGGCACATTGCCCCCTGTTTTTTGTTGATTTTTTTGTGGTGGTTTTGCTGGTTTTTTCGCGTCTGAACTCACTTTTGGGGCAACATGATTAGAACTGGTCTTCACATTCTCCTTAACCGGTTCTTTTTTCGTTTCCGTTTTCAGCTCTGCTTGATACTTATCTTTATCGAATTTTTCATTAAAATCTGAAATCTGTTGATCAGTCAGGGCGCTCATATGGTTTTTTACAGGAATATTGTACTTATTTAAAATAGCTACGAATTCTTTACTGGGAATATTATATTTTTTAGCTAAATCGTATACTCTTAATTTTGACATAGTATTCCTCCCTTCAATATTTTATTATTTCATTTGTTTTTTCTCTGACAGTTGCTGCCGAACAATCTCGACAACATCACTTTCTACTTTTCTTTTAAAAGCCCGTTCAAGGAAATTTTTATTCAGGAATTGATCGATACAGGTATCAGACGTGCACACATAGGCACCGCGCCCATTGGCTTTTCCAGTGGGATCAAAAAAAATTTCGCCAGATTTATCTAATACAATCCTAAATAAGTCGCGTTTATCAAATTTGGAATGGCATATAACACAGGTTCTCTGTGGAATTTTTTTCATTTTACCTCCCTGACATTGTTTTACCGAAGTATTATAGCATAAAAAGCTATATTATTGATTAAACCTTTAATTTTCAAGATCTGAACTATCTTCAAATACTAAATCTTCGTCAGTCATAGACGCATCCATTAGGTCCAAGGCTTCCGCCGATTCAAGCTCTTCCTTTAGTTCCAACAAAATATCGTCGGTTAGATCATTTGCTTTTGCATCAACGATTTTATGTTGATTTACGTAATCAATTTTGCTTTTGATATCAATCTTCCATCCCGTTAATTTGGCAGCGAGTCGAACATTCTGACCTTCCTTGCCAATTGCCAGGGATAACTGGTAGTCATCAACGATGGCCACCGCTGTTTTTTCATCTTTATTGGCGATGATTTCAACAACTTTTGCCGGGCTTAAGGCATTGGACAGGTATTCTTCGATACTGTCACTCCATTTAATCACGTCAATTTTTTCACCTTGCAGCTCATTAATAATATTCTGCACCCGAACGCCTTTTTGACCGACACAGGCACCCACCGGATCAATGCTGGAATCATTGGCTTTGACTGCTACCTTGGTTCGGGAACCGGCTTCTCTGGAGATCGAGACGATGTCGACAATGCCATCAAATATTTCCGGTACTTCTGATTCAAACAGGCGTTTAACCAACCCCGGATGAGTTCGGGAAACATTAACCTGGGGTCCTTTGGTGGTTTTTTTAACCATCAGCAGGTAAACTTTTAATCGTTGATTGACCGCATAGCTTTCACCGGTTGTCTGTTCCGAAGGCAGCATGACCGCCTCAAGTTTTCCAACCTCAACATAGACGACCCCTTTTTCGATTCGTTTGATAATACCGGTTAATACCTCATCCTGGCGTTTAAGGTAATCGTCGTAGATGATATTGCGTTCTGCTTCTTTAATCCGCTGAATGATTAATTGTTTGGCATTTTGCGCGGCAATGCGTCCAAAATCCCGGGGGCGGACTTCTTTTCTGAAGAAATCGCCAACCGCATAGTTGCTGTCAACTTCCCGGGCTTTCTCCAATGAAATTTGACTGTGATCATTTTCGGGTATTTCAACAATTTCTTTTAGTGCAAAGACCTGAATATCACCGTTTTCCCGGTCAATATTAATCTCAACATTATGGGCATTACCATAATTTTTTTTATATGCTGTGGTAATGGCAGCCTCAATTGCTTGAATTAATTCTTCTTTATCAATTGACTTTTCTTCTTGAATTACATCCAGAGCGCGTATAAACTCCTGATTCATATTGGTTTTCTCCGCCTTCCGTATTATTCAGCTGATGGAAGAGGTTTAAAATTCAACTCATCCAACCGATTTGCTTTTGCGATTTTTTTATTTTCCAGGGTCAGCATTTCACCTGTTTCCAACTCAAGGGTTAATTGTTCAGCGTTATAGGATTTTAATACCCCCACGATGTCCTTTTTCCCATCAAGCGGTGCGAAAAGATGGACGGCAATTTTCATATCAAGATTTGAAAGAAAATGTTTTTCTTTCTTTAAGGGTCGATCCATACCTGGTGAAGATACTTCTAAAAAATAGCTCTGTTCGATGGGATCCGTTTCGTCAAGCAATTCACTGATTTGTCGGCTGACGGTTTCACAATCATCCAATGAGATCCCGTTTTCGGAATCGATAAACAGCGTCAGGCACCAGTCTTTGCCCTGTTTTTCAAAGGTCAGATCGGTTAATTCATAGCCGAGCGACTCCACCACTGGGGTAGTTAGTTCTTCTAAAAAGAACTCTTTCGATACTTTTTTCATACTTTATCCTTTTTTATTCTATTTTAATATTAATTTATGGGGATTTCTCTTCGCCGCGCAATCATATCAATACCTACTCGAAAAATAGTTAAGAGTGGGTCTCCCCACTCTTAATGAAATACTATATAATTGCATGAACAATTAAAGAAATCATATCCCGAAAAAACGATTAAACTTCTAAAATTTCTGTTTCTTTTTCTTTTAGAATGGTTTCAATGTTTTTAATCTCTTCGTCCGTAACCTTCTGAATTTCTTTTTCACCTTGCTTCAAATCATCTTCGGTGATCAGTCCTTCTTTTTGACCGTCTTTCAGCTCCTGAATAGCGTGTCGGCGGATATTCCGCATGGCGACCTTACATTCTTCACCATATTTTTTAACCAGTTTGACCAGATCTTTACGTCTTTCCTCAGTTAATTGGGGGATCAGTAAACGAATAACTTTCCCATCATTTGATGGATTAAAACCCAGATCGGATTTTAAAATTCCTTTTTCAATGGCGGGGATAGCCGTTGCGTCATAAGGCTGCACGACAATCATTCTTGCTTCAGGCGTACTGATATTTGCCAACTGATTCAGACTTGTCGGTGAGCCGTAATAATCAACCATGACCTTATCAAGAATGCGCGGATTTGCGCGGCCTGCCCGTAAGCTGCCGAGACTCTCATTAAGGTTTTTTAATGCTTTTTCCATTTTTTCATTAGCTGTTGTTTTAATCTCATTTACCATCTTCTATACCTCCTGAATAATTGTTCCGATTTTTTCGCCCATGATCGCACGTAAAATGTTTTTCGGTTCATTTAAACCAAACACTAGAATAGGAATGTGATTATCCATACATAATGATGTTGCCGTGGAATCCATTACTTTCAGGCCCTGATTCAACACATCGATGTATGATAATTCGGAATAGCGTATTGCATCTGGATTAACCAGCGGATCTGAATCGTATACCGCATCAATACTTTTGGCTAAAAGTATAATTTCGGCATCAATTTCCGCAGCTCTCAGTGCTGCGGTTGTATCGGTGGTGAAAAAGGGATTTCCGGTACCGCAGGCAAAAATGACAACTCTTCTTTTTTCGAGATGACGAACTGCT
>PGZR01000111.1 GCA_002841405.1 Firmicutes bacterium HGW-Firmicutes-4 | reverse complement strand
GCTGTAGGGGTCTTCCACCCCTTTCCTCATCAATTTTCTATTATATTAGTGGAAGTGTATCATAGAATCGGCAACTTTTCAATTGATTATTTTTGCCGTCGTTTTCCTTCTTTTACCGCCAGACTATTAAGTACCGCCCGGGCAAAATCCCGAGGCTCTTTTTCCTGCCAGGCTTCGTTAGCCAGCACCTCATAAGAAATGGTTTTGATCATTGGGACTGTCCGAATTTCAGCCATCACTTCATCCAGCGGAATGCTGCCTTCACCAGGAATCCAATGGCGGTCGGCCTGAAAATCATTATCCGAAAGATGCAGGGCTTTGATACGATGTTTGTATTTTTTTAATATTCGGCCGCAGTTCTGGGCTTCCAGAAAATCGTGGGAGCTGTCGTAGCACATGCCAAAACGGGGCGCATCAATCTGATCCAGCAGATAACTAAGCAAATGCTGCCGGGAGACATTTTCCACCGCCAGATCAACCCCATATTTTTCGGCGGTATCAGCCAGTTCCGAAAAAAAAGCGCGCCCCTTATCCAGTTCCGGCTCGAATTCGTCCAGGTCATTGGTATGCATTACCATCGCCGGAATCTCAAAAGCCTGACAATCTTTGAGATAGTCTTTAAACATTTGCAACTTGGGCTGAATCTCCATCCGCGAGGCCGTCCAGATATCACTGTAGCCAATAAAGGGGGCATGAATATTGGTGATCTCCAAACCGTTCTTTCTGACCAGCTCCGGGAAGTCCTCTTTCTTTAAGGCCCAGGGTTCAAACTCATCCTCCCAGGAAATCATCGCCGCATCAAAACCGGCCTCGGCGATAATATTGATTCGTTCCTCAAACGGCATAAAGTATCCAAACCAGGAAAACATACTATACTTCATCATATTCTCTCATTCTCAATGTTTTTTTCACTGCTTGGCTCAAAGACGGATATTTTTCCTCTTGTCAATAAATTGAGTCACTGGTCATCTTTTTAAAATTAAGTTATAATACAAACAACACAAATAATTAAATAAACATGGAGTTCATTTATGAAAAAACATTACAAAGGAATCCTGCTCGGTCTCGGTTTTATTGCCTTATCAGCCTTACTTTACTATTCTCATTTTTTAATCTTTCATGATTCCCATCATATCTTTATTTATCTGCTTGGCGATATTGCTTTTCTGCCGGTTGAAGTTCTGCTTGTTTCCGTGATTTTTCACAAAGTCATCGAAGACAAAGATAAAAATGAGCGATTCAAGAAAATCAATATGGTTCTCGGGGTCTATTTCACCGAAGCCGGTATTGAGCTGATGCAGTTTTTTTCACAGGAAGATGATCAACTGACTGATTTCCAGGATTCTCTGATTATTCAGTCCCACTGGGATACCAAAGATTATAAAAAAGCCATCAAGCAGATAAAAAGTCTCGATCTTCATTTGAACTTTAATACGCACTGTCTGATGACCCTCTCAGAGTTTCTTACTTCGCGACGGGATCTTTTTTTAAAGCTCCTGGAAAACCCCATTCTGGTTGAACACGATACCTTTACCGATCTTGTTTTAGCCCTGACCCATGCCCAACAGGAACTGTCAAGCCGCAAAGACCTTGGGCAGCTGCCAGAAAATGATTATCGCCACCTGATGTCCGATATCGAACGGGCTTATAAGCTACTGTTACTGGAATGGCTGTTTTATATGATGCACCTGCGCAAATCCTACCCGTTTCTTTATTCATTTTACCTGCGCACCAATCCCTTTGACCCCCATGCTGAGGTCGAAATTCAATAAAGTTTGCTTGGCGGGCCTTGTATTTTAAAGATTGTCCAGTACCGACAATTGTTACATCATGTTGTACGCATCGGGGCGAACAACAGATTAACAATTGGTCGGTACGGTAGTTTAGACTACTCGCTGATGGTTTCGACTGACTCGATGGTGTATTTCTGTTTGCTGAAGACCAGTTCCATCAGCATCGATAAGTATTTGATGATCACGGCCAGAATCACAAAGACACCAAAGAAACCAAAGACGATCACCAGCATCATCGACGTATAGCCGGAAACAACATCTTCATAGACATAGCTGACCAGGGTATAGATCCCGATGCCAAAGGTGGCCACCATCATAAAGACCGCTGCCAACAGAGTCATCTTATAGGCCACGTTGGTAAAAAGAATCAGCGAATCGGCAGCCATTTCTTTGCGCTGATGCCGGGTTTCCTTGTCATAGGCCTTGGTGCAGGACAGATCATTGTCGTATTCGATGGTGTCGATCTTCAAGCCGCAGTTGGCATAAACCGCCTTGCGGTAAGGGATCGTCTTGCTCATCGAATGAACCCGATTAATCGCCCGCCGTGACAATACCCGGAAGTTTTCCGTCCGCAGTGGATGGGGACTGTGGGAATAGCGGTTAAAGACCGTGTAAAAAAGCCTTGAGGTCTTGCGCCCGCATTTTTTCGGGGCGGCATTGACAATATCAAAACCAGTCAGGCTGTGGTGATAGACGTCCATCATCAGCTCAGCATCATAATCCATGACCATATTGTCAAATTCAAAAACAAAATCGCCGATGGAAAGATCAATACCGGCATTCATGGCCAGCTCAACACCCTGGTAAAAGCTCATATTGACCACATTGATGACCGTCCCGGCGATGCTTTTGCCAATCTCCCGGATCACCGCCAGGCTGTTATCGTCTGAGGCGTCATTGACGCAGATAATCTGATAATTTTCAAAATTGGCGTTTAAAACGCCATTGATTTTTCCCAGAAAATCCCGAATCCGTTCTTCATCATTATAAATATAGATAACAGCCGAAACAAAGTTCTTTTCTTTATCCGGCACTGCACCTTTATTCTCTTGCTGTTTCGTCATGTTTTCAATACCTCATCCAAATCATAAACCGTATTTATTTTTCCCGACAACACCGATACAAAGGTCGGTTTTTCACTGACCTTACGGACCACCGTGGGCCGCGAGTCGTCTACCTCGGAAGCCTTTAAGATCGGCTTCATCGAATAGAGCGATCCGGCATAGCTAAAACCGTAATCCTCCTTAAGATATTTCTCGGCCATATTGGACATATACGGCCAGGCTGATTGCGGTTTGGCAATACAATCATTGCAATTCCCCAGTTGTTTGGGGCTGCAATAGCCCCGGCTCTTTTCCTGACAATTAAATTTGGGTAAGCTGTCAAAGGACGATACATGAGGGGTAAAAGTCACCGAAGTCAAGGAATGATAGCCGGTTTTGCCAAACGGCATGACCGAAAAAAAAGGCCCGTCCATCACCGTGATGCCTACCTCTGACAGTTTTTTTTCCGGCTTGCAGAGAATAATTTCACACAGTTCATACTTAATTTTAAAGGGCTCAAAACCGGCCAGATCAAGGATCTGATTGGTTGATCCGTAGGTGGCATTTAAAAGAAACGCCGTTTCTTCCACTTCGCCGGTTTCCAGGGTTAGGGCATAAACATCACTGCCCGTTTCAATCCGCTGAAGCCGAACTCCATATTTTATTTCAACACTCTTCATTTCTGCCAGTGCATCGATAAAATACTGACCGAGAATCCCGGCGTCATAGGTGTATTCTTTCGTCAGATAGGCGCCGTCACAGAGTCCCTTTTTAAAATATTTCTCGGGAAATAATTCTTCACAGGGAATCTCCGCCGCCTGACAAAATTGGGTAAACTGTTCCCGGTTGGTCCAGCTGAAACTGTCGCTGGTAGCGTAAACCTGATCAAATTCACTGTGAATGCAGAAATCATAATCCTTGATAAAGCGATTAAAATAATGGGCCGATTTGATCGCTGTCGCATAGGACCGGGGGTAGTGGTAACCCATATGAACCCGGGCCTGGTTGATATAGGTGGCGCGTTTAAACGGCGCATCTTCCCATTCCAGAACCAGCACCCGCTCACCCCGCTCGCCACAGGTCTTCGCGGCATACAGACCGTAAAGACCGGCGCCGATGATTATTTTATCCCAAATGATTTTGTTTACGGTCATCTTATTGCTCCAGCGCCTTCGGTACAAAGGCATTAATGGCGGCTACAACGGTGTCAATTTCGTCCTCAGTCATCCCATAAAACAGCGGCAGCGAAAGAACCTCGTCCGCCAGTTTTTCGGTAATTGGCAGACTGCCCCGGCCAATATTCAGATAGGCATAGGCTTCTGACAAATGGGGTGGAATCGGATAATGAATGATGCTGCCGATCCCGGCGGCTTCCAGATAATCCTTTAGTTCATCCCGATAGGGGGTGGTAATGACAAACTGATGCCAGACGCTGGTGGCCTGGTCCCGCAGCCTGGGCAGGTGGATCACCGGGTTGTTGATCTTGTCAAGATAGGCCGAGCAAACGCGGTTGCGGTCAGTATTAAGCTCATCCAGATAGTTCAGCTTGACGTTAAGCAGCCCGGCCTGGAGCTCATCCAACCGGGAATTGGTGCCGACGACCTTATTATAATAGCGCTTTTCACTGCCGTAAAAACGATACATCCGAAAGACCTGATCGAGTTCGGCGCTGTTGGTGGTAATGGCACCGCCATCGCCGAAAGCGCCGAGATTTTTGGACGGATAAAAGCTGAAACAGCCGATATCGCCGAACGAACCGGTCATCTGACCCTGATAAGTGGCGCCATGACTTTGGGCGCAATCTTCCACCAGCCGGAGATTATGTTTTCTGGCAATCGCTACAATCTTATCCATTTCGCAGCAGGTTCCGTAAAGATGGACCACCAGAATGGCCTTGGTCTTTTCGGTAATCTGCGCCTCAATTTTATCGGCATCAATGCTGTGGAAAGCGTCCGGCTCAACAAAAACCGGGGTGGCATCGTTAATGGTGATCCCCATCACGCTGGCAATATAGGTATTGGCCTGAACGATGACCTCGTCGCCGGCACCAATACCCAAAACACGAAAAGAAAGCCATAGGGCATCTAAACAGTTCCCCAGGCCAACGCAGTAATTAGTGCCGACATAGCTGGCAAAATCTCTTTCAAAGCGGTCCACTTCATTCCCGAGAATATAGTTGCCGCTTCTTAAAATTTCCAGCGCTTTGGTTTCGTATTCGTGCTGATGTTCTTCAAAATGTCGTAGTAAATTATTTGCAGGTACCTTCATCTTGCCTCCTCTGCTGTCAGGATTTGTCTTATATTTTTACATCAATATCTTAACTCAATCTTTTCTGACGATCTTCTTTGATAAATTCTGATTTCAAAAATTTGATCTGCTTGAGGTAGGATACCACAGTTTTAACAACCTTTACCTTAGTATCATAATCATCTTCCCAGATCACCGGAATATCATGCACTTCGATACCCAGGCGCTCGGCGCGCAGCAGCAGCTCAACGCAATAAAACCAGCCATTGTCTTGGCTGGAAGCAGCAATCAAGTCGCCAAAGGTTTCTTTGCGGTAAAAATCAAAACCGCAGAGGGCATCGGTAAACTTATTTTTAAAAACCACATGCAAGAGGCCATTTAACCCACGGGAGGTAAATTCCCGGGATGGCTTGCGTCCCATTACGGTCGAGTTTTTCATCAGCCGGGAGCCCTTGATAATCTGAACATCGGGCCGGTTTTCAAAAATATCCTTAACCTGTTTGAGATGTTCGATATTGGTGGACAGGTCAATGTCCATATAGCCGATAATATCACAACTGTTGTCCGCCGCGCCGGTTCGCAGGGCGACCCCCACCCCCCGTTCCGGGGTTTTCAGATAATGCACCTCGGGATATTTTTCGCACAGGCGTTGGCTGATGGCCTCGGTGGCATCGGTCGAGCCGTTATCGATGATGGTTAGCTGATAATCAAACAGCTTGTTTTTTTTGAGGAAAACCAGGGTTTTTAAAATCCCCTTTTCCAGGCGCCGCTCTTCATCAAGAACGGGAAATAATATATTTACTTTCATGATTCATCCTTTAGCTTTATTGTTTTATCGTTATTCTTTCAGCTTGGGAATATTAATGTCATAGGGGGGATAAACCACACCCTTTTCGGTGATGATGGCGGTGACATTCTGGTGCGGCGTGACATCAAAGGCCGGATTTTCCATGGCGACCCCGTCCGGTGCCACCTGAATTCCGCAAATATGGCTGATCTCCCGGCAGTCTCGCTGTTCGATGACGATCTCATCCCCAGATTTCATGGCGAAATCGATGGTTGAGGTCGGCGCTGCCACATACATCGGAATGCCATGGGCCTTGGCCAATACCGAAACCGAATAAGTACCGATTTTATTGGCCACATCACCATTTGAAGCAATCCGATCGGCACCGACAATGACTCCGTCAATTTTACCCAACTTCATCATCCAGCCAGCCATGTTGTCAGTGATCAGCGTGACTGGAATACCATCGGCGTGAAGCTCGTAGGCCGTCAGCCGGGCCCCCTGTAAAAAAGGCCGGGTTTCATCGGCATAGACGGAAATGTTTTTCCCGGCTTCATGAGCCGCCCGGATCACACCCAGGGCGGTGCCGTAATCGGCCGTGGCCAGGGCACCGGCATTGCAATGGGTCAAAATGGTATCATTCTGATGGATCAGTTCGGCACCATGCTTGCCCATATCCCGACACATCTGAATGTCTTCGGCACAGATGGCCTGGGCTTCATCCTTCAGGATCGCAACCAACTGAGCCGGTTCTTTATCGACATTGGCCGCCATCGTGTCTTCCATCCGCTTGATTGCCCAGAATAAATTCACGGCGGTGGGACGGGTGGACGCCAGTAATTCGCAAACTTCTTTCATTTTATCATAAAAAACGTCTTTTGGCTCATTTTGATATTCCAACGCACCAAAATAAACACCGTAGCCAGCGGTTACCCCGATGGCTGGTGCTCCTCGAACGATCATATCAACAATGGCTTTGGCAATTTTGCGATAATCGGTATAAGCATGAACAATAAATTCGGTGGGAAGCTTGGTCTGGTCAATCAGCTTCAGCTCCCCCTCTTCAAAGTAAACTGGTTTCAAGGCTACACCTCTAATTTATCGATGAGCTTAAAGATCAGCGCTTTTACTTTTTCGGTATTTTCATTTAAAACCCGGATGACGTCCTCATTGGTGACCGGTTTAATGTCCGGATGGCCTTCCAGGCCGGAATCATAATCGGTGATCAGGGCAATGTTCACCACCGGGATTTCCTGTTCCAGACACAGATACCCTTCGGGATACTGAGTCATATTGACCACATCAGCGCCCATCATGGCAAACATCCGGCTTTCGGCGACGGTTGAGAAACGGGGACCATTGATAACAATCACGGTGCCGCCAAAATGGGCGGTAATCCCGCATTCCTGCGCTGCTTCCATGGCCAGAACGCGCAGATTGTGATCATAAGGATGGGCTGAGCTGATATGATTGACCTTGGGTTTTTCAAAAAAAGTATCCTTACGGCCAGAGGTCATATTGATAAACTGATCGGTTACCACAAAATCGCCGGGTTTCATGTCAAATTTAAGACTGCCAACACAACAGGGCGAGATAATCGCTTTGACACCCAGGCTTTTTAAAGCATAGATATTGGCCCGGTAATTAATTTCTGAAGGGTTCAAGGTATGTTCTTTGCCGTGTCGCGGCAAAAATGCCACGGTTTTTTCGCCCACCTTGACCAGACTGATATCATCCGAGGGCTTGCCGTAAGGGGTATCCACTTCAATTTTCTTCACGTCTGCACTTAATTCATAGAGACCTGAACCGCCAATAACGCCAATATCTGCTGAATAATACATAATTTCTCTCCTTCAAATTGTTTTATTCTTGTCTATTTATCTAAACTGGTGACGACTGCCATAGCGCAAATTAGATTGTGCCCGGGACGATACACCCATCCCAAACACAATCTAGATCATCAACTTTATTTTATTCGGGAATTTTCAGGCTGGCCAGGGTGGATTTTTTAACGATTGGTTCATCGTCATCCAGCGGGGCCTTAAAGCCCAGCCACTGATATTTGGAGTCGTCTTCTTCTTCGGCTGGCGCTTCAGCTACTTCCTCAACTGTTTCTGCAACTGCCGCCAAACCGACCGCCGGTTCTTCCACCGCTGCGTCATCCGCTGCCATTTCCGCATCCGTTTTATCATAATACGGGGTGCAATCTTCTTCGGGAGCAACTTCAGCAGCTGCGTCTGGTTCCTGAGTATCTTCACCGGCTGGCACTTCTTCACCATCCAGAATCAGTTCAGTCATTTTGGGGATTGGCCGTTTGACAATTTCGTCGTCATCAAGCGGCGCTTTAAAGCCCAGCCATTGATACTTACTGTCATCTTCTTCAACCACTTCCGTCACTTCCGGCTCAGGGTTAGTCACTAAGGTGACGACTTCAACAACCGCTTCTTCGGCTTTGACTTCCGGAGCGGACTCTTCGTCATAGATTTTTTCCGCTTCCACTTCTTCCGCTGTTTTTTCCGTAATCAGCTGTTCTTCTCCTTGAATGGTGACCGTGTAGCCCTTTTTCATGGCATCATCTTCGGGGCTTTTTTCGGCTTTGTAGCCGACCCAGCTTTTCTGCGGTCGATAAGGGGGAATCTCATCATCGATGATTTTCGGCTTGATGGTTTCTGAGGTATGAAATTCTGTCTCGGGATTTCGCTGATCCTTCTTTTCCCAGCTTTTCTTTTTATCCGGGAAATATTTCTTCAGGATCTCCTTGGGAATTTCTTCATTACAGAGGATCGCCGACACCGACGTCAGCACCTCCGGCAAGCGGTAGGTGTCGCCCCACTGAATCGTCATCCCGACCTCATATTTGAGCAGATCCGCCACGTTAAAGCCTAAAGACTCCAATGAAAAACGCATCAGCTTGGGGTGACGACAGGGCTGATTTATTTTCCGGGCACATTCCATCCCCTGGGTTTCACAAATCGGGCAATTGCCGGGGATCAGGCCGATCACCCCATCCACCTCGTCTTCAATTTCCAGCAGCGTTTTCCAGGTCATCACCTTGATCGCCTGGAGCTTATCGGTGCTATAGTTTTTAACCGCCTCAGGATTCCGGATATTTCGCAAATCTTCCCGGGGCACCTCAAACTGTCTGCCGATAATATGCATATATTTAAACTGTTTTAAAAAGATGGCTTCGTTAAATGCGTAAGGGGGGCAGGACCAGTATTTGGAAAAATTTGGACATGCCTTACAAAAGCCCAGTGTTTTTTCGCGATTGAAATATTCTTCCATTAAGTACTCCACTCGTTTTGCTCCCAGGCTAAGTTTGTTTTTTAATTCCATTCGTTTACATCCCTTCTCAATCAATCCGCAGATTAATCGACCAAATATGTATCAATATGTTTAATTAATTTTTAAGATAAGTTCCCGAACCAAAGATAAAATTCACCTATTTTAGGTTCTTGCCCTATTCTAC
>PGZR01000110.1 GCA_002841405.1 Firmicutes bacterium HGW-Firmicutes-4 | reverse complement strand
ATTCTTTATCGCTGTTATTACCCTGATTCTCATTCTGGGCCAATTTACCGATATCATCCTGCCTTTTTTCGCTCCGGTTCTGCCGCCGTTATCAAATATTCTGATCGCCCTCTTTGTGATTGGCTTCTTTTTTCTGGCGGACCGATATCAGATGTTTAAATTTTCCAAAATTGCCACCTCTGATATTATTCTCAACACCATTATGGATCCGGTTCTTCTTTTGGATGATCGTTTTGAAATTCTAAAGGTAAATCATGCCACAACGATGATCCTGGGCTACCCAGAAGGCCGGCTGATTGGAAATTCCATCCACCTTCTTTTTAGGGATATTGAAAAAATTGATCATCTGTTAAAATTGATCACAATCAATAGAAAACTGAAAAACTATGAAATAGATTTACTGAGTTCATCCGGCGGTATTATTAACACTGCTTTATCCGCATCCATTTTGGAAGATCGCGAGCGTGGTTTTAATGGCATCATCCTTACTTTTCATGACATTACCATGCGTAAAAAAACCGCCGATGCTCTTTTCAGAAGTAAAGAAAAATATCGTACCAAGGCCGATGAACTATTTATAATGGCGAACTATGACGTCTTAACCAAATTACCCAACCGGCGCTTTTTTTTCAATAAACTTGAAGAATTTCAGGCCCTTTACCGAGCTACTGACGAAGATTTTTCGGTAATTTTTATGGATTTGAACGGCTTTAAATCTGTTAATGATGCCTTTGGCCATGATGTTGGGGATCTGGTTCTGATTGAGGCTGCTAAACGGCTGACAAAAGCAAAGACTGAACAGGAATTTTTATCCCGTATTGGCGGCGATGAATTTGCCCTGATTATTCCTGGCATAAAATCAGAAACTGCGGTTAAAAACCGAATTATGGAAATCAAAACTGTTTTTAATCAACCTTTCAGCCTAAATGAACTGAGCCCCGATCTTTCAATATCTGCTGGTTATGCGTTATTCAGCACTGCTGAGGATAATATCGACACCCTTATTCACAATGCTGATCTAATGATGTATCAGGATAAGCGCTGTTCAAATGACTTTCACAACTCTTTTTAGCACTGATTGAGCACTTTTCGACGATAATACAAAAAGGTCGCTTCTTGATTGAAGCGACCTTTTGTATTATTCTAATTAACCGGCATAATAATTCAGCTTATCCAGTAAAACGCTTTTTGATTGGAGTCCCACGATGGTTTCCACCACTTCACCATTTTTGAAAATTTTCATGGTTGGCACACTCATCACCCGATACTGCTGGGCAAGAGTCTGAGTCTGGTCAATATCGACCTTATAAATACTTGCTTTATCCTTTAACTGCTCTGCCACTTCTTCCAAAACGGGAGCCAACGCTTTACATGGTCCGCACCAGGTGGCAAAAAAATCTACTAGGACAACGCCTTTTCCTTTTAACACCAGATTATCAAACTCTGTTTGATCGATTATCTTTCCCATTTTTATATCTCCTTATTTAAAAATTTTTATCTAACTCTTTGCTATCAGTGTATTTATTTTTGCGGCGATTTCATCCAGTTCTTCCAGACACTTCTTGTTATCCAGTACCGGCAACTCATCAGTATGGGAAAACTGGACAAAGCCAATTTCATCACAGCTGAGGGTTTTTTTGTACCATTCCAAGGTGTTATCCACCGCCTGGAACTGCCGCGGATAATAAGGCGCCCCGCCAACACCGATGATCAGAATTTTTTTCTTTTTGATGGCTGACTTATCCTTCAGGTTATAAATCATCTGGGTCCGGTCGATCAACGCTTTTATTTTTGATGGAAAGGCGCTGAAATAAACAGGACTGGCTATAATCAGCAAATCACAGGTTTCCATTTTTTGATAAATCTCGGTCATCGAATCTTCAATGACACATTCCCCCTGATGAGGAATACAATGATCACAGGCGATACAAGCCTGAACGTCTATCTTATTGACATTATACTCAGATAATTCGTGTTCAACTTTAATTTTACTGATAAAATAGTCAATGGCCTTCTGTGTATTCTGACCATTCCGATGGCTTCCCATAATTGCTACAATTTCCATTGGTATTTCCTTTCCTACTTGGATCCATTTTAGTTATTTAGAAATATTATACCCGATTTATTGCAGCATTAACAATATCTTTTTCTAAAAACTTTGAAAGAGGGTAACTTGTTATGACTAAATAATACCCTATTTCCCTTAAGTTTTCCTTAAGGCTATTATATTTTGACCTGTTTTTTTAAGGTTTCATGGAATTTCCCTGAACATTGGATCTTTACACAACAAATTTTTCCCTGTTCCTCATATTGAATCACGTATTTTCGTTTTCCATCCATGTTTGTCAGGGTGTAGTTACGCATTTGCCCTTCAGTTTTTTTTGCTTCCTCGATGGGCAGAATTTTTTTAATGTCATCAGTTTTTACTTCCAATACGGTTTTTTTCCAAAAAAATATTTTTCGGTCAATAATCAATCTGTCATGGGTAATGACCATTTCATAGGCGGTTGTAATAAAACGTAGTGAAATTAAAAATCCACCCATCATAATCACCAGACTGATCACACCAACAATTGTTTTCAACCGATAGTCTTCCAGGGTATTGGCAAACTGATTATAGAGAAGTGTATATCCCACCACCACTACCATTAAGATGCCCAGGGTAGTGATGCTGATTTGTTTGCTTTCAAGGGTTTCCCGTGCTTTAACTGCCATATGTCCTCCTTGTTTCTGTAGTTATTTCCATTATAACCCATTGAACCCATAAAAAAAAGAGCTTTAGCTCTTTTTTGATTGTTGTTTTCTAGTCTTCTGGGGAAAAATCTTCTTTTCCGACGCCGCACAACGGACAAACCCAATTGTCAGGAATATCTTCAAACGCTGTTCCCGGACTAACGCCGCTATCAGGATCCCCTACCTCAGGATCATAAACATACCCACAAATATCACATACGTATTTCTGCATTTTTTCCTCCTCCAGACCTCATCTGTCATTGATTTTATTTCTTGAATATGTATTTACCCTGTTATATCAAAATCTAACAAAATTTTAAAAAATAAAATGGATTTAATTAAAAGATCAATTAAAAAATACGGTATGTTAAAGGCACCTTCCAGAAAACTCCGAAAGGTGCCTTTTCTCATTAATTCTAACTAGTCTTGAACAATTGCTTCTACTGGACATTGTTCAGCGCAAGCGCCACAATCTGTACAAGCGGCTGCATCAATAACGTAGATATCGCCTTCAGAAATTGCTTCTACTGGACATTCATCCATGCAAGAGCCACAAGCGATACATTCATCTGTAATTTTATAAGCCATTTAAAAACCCTCCTTTTAGCATTAACAACATCTTTATTATATCCTTTTTTGTAGTGAAATCAAGATGATTATTTGTCTTTTTTCACTTTTTCGAATTTTTTTACCTCTATTTCTTCCAGAAGATATTTTTTTACCTCGGTTTCATCTTTATTCACCTGAATTTTGACGAAAACGGTTTCTTCCAGAATGCTTAACTTAAATACTTCACCCTCGCCATCGGCAGTGATGACTCTTTGTCCTACCTTTGGCAATTTTTTGGAAACTTCTTCATAAAATTCCTGTTCATAGGTCAGGCAGCATAAGAGCCGACCGCAGATACCTGAAATCTTTGTCGAATTAAGGGACAGGTTTTGTTCCTTAGCCATTTTTATCGATACTGGTGTAAAATCACCCAGCCACTGGGCACAACAGGTGGTTCGCCCGCAGACTCCCAAGCCTTTGAATATCTTGGCCTCGTCCCGAACTCCGATTTGTCTAAGTTCAATCCGGACCTTAAAAATGGAAGCCAGATCCTTGACCAGCTCTCTGAAATCAACCCGACCTTCGGCCGTAAAATAAAAGATCGCCTTCTTCTGATCAAAGGTATATTCGACATCGATGAGTTTCATTTCCAGCTTATGTTTTTTTGCTTTGGTAATAAAAATTGCTTTAGCATCCTGTTCATTCTGCTTGAGTTTATTAAACTCCATGGTATCTGCTTCCGTCGCTTTACGGATCACCGGTTTAACCGGAGCCACGACTGATTTTCCCATTGGATTTATCCTTTCTGAATTTTCATTATCTTAATGAAACACTTTTCCCATTGTAATCTTAAATTAACATTATATTGTATCGTCGCCATCATTTCAAATAAAGTTTTGATAATGGCCTGATTTTTTTCATTTTCCAGCAATTGATGATAGGCCCGGTGAGCGGGATTCGGGTCGCCATAATGAGGCAGGGGATGACCTTCCAGTAGCAGATTGACCTCATAAAACCAATGAATAAAAAACTCCAGAATCTCTTGGCTGGTGGCTTTATCCTTGGACAAAACCTCGGCCAGAGTAAAGACCTTAATCTCATCCCCTTTTAAGAGACTGTAAAGCTCTCGGAGATAATGGGTTCTTTCTTTTTGGATCTCACTGTTATTCAGCAGATGTAAGGCCATACCCGGGGAGCCCCCGGATGACCGGACAGCCTCTGCCACCGTTTTTTTATCAAACTCGGCTTCCTGAAAAATAATTGCCTCCGTATCCACAATAGGCAACGGCTGAAAATGATAGCTTTGACACCGGGAGCGGATCGTCGGTAAAATGGACTGGGTTTGACTGGTGATAAGTATAAAAATATTATAGCTGAGCGGCTCTTCCAACGACTTTAACAGGCTGTTCTGAGCCTCTGGCGTCATTCTTTCAGCCCCATCAATAATATTAATCCGCCAATTTCCGGAGTAGGGCTTAATCGACAGCTCACTAATCATTTCCCGCACCTGACTGATCTTAATGCTGGATTCCCCGGCTTTAGGACCAATAATTTTGACATCCGGATAGTTTTCATGATCAATCTGGGTACAGACCGGACAATGGTCGCAACCTTTGTCGCGCTGATTCTGACATAAAAGTGCTTTGGCAAATTCCCGGGCGGTTTTCTTTTTTCCGATCCCATCGATTCCTGAAAAAAGGTAAGCATGGCTTACCTCGCTGGTATTTATTTCTTTTTCAAGATGATCGGTGATGGTTTGATGACCCTGTATCTTTTCAAACATTTTTTCCCTCTCAAAGACTGCGATTAATTCGGTTTGTTCTTTTTGTTTTCGCTATCATCGCTGTCATCCCAATCATCATTATCCAGTCCCAGCTCCGCATCCAACTCGGCGCTGAATTCTTCATAATCCAGTAGCTTGGCGGCGTCTTCGTAATCGCTGTCTTTAACAAAAACCTCAATATGGGCGGGTGTAAAATTACCCATGAAGATGCTGCGGATCGGTCCGCCAAATCCTTTTTCTTTGGTGATTACCTGAATCCCATTGGCACTTAAATAATTCTTAAGCAGAATAAAATCCATATCTGAATCGGCCATGGTTAGATAGGTATATTGATCTTCAATCATTTGATTTACGCTCCTTTATGCATTCCCAGATTTCCTGATGGATGCTTTCGATACTTCGCAACTGGTTATTCTGAACACAATTTATTTCTGTCCATCCATATTCCGCCACCAGTGACAGGGCACTCTGGTAGGAATCCCTAAGATGTTCCGGGCTGTTTTCGTGAATGTCTTTTTGCTGCTTTCCGGTTATTTTATTATTCCGGTTTTTGATCAGCTGCTGGTTGATCTCTGGGGGAATATTCAGAAAAAACACCCGATCCGGAATCGGCAGACCATAAAGATTAAATTCATAATCCCACAGCCAGTCAAGAAAACGTTTCCGTTCTTCAGGGTTCTTTATTTTTCCCGCCTGATGCACCATATTAGAGGTGGTATAGCGATCTACAAGTACCAGTCCCCCCTGCGTAAGAAAGTCCTCGTAATCTTCCTTATAAGAGGCATAACGGTCGGCTGCATAAAAGGTCGACGCAATGTACGGACTGATCGTCCCGGGATCTTTCCCGAAAGCCCCTTCCAGATATAATTTTACCATGGCTGAGGATTGTTTGTCGTAGCGGGGGTACGAAATCTTCATAACTTTTTCCCCTTGCTTTACCAACCGATCATAGAGCAATTGGGTTTGGGTCTGTTTCCCGCTGCCATCTACCCCTTCAATGACGATCAGCTGTCCCTGATGATTCTTTTCCATGATTACCGGCTCCTTTTTTAAAATCGTTACTGCTCTGTTGGCATCGATCCCCACCACCGCCACCTGGTGATCCAGCAGATCATTTAAATACACCGCCATTTCTGGACTGATCCGGCTGCCGGGAAGTAACACCGGGATACCCGGTGGATAGGGAATAATAAAATCCCCGACCAGTTGACCCACGGCCGTATTCAAGGCCATCTTATCCTGGTGTTCTGCCGCCAGGGCTTCCCACAGCGGCATTTCGGTTTGCAACGCGGCGGTAAAATCGATGTGCTTCCACCGCTGTGATGGGGTCTTTGGTTCTTTTTCTAAGGTTAATTCCAGCTTGATGGTTTTATTTATATCATAGATAGCTTGGGTTATTCTTGCTAAATCATCCTGGTTGGTACCGATCCCGGTCATCGCCAGAACGTGATTAGCTGACGACATTTCGCATTGAATGCCGTACTTTGCGGACAACTGAGCTGCTACTTCGGTTCCGGCGATGCCCCGGGTCTGAAAAAGCCACTTGCTGCGATCATAACCATTGGCCAAGCCATTACCGTTATATAGCGTAATGGCTTCCTGGCCGTTCTGCTTCTGGCAAAATTCTCGATGGGCAGCCACAATCATATTAAAAATAATTTCGCCCTTTTCATAAGCGGCGTCGACGGCCTCTTCCACTGAGATCATCAGCGGATAGCTGGGTGATGAGCTTTGCAACAGGCTGAGAAAGGATTTGATCTTTGGCCGATCGACCAGGCTGCCCTGAAAATGGATCAGCGAGCTTTGGGTCAGGGATCCCAGTATTTTATGGGTGCTCTGAATCACCACATCCGCTCCGGCTGACAAAGCGTCTTGCGGCAGTTTATCACTAAAGTGCAGATGAGCACCGTGGGCTTCATCGACAATTAAAAATTTTTCCTGGTCATGCAGGGTTTCGGCTATTTTCGCGATGTCACTGGTGGTACCGTAATAACTGGGATTGGTCAGAATCATCCCACCGATTTGGGGATTTTCAGCCAATGCCTGGCGAACCGACGCGACGCTGACCGAGTGAGCAAAACCCATATTTTCATCAATCTCCGGGGTTATAAAGACCCCGTCAATGCGCCCCAGCCCCAACGCACCAAAGACCGCCCGATGACAGTTAATTGGTACCAATAGCTGCGCGCCCGGGGCACAGCTGCCCAGGATAGCACTGTGAATGCCGGTGGTGGTGCCGTTGACCAGAATGGCCGCTTCGTCACTTTGATAGATCGCAGCCAATTTTTCCTGGGCCTGGGCAATGATCCCCTGGGCATCATGGAGGTTATCGGCGCCGGGTATCTCAGTGATATCGTAGTCATATAGGGCAAAGGCTTCGCCCCGGCCCTTATGTCCGGGCATGTGAAACCGGCAGTTGTTATAGCGGTTAATTTTATTAAGTTCGTTTTTAATGATACTCTTTTTTATATCCATCTTTTTCATCTTCATTTTTTCCATGCCTTTATTTTAACACAACCGCTTGCCTTTAAACTGAGAAATTTAACTTTTATCCTTTTAACTTCCCAGGAATTATTATATAATGTTTGCGCAAATACATTTATGAGGTGAATAGAAAAATGTCCAGTGAAAAAATTATTAATATCAATATGGAAAATTTCGAAACTGAAATTTTATCCTATAATGGAGCTGTCATGGTGGATTTTTGGGCAGAATGGTGTGGCCCTTGTAAAGCGCTGTCCCCGACAATTGATGAAATTTCGCAGGAGCTTGGCGCCGAGATGAAGGTTTGTAAAATCAATGTCGATGACAACCAGACCCTGGCCCAACAATTCCGGGTGATGAGCATCCCCACAGTGGTTTTCTTTAAAAACGGTGAGGCCGTGAACCGCTTTGTCGGTGTTCGTGAAAAAAATGAGTATATTGATACGATGAAGAGCCTTTAAGCCTGGCCCTTTAAAAAAGCCTAAACAGAAGTTTATTTCTGTTTAGGCTTTTTTTATTTTTCTTATTTTACCTTTAGGCCATCAGTTACGAAACTTTTCCGCCGGAGGGAATCCCATCGACGGTGACCAGCGACAATTTTTTGCCTTTGGTGGCAGCCAGAATCATGCCGTTGGATTCCAGTCCCCGGAGATTGACCGGTTTCAGGTTAGCCACGAGGATGACGGTTTTTCCGACCAGGTCTGCCGGGGCGTAGTATTTGGCAATGCCAGAAACCACCTGACGTTTTTCCTGACCGACCTGCAGTTGTAAGACCAGCAGCCGATCGGCATCGGGATGGGGTTCACAGGCGACCACTTCGGCCACCCGCAGCTGCACCTTGGCAAAGTCGTCAATGGTAATTAGCCCCTCCGGTAGTTCTTCCGGACTTGCGCTGTTGTTTTCTTTTTTAGCTTGCTCCGTCTTGACTTTCGCTTCTTTAACGGGCTGTTCGGTTTTCTTTTCCAGCTCAATCCGCGGGAACAGGGCCTCGCAGCGTTCGATTTTGAGGCCTTCGGGATAGCCGCCAAATTTCTGGATGCTGTCCCAGGTTAGACATTCTGCGGGACATTTTAACTGTTCGCCGATTTTTCGGGCAGTTTCCGGCATCGCCGCCGAAATCAGCACCGTGACGATCCGCAGCGATTCGGTCAGATTATACATCACCTCGGCCAGTCGGGCCTGTTTTTCCGGACTTTTGCCCAGGACCCAGGGCTGGGTTTCATCAATATATTTATTAGAGCGGGAAACCAGTTTCCAGATTTCTTCCAGAGCCCGGCTGAAATCCAGCTTTCGGCCAGTTCGATAATCTCGTTGTCGATTTCTTCTTTTTCCCGTTGATTGGGAATAATCCCGCCGAAATATTTATCGGTCATCGCCAGGGTCCGGCTAAGCAGATTGCCAAGGTCATTGGCCAGGTCGGAATTGATATGGCTGACCAGCAGATCTTCGTTATAAACACCATCGGAACCATAGCTCATTTCCCGCAGCACATGGTAGCGCAGGGCATCGACGCCATATTTATCCACTAAGACCACCGGATCAACCACATTGCCCACCGATTTGGACATTTTTCCGCCTTTTAACAAGATCCAGCCGTGACCGTAAACCTGTTTAGGCAGCGGTAATTCTAATGCCATCAGGATAATCGGCCAGTAGATGGTATGAAAACGGATAATATCTTTCCCGACCAGATGGACATCGGCGGGCCAGTATTTTCCCATCAGATCGGGCTTATCGTTGAGGTAGCCCAGGGCTGAAATATAGTTGGGCAGGGCGTCAATCCACACATAAACGACATGGCCGGGATCAAAATCCACCGGTACCCCCCAAGTAAAGGAGGTCCGGGAGACGCATAAATCCTGGAGGCCAGGTTTAATAAAATTATTGACCATTTCATTTTTTCGGGATTCCGGCTGAATGAAATGGGGGTTATCTTCAATGTATTTCATCAGGTCATCGGCATATTTGGACATTTTAAAGAAGTAGGCTTCTTCGGCAGCTTTTTCTACCGGTCGGCCACAGTCTGGACAGTTGCCGTCAACTAACTGGCTTTCGGTCCAGAACGATTCACAGGGGGTGCAGTACCAGCCTTCATAATTGGATTTATAAATATCGCCCTGATCATAAAGCTTTTTAAAAATTCGTTGAATCGTTTTTTCATGCTCGGGGTCAGTCGTTCGGATAAACTGATCGTAGCTGATGTTCATGGTATCCCAGAGGTTTTTGATGCCGGTGACAATCCCATTAACATAGGTCTGAGGAGCGACTCCAGCCGCTTCGGCGACCTTCTCAATTTTTTGACCGTGTTCATCGGTGCCGGTTAAAAAATAGGTATCATATCCCTGCAGTTTTTTAAAACGGGTAATCGTATCTGCCGCTACCGTGGTATAGGTATGGCCGATATGCAGGTTTCCACTGGGATAATAAATGGGGGTGGTAATATAAAATGTTTTTTCTGTCATAAATTTCTCCTTAATTCCAGATTTTTACAGGTTTTATCGCTTAACCGCGTTATAAACATCCCGTCTTGAAATATTCCGGTCTTTGGCCACCGCTTTCATGGCTTCTTTTTCCGGCAGACCTGCACCCAGATAATGGGCCAGATGTTCTTCCAGGCTCAGGCTTTCCAGTTCCAGCCCGGCGGCGGCGTTGCCTTCCTCAGCGGTTCGGCCTTCGATACAGAGCACGTACTCGCCCCGGGGGGCCTGCTGCTGGTAATAGTGAAGATGTTCCGCGATGGTGCCATAGCGGGTTTCCTCATAGCGTTTGGTAATTTCTCTGGAAATACTCATCTGCCGATGGCCCAAGCCATGCTGATCAAGAATCTCCAGGGTTTTCGGTAACCGGTGCGGTGATTCATAAAGAACGACGGTAAACTCTGATGCTTCGATTCGTTTTAAGCCTTCTTTAACGGCCTTGTTTTCTTTACCTAAAAAACCGAAAAACAAAAAGGAACGGGTATCCAGTCCCGACAGTACCAGGCCGCAGAGCCCGGCGTTAGGACCGGGAACCACCTCCAGGGCAATGTCATTGGCAACGCAGTTTTTTACCAGCACTGATCCCGGGTCGGAAATCAGCGGCATCCCGGCATCGGAGATCAGGGCGATATTCTGACCCTGTTTCAGCAGTTCAATCAGTCCTTCGCTGGACTGCTGTTCGTTATGCTGATGATAGGCCACCATCTTTTTAGAAATTTCAAAGTGATTGAGCAGCTTAATCGAATGCCTAGTGTCTTCGGCGGCGATCAGATCAACCTCCTGCAAGACCCTCAGTCCGCGGATGCTCATATCATCCAGATTCCCAATTGGGGTACCGACAATATATAGTTTTCCGGACATCTAATCGTTATACAGGTTTCTGGCCACATACACCCCATTGGCGGATGCCTGCATCAAACCCCTGGTTACTCCGGCGCCATCACCCAGCACATAGAGATTCTTAATACTGGACTGGAAGTTTTTATCGACGGTGACCTTATTCGAATAGAATTTGACCTCGACCCCATAAAGCAGGGTTTCGTCGCTGGCCAGGCCGGGCGAAACATGATCTAAGGCCTGAATCATTTCATCAATATCCTTCATGATCCGATAGGGCAAGACTAAACAAAGATCGCCGGGTACCGCATCGATTAAGGTCGGCCGGATGTTATTGCGCATCAAACGTTCCTGGGTGGTACGGCGGCCTCTTAAAAAATCGCCGTAGCGCTGGACCATGATCTTGTTGCCGGTCAGCATATTTCCCAATCCGGCAATGTGCTTGCCATAGGCGACCGCTTCTTTAAAGGGTTCGGTAAAACTCTTGGAGACCAGCAGCGCAAAATTGGTGTTATGGGTTTTTAAACTATCCGATTTGTAGCTGTGGCCATTGACCACCGCCAGTTGGTTATCATAATATTCGGTCGACACGACACCCCCGGGGTTGGAACAGAAGGTCCGGACGCTGTCATCAAAGGTGGGGGTATAGTAGACCAGTTTACCTTCGTAAAGGGCATCGTTGATTTCCTGCATGACCTCATTGCGGGTTTCCAGACGAATCCCGATATCGATTTTTCCGACCTTGGTTTCAACCTTATATTCTTCACACATACTGGTAAACCATTCCGAGCCATCCCGGCCCACGGCTACCAACACCTTGTCAGCCCGATAGGTTTCACCCTTGGCGACCACGCCGACCACGGCATCGTCCTCGACTACCAGACTTTGAACCGGGGTCCGGAATTTAATATCGATGCCCAGATCGTTGATTAAGTAGTTCTGAATCCGCTGGTAAATGGTATAACCCACCTCGGTGCCCATATGACGGACCGGGCATTCAATCAGTTTCAGATTGCTCTGGATCGCCTTGGTGCGGATATCCCGGATCTTGTCGGGATTATCCAGGCCGTGGACCCGTTTATCGGCGCCAAATTCAATGTAGAGATCATCGACATATTTAATCAGATCGACGGTGGTGTTATAGCCAATATATTCCGGCAATTCGCCACCGACATCTGGTGAAAGCGAGAGCTTACCGTCAGAATAGGCTCCGGCTCCGGCAAAACCGGTGGTAATATTACAGGGTTTACAGCCAATGCAGACATTGGTCTGGCGTTTGGGACAGATTCGTTTTTCAATTGAATTACCCTTTTCCAGCATCAGGATCTTAATTTCTTTATTCTTTTTAGCCAGTTCCATGGCCGCAAAAATACCACCAGGGCCAGCCCCGATGATGATTACATCATATTTCATGTTATTCTTCCTTTATGCAAACGCATCCGGGCCGTAGTCATCTTCATTATAACCCACAGCCAGATCGTTGAATTTTGTATATTCAGGAATCCATGCCAGGCGAACGGTCCCGGTAGGGCCGTTACGTTGCTTGGCAATGATTACCTCGGATAAGTTTTTTAATTCCGGGTTTTTATCGTAATAAAATTCCCGGTACAACAGCATGATGACATCGGCATCCTGCTCGATCGAACCGGATTCACGCAAATCCGACATGACCGGATGATGATCGGTTCGGGCATCCGGGGCCCGGCTGAGCTGGGATAAAGCGATAACCGGGGCTTCCATTTCCCGGGCCAGGGCTTTCAGGCCCCGGGACATTTCGGAAATTTCATTTTGCCGGTTTTCGCTGCGGCTGCCGCCACTCATCAGCTGCAGGTAGTCAATTACAATCAGATCCAGGGCCTTTTCGGTTTTTAACCGCCGGCACTTAGAGCGGACTTCAGAAACCGTGATCCCCGGGGTATCATCAATAAAAATGCTGGCGCCGTAGAGAGTATTGTAACCGACCACCATCCGCTCCCAGTCTTCCTTGCTGAGGTTACCGGTTCTAACGTTATTACTGTCAACCAATGAGGCCGCGCAAAGCATTCGCTGCACCAGCTGTTCCTTGGACATTTCAAGACTGAAAATAGCCACCGAGCGATTATCTTTAATAGCCGCATTTTGGGCGATGTTCAAAGCAAAAGCGGTTTTTCCCATCGACGGCCGGGCGGCCACAATAATCAGATCAGATGGTTGTAAACCGGAGGTAATATGGTTGAGCTCGGTAAAGCCGGTTTCAATGCCGGTGAGCTTGCCTTTTTTGCTTTCAATCGCCTCAATCTGGGCCAGGGTAGTGCTTAGGGTTTCCTGAATACTCTGAAAATCACCAGTTCGCCGACCCTGAGAAACCTTGAAGATTTCCTGTTCGGCTCGATCAATTACTTCCCCAATATTATCGTACTGGCCATAACTGTCTTCGAGAATTTGGGTCGCGGTATGAATAAGATTACGAATTACGGCTTTCTCATGAACAATCTGGCAGTATTCCAGATAATTCCGGTTGATCGGCACCATCTCAATCAGTTCACTAAGATAGCCAATTCCGCCGATTTTTTCCAGCACCCCACGATTTCTGAGGGCGTTGATCAGGGTCACGGTATCGATGGGTTTTCTTTCATTGTGAAGATCCAACATCGATTCATAAATTTCTTTATGAGCTCCCCGATAAAAATCATGGGGTGATAACAGCTCTTCAGCCCGGGCAATATTTGACTCATCCATCAGGATCGCGCCTAAAACAGACTGCTCCGCTTCGATATTATGGGGTGGGACTTTGGAATTCATCACCGCTTAGTCTCCTAGGCTTCGCCTTTGATGATCACAGTCAGTTTTCCAATCACACCCTGATAGGTTTTAATCTTAACTTCAGCCCGGCCCACATTTCGCAGTGGCATTTCCAGCTCAACCTTGCGCTTATCGACCTTGATACCTTTTTGTTTTTCCAGGGCTTCGGTAATGTCTTTGCTGGTTACCGATCCGAACAGCTTGCCGTCTTCACCAGCCCGTTCAGTAATGGTAATTTCCGTTTCATCAATTGTTTTGGCCAATTCGACGGCGGCCTGTCGCTCTGCTTCGATTTTCTTAGCTTCGTCAGCCTTGGTTTGTTCGGCCATGGCAATATTTTCTTTGTTGCCAATGACACCCTTGCCGGTTTTAATCAGAAAATTTCGGCCGTAGCCGTCTTTAACTTCTACAATTTCACCTTTATTTCCAACATTCTTTACATTTTCTAATAATACTACTTTCATGATCCATTCTCCTTCTTATATGTTTTAATGGCGGTGAGCAGCAGCTCTTTTCCGGTTTCGAGATTCTTTTCACCGGGGAATTGCGCTCCGGCAATGGCCAAATGGCCACCTCCGCCGAGTGTTTCCAAGATTACCTGCACATTGACTTCGCCCATCGAACGGGCACTAATGGCCAGACCCTCGTCATTTTTCAAAATGATAAAGGAAGCCACAATCCCTTTAATATTCAGTAGTTCATCGGCTGCCTGGGCAGCAATAACCTTCCCATAATCGGTGTCATTCTCAAAGGTTGAGATGGCAATGTTATCAAAATATATTTTGGCATTCTTGACTGCATCAGATTTGGCAGTATAGGTATTGAGGTCATCTTGCAGCAGAATTTTGCTAACTAAGGTGTCGGCACCCTTTCGCTTTAAATAAGAGGCTGCTTCAAAGGTTCGCACTCCGGTTTTCAAGGTAAACATCTTGGTATCCATGCAGATCCCCGCCATCAGGGCATTGGCTTCTATCGTATTGAGCTGATTTTTCTCATCAAAATACTGCAGCAACTCGGTAACCAGTTCACAGGTGGAAGAAGCATAAGCTTCAGTATAGGTCAGCAGGGTTTCCTTAATGGCCTTTCCCGATCGCCGATGATGATCAATGACGACAATTTTAGGGATCTGGTCGGCCAGAGATGGCATTTCCAGATAATTTACGGTTTGGGTATCTAAAATAATCAGTAAGGTATTTTTAGTGGCATAGGTTTCGGCTTCCTTGGGGGTAATAAAGGCATCCTGATAGGCTTCATTCTCAAGCAGATAGTCAAACAGCGATTTAATCGAGTAGTTAATCTCCCGAATCACGATTTTGCCTTCTTTGCCAAGCGCTTTAATCGCACCTAATAACCCTACCGCCGAACCCAGGCAATCCATATCCGGGTTTTGATGGCCCATCAGCAGGACATGATCTGACTCTTTAATCAGCTCTTTCAGACCGTAGGCTTTAACCCGGGCCTTAACCTTGGTTCTTTTTTCGGTGGCTTCAGTTTTACCGCCATAAAAGGACATCTTTTCATCTTGACGAACTACTGCCTGATCGCCTCCGCGGGCCAGAGCAATGTCCAGAGCTGAATGGGATAATTCCTGGGATTCAACAATCCCCAGAATACTCTCCGAGATGCCAATCCCAATACTGAGGGTAATGGGAACTTTTTCGTCATTTTCAATTTCCCGAACCTCATCCAGTATTTTAAAATTTTCTTTCTGCAGAGCACAGATTTTGCCCCGTTCAAAAATCATCAGATACCGGTCGCTTTCGTATTCAATAATAACGCTGCCCAGCTGTTTAGCCCACTGATTGAGCTTCAGATCAACCTGACCCAGAATCGCCGAACGCTTATGGCTGGGTATCTGCTCGATGATATCATCATAATTGTCGATCACAATATAGCAAAACAATGGCGAGTTCTTTCGGTATAACTGCCGCTGCTTGCTTTGCTCGGTAATATCAAAAAAATGGAGCAGTTCAAAACTGTGAACCTTATCAGAGAAAGCGTTGGTCACCACCCCATAATCCCGTTCTTCGTGATGAAAGGTGAATTCATCAGCCTTAATCGCTTCCCCCAGATTAAAGTCCAACTCTTCAATGATACTTTTTTTAAATAAGCCTTCTTTTTCTTTCTTGAAAGCCTTTCCGAAGGCCTGATTATACCAGTAAATCATCCCTTCATTGTCAACAATAGCCATGGCGATGGGCATTTCATACATTCGCTCCTGATTGATTTTATCCAGATCGCTATATATTTCATCAATGGCCTTATCGATTTTAATCTCATCAATGCTGGTATTTTTGGTGTAGTAAATAATCAGGATCACAAAGATCACAACCCCGGCAATTCCTAAAAAGATATTATAAAAACCAAGCGCAATGGAAACAATTAACTGGGCCGCAATCGCAAATCGGACAACATCTTTCTTAGATTCTTTCATTTTATCTGGGACTCCCTTCGAAAAATCCGGCGAATTCCGATGTACGTATCAGCCACACCTGCAATAGTTACGATCGAGCTGAGTAAGAAGCCCAGAAAAACGACTAACACTTTTAAACCTTTGTTGGTCAGCTGTTTATACTCCATATAATTAAGTAGCAGTGACAGTCCCATAACAAAGAAAATAATGTTGACAAAATTCATCACTGTCACAATGTATATCTGGGGTATATTGGATACCTGAAACATGCTGACCATAAAATCACCGAGTAACAACACCATTAAAAAGTACTTAAGGGTTGCCGGCATTTCCCATTGACTGAGCGGTTTAAAGGTTTTTACTGGATACCCGATGCGCTTCAGAATCATGTCCGAAACCAAAACATTTATTAGCCCAAAAAGAACTGGCATCATCAGAAAGGCACTGGGCAGTGCCAGCTTCATCATCTCGATATTTTTTTCCATGGCTGTTTTCGCAATGGTCAATTGTTCGGCATCCATAAGATTTGCTGTTTCATAAAACGCCATTACCTCACTGGTGCTCTGCTCCAGGGTTTGAAACAGCAGACTGGTAAAACCGATCCCCATCACAAATTCATAGCTGGCCACCACAGCGATCAACAGAATTGAAAAACCAAGAATTCCGATGACGACTTTTTTGACCGGCGAAAAATCGCGATTATAGGCAAACCCCAGACTGCATCCGACAAAGAGCATCAGCGCCCCGAAGGAAATTGCATTGACAGGTCCCAGAAACAGACCGATCAGAATAGTGGCCGCAACGCTGGAAAGAACACTTACTTTCAGGCCCTGACGCTTTCCCAGCACAACCATCGGTACCGGTATAAAAAATACCAGCAAGACAAAGAAAGGCAGATAATAACTAACTAAAGTAAGAATTACTCCCAGTGCACAAAACATCGCACCTTCTGTTATTCCACGTGTTTTCATTGATCCTCCAAATTGGCAACTTAAATGTTCCGATACGCAGTTTATTTATGCGTAAAAAGTTACTGAACCATTATATCACAATAAAAGAAAATGCCCATTATTTTTGTTTACCTTTATCCTGAATTTCGCCGGAAAACCGATCCGCTTATTAACCCGTTGCGGTTTGCACTGCCCGGGTTTTCTGACAGCTGATGCGACCATCACCACTGCTTAATTATTTCTGACATAGAAAAAGCTGTTCACCTCAGGTCCTTCCTGAAATAAACAGCTTTTAAATTTTTAGTTATTTGAGCTATATGGTAAAAGGGCAACGTTTCGCGCTCGTTTAATCGCTTCAGTTACCTTTCTCTGGTGTTTAGCACAGGTGCCAGTGGCTCGTCTTGGTAGAATTTTCCCACGTTCAGAAACGAATTTCTTCAGTGTGATTACATCTTTATAATCAACATTTTCTACTTTTCGTTCGCAGAACTCACAAACTTTTCTTCTCTTTTTAAATGGCTTTGGCATTGTATTTTCCTCCTATCTTAAAAAGGTAT
>PGZR01000109.1 GCA_002841405.1 Firmicutes bacterium HGW-Firmicutes-4 | reverse complement strand
AAAACAATGCGGGATGGCATGGAAAAGGGCCGAATGCAGAAGAAGTGAAACAAGCATTGGCAGAATTGGAGGCATAATCATGGCAGATAAAAAATCAACACGACAAGCTTACGGCGAATATTTGGTGAAGCTGGGGGAAGAAAACCAGAATCTGGTGGTTCTGGATGCAGATCTCTCGGGAGCAACCAAGACGAATATCTTTAAAAATGCCTGCCCCGAACGGCATTTTAATGTCGGAATTGCTGAAGCAAACCTGATGGGCATGGCCGCCGGTCTGGCAACCGCAGGAAAGGTTCCTTTTGCCAGCACCTTTGCCATTTTTGGCGCCGGGCGTGCTTATGAAATTATTCGTAATAGTATTTGCTACCCGAAACTAAATGTAAAAATCGCCTTAACCCATTCCGGCATTTCAGTTGGTGAAGATGGTGGTTCGCACCAGTCCATCGAAGATATTGCGCTGATGCGGGTAATCCCTAATATGACGGTTTTATCACCAGCAGATGCCATTGAAACAGAAAAAATGATGGATGCCGCGATGGCAATTGACGGGCCGGTTTATATTCGTCTAGGTCGCAGTGACGTGCCAGTGCTATTCGATGAAAGCTATCAATTTGAAGTTGGAAAAGCCGGTTTATTAAAAAGTGGCGAAGACGTGACCATCATCGCCACCGGATTGATGGTGGGACCAGCGCTGGAAGCGGCAGAACTCTTAAAAGCCGATGGTGTTTCGGCCCGAGTGTTAAACATGGGCTCCATTAAACCCATTGATGTGAATGCCATTGCAGATGCCGCCGTTAATACCGGTGCCATCGTTACGGCTGAAGAGCATAGCATCATTGGCGGTCTGGGTAGTGCCGTGGCCGAAGTATTATGTGATATCGCACCAGTTCCGCTGGAACGGGTTGGTGTCAAGGATTTGTTTGGACAATCCGGCAAGGTTGCGCCGCTGATGGAAAAATACGGTTTAACCGCCAAAGATATCGTGACAGCGGCCATAAAAGCGATTGAAAGAAAATAATTACGAAACAATAATGATTATCTGAAATAATGAAAAACAGGGTCTGCAGGACTCTGTTTTTTTAACGTTACGAGCAAAGTCGGATTTTATCATGGTAATTATTGATAATTAAGGTATAATAAGAATTAAAGGGGTTAAATCAGCAAATAATTTAGAATGATAAAGGAGAAATCGTATGCCAAAAGGTTTTAAAGAGGCAATAGAGGAACGTCGTTCGATCTATGCAATCTGTGATGAAAGTCCTATTTCCGCTGAAGAAATACTTGAAATTATTGATCATTCAACAAAGCATGTGCCCTCAGCTTTTAACAGTCAAAGTCAGCGCGTTGCGGTTTTATTTGGAGAACGGCATCTGGAGTTCTGGGGAATCGTCATGGAGAGCCTTAGAAAAATCATTCTGGCCGAAGAATTTAGAGCAGCCGAAAAGAAGATCAAAGGTTTTGCAGCCGGATGCGGTACGCTGCTGTTTTATGATGATACGTCCGTCACCAAAGGTCTGATGGAGCGGTTTACAACCTACAAAGAAAGTTTTCCGATCTGGGCTGAACAGTCCAATGGGATGTTGCAGTTTGCAATTCGGCCTGGCGCTTGATTGCGCAGATGCCTTTTGGAGCCCCAACCGAGGAACCGATTCAAAAAGAGTTTGTGCCAATTGAAAAACGGGTAATCGTCATTGAATAGTCAAGAAATCAAAAAACCATGGGTTATCCATGGTTTTTTGATCGGAAAGACGATTATTCAAGCAGCAATAAGCCATAATACTTAATAAATTCATCTCTGGCAGCCAGGGTTTTCAGGGTTTCGCCATTATTTCGCACGGTTTCAAAGACATCGATGCCGGAGCCTTCCATGGAAGGTCGACGGTTTTTGGTATTGAGACAAGGTTTCTCTAAATCACAGGATGGGCAGATATGACAGGGCCCGGCCCAGAAGGCAAAAGCCTTATGAAAGCCACCGGTAAAGGCCAACCGTTCAGCTTCGAGGATCTTTCGTTGGAATTCTCCGGTTCCCGGGGTTCCTTTTATCAGAAAGGCCCGGGAGTAGCTGGCGAGCAGCCGGGCGGTTTCGTCAAAGGGGATCTCATTGGCCTGACAATGTTTGAGATTGGCCGATGAACAGCCAAAAGCGCATTTATTTTTGGCAAATTCCGTCACAATGACCGAATCGGTGGCGATTTCCAGGACATCATCAAAGCCAATATTTAGGATTGGATGTTTTAGCCGTTGCAGGGGAGTAAGTGCTAAAATATCTATAAAATCAGGTGATTTACCGGCAAAAATAAGGGCGGTATCCGTTTCCAGGGGAATCAGAGCAGTGGTGGTGAGACCGGCTACTTCCAAGCTGCGGATGACTTCATTGCCAGAACAGACCTGGCCGCCAAAATGCATCATCCGGTTGATACCGGACAGTCTGCCCATCAGAGTGGCATGCTCATCAAAGGCATCGTGAAGCATCAGGATGCCTTGAGGTTTAAGCATCGGCAGACAGGTGAGCAACTGATTGAGAATTGATTGATGATCTTTGCTGACAAATAGACCAGTGAATAAGATCAAAGAATAGATATGCTGGTTTTTCGTAGCCGTGGTGCCCAGTTCTTCACAGGAACAGATATTGATTGCTTGTGTTTGAGGGTCATTAAAAGAGGCCGGATTAATCCGGTAGGGCTCATCATCGATCAGGAGCGTGATGGCCAGATCTGGAAAGGTATCAAGAAAACAGTCGGCCATTGTTCGAGCGCCAGGACCACCGATCAGGACTTCCCCGGATAACTCAGGGAAAAATTTGACACATTCAAGGGCTTTCATGCGGGTTAATTGATGGATTGCTTTTGTTTTCAGTTGATCCATTTGCTCAGAGGATAAAGACACCTGCTCCTGATTGCGTTTGGTTTGTTTGCTTTTTAGTAACAAAGATTTGAGCTGAGACCATTTTTGAGACTGCAGTTGTCGGAGCTTGATGGCCTCGCCCAGATAATCAGGACTGGATGAAAGCAAGTAACGTCTGGTTATGATGGTATTGCTGTAACTATCCTGATAACAAAAAAGCAGCCCCAGGCTTTCCAGCAGGGCCAGATAGGAGGAGAGCGCAGCGGCCTCTGTGCCAAGCTTTTGGGAAAGCCGGTCAGCCGAAGCACCATCAATTCCATAGGTCTCCAGGGTTTCAAAAAGATTGAGGTCAAGCGCCGTAAATAAGGCCTCGGATACCCAGCTTGCTGAGGATATATTTTCCAGATACTGGCCGCCATGGGTATGGGGATCGTAGCTGTTTAATGAGAAATAATTGTTGTTTTCTAAATTCTTCATCTGGTACTTCCTATTCTTTTAAATTTAAAACTGAAACGATCAAAGATTGAGGCATGATTTACAATAAGTACTTTTATTAATTATAGAGTCTAAATTTGATTATTGAAAGCAAAATTTATTTCTGATGGTCAATCAACTGGCATTTTGATATTATAGTTGACAATTGTCAACAAATTCGTTATGATAATGTCAATCGGGAAGGCGCAAAAACAGATAAACCAGAGTCAGGAGACCTGCCATTAAATTATAATAGTATGAAACGACGGTAAAGTTTCGGCTATCCTTAGGATTACTCTAGGATAGCTGAGACTTTTTTATTTTGCGCGAAAGCATAAAGCCGTGCGCTGAATTGAAAGAATTAAATATTGTTAAGCTCGCTTATAAAATGTTTAGTTCTTTCAATTCAGCATAGGGCTTAGCCCGCGACGAAGACCGAAGTGCACAGCTTTATACTTAAAGCCATCATTCGAAAAATTCAATCACGAGGCCATCCCATGAAACCCATCATCCAACTGGATATCAAAGCGCTGACCTTTCCGGACGAAAGGGAGCCGGCGCTTAAAAACATCAAACTGAATATCAATGCGGGCGAATTTATTGTCATTACCGGCGGCGCGGCTTCGGGAAAATCACTATTGCTTCATGCCATTACCTCGGCGGCTCCAAAGTTTTATCCCTGTGCGCTGAACGGGACGGTGATGGTAGCCGACCAGGATGTGTCCAGTATTCCGCTCTGCCAAATGGCCGACTATCTGGGATACATGATGCAGGAACCGCAAAATCAGATGGTTAACCGCCGGGTTGGCGATGAGCTGGCTTTTGGAGTGTCCAACCTGAATCTGAATCAGAAAGAAATTGCGAACCGTGTTAATGAGATTATGGACTTTCTCGGGATCCGGGCTTTCATGGACCGAACGACGGATGCCCTTTCCGGCGGGCAGGCCCAGAAGGTGGTACTGGGGAGTATCCTGGCAATGAAAACCCCGATCCTGCTGCTGGATCAGCCCACTGCCGAACTGGATCCCAAAACCAGTTCCGAGTTGTATCGGCACCTGGGGCAACTGAACCGGGAGAAAAAAGTCACCACCTTAGTGGTTATGGATAAATCCGGCGCAGTCTTAAAAGATGCCCATCGGGTGCTGGTTATGGAAGCCGGGATGGTCAAAGATTTTCTGCCGGTTGCTGAATATCAGCAAAAATATGGCGTCCGAAAAAACAGCCGCCAGGCAGAACCGATCCAAGTGGATGAAAATACCGACGTGATTAAGCTAACGGGTGCGTCGCATACCTATAAGGGTGGAGTAACCGGCTGCCAGCCCCTGAATTTCAGTCTGAAAAAAGGCGATTTTACGGCGGTCATCGGACAGAATGGATCAGGTAAATCGACCATGCTTAAGCTTATCGAAGGGTTGGTCAAACCAAGCACCGGGAGCGTCGAATTATTCGGAACCCCAATGACAAAGAAAAATGTCGGTGAACTGCGGCGTCAGATCGGATTTCTGTTTCAGAATCCTGATGATCAGATTTTTTGCAGTTCCGTCAAAGATGAAATCAGTTATGTTCTGAAAAATAAAAACCTAAATGAACAAGCGCAAGAGCAAAAAATTCAGGAAATTCTTGCCCTGATCGGACTCGAGGGGCTGGAGGAAATGCACCCCCAGCGTTTGAGTCGGGGCCAGCGCCAATTGCTGGCGCTGGGTTCGGTAGTCATCAATGATCCGGAGCTGATCATTGCCGATGAACCAACCTCAGGTTTAAACGCTTCCCAGAGTCAAGTGGTGATGGAAAAACTGGCCCGGCTCAGCCGTCAGGGCGTCAGCATTCTATTGGTGACGCACGATTTAGCTGAAGCCAGAGACTTTGCCAATCGGGTTGTAGTGATGCACAACCATCAGTTGGCCCTGGAATTTGAGGCAAAAAAAATGGATGATTATCTGGACGATTTAGTCCGGCTGGAACTCATGGAAGGAGGAGATGATAAATGTTTAGGCTGAATAAACTAGACCCGCGGCTCAAGTTGACCTGGTGCCTATTTCTGGTGTTGACGGCGTTGGTGTCAAGAAGCATCCTGCTCAATGGCATTTTGCTGGGGGTGATTCTCATTAGTGAACTGCTCTCAGAAAAAAGCTTAAGATCTTTTAAAATGCTGTCAGTCGTGTTGCTCATTATTGGTTCTCAAGTGTTGGTTATTAATCTGATCTTTGGAAGAGAAGGCGTGCTGCTTTATTCCTGGGGGATCCTTGAGATCTACAGCGGCTTTGTTGCAACTGCGATCCTGGCTTTTTTAAGAATCGGCATTATCTCATTTTCAGCCTATCAGTTTGGCATCCATACGGACCCCATGGATATGGCTCAGATGCTCATTCACTGGCGGATTCCTTATCGCTATGCGATGCTGGTGCCGATGGTAGCCCGGTTTTTCCCGGTGATGATTGGGGAATACCAGTCCATTTGCAATAGCCAGTCGGCCCGCGGGGTTCCCAATGATACCGTTGGTGAGAAAATTCGGAATCTGCCGGCCTCAATTCTACCCTTGATGTACCGGGCCATGCGGATATCCAATGATGCGGCGCTATCGGTGGAACTCCGAGGCTATGGCCGCCACGCATCGCGAAATTTCCAGAAAAAAATTAATCTTCATCCCCTGGAAGGTATGACGATCGTCTGCCTGATTATCGGGTTTGGTGGGGTCTTAATAAAAACGATTTTGTAACAGTTGAAAAACTGTGTAAATAAAAAATAAATCTTTACAAAAAGGAGCATAAAATGCAAAACGAACAAGCAATTGGAAAAAAAAGTATTTTTAAAACCGACACCAAATCTTTAATTGGTGCGGTCGTCATGGGGATCGTCTTTGTTATTGCCTGCCAGATTACTGGTCAGATCGATAACATGCTGCCCTGGGGAAAAATGGGAATGTTACTGATTAACGGAACTGTCTGGGCATTCTTTACCGGGATTCTGACGCTGCTTTACAAACAGCCCGGCGGATTGATTGCCGCCGAAGTGGAAGCCTTGATTTCAATCATGTATACGCCGCTTTGGCCAACCTTTATCTTTGCCAATGGGATTGCGTCAATCTGGGTATCCTTCGTGGCGGTAAAATGTGACATGACCAAATGGTCGCATCACATTCTGGCTCAGGGTGGCGTTTGCGTTTTAGGAAATGCCATTGTCGGGGTCGGTCTGGTTTTCATTCTGGGTCTGCCAGTTGGTGTTGCTGCGGTATCCAGCCTGATCACCATTGCTGTAACCTGGCCATTGGCAACACTGGCTCAAAAGAAAGTTTATGATGCATTAATGAAATCAGGTATGGTAAAATAGTTTTTAAATAAGTCAAAAAAATATAAAAAAATCAAGTGCTTTGGTATCTGTTTAATGAAAACAGGTGCCAAAGCAATTTGTAGTTTTATAAGTAGTTTATTCAATCACAATTAAGGAGAATTCGAATATGAGTCAGGATTTACGGGTGTTTTTAGAACAATTGGATAAGGACGGGGAAATCTGTCATGTGACGGAACCTGTTAAGCGGGAATATGAAATCAGCACCTTGATGATGGAGCTGGAAAAACAGCGAAAATATCCGGTGATGTGGTTTGATCAGGTAGACGGCGGTGATATTCCAGTGGTGACCAACATTCTCGGAACCAAAGACCGGTTTGCCAGAGCCATGGGTGTTAAAACCGAAGATCTGCCGTTTGAGTTTGCTGAACGGATTAAAAATCGCTTTGACGATCTCAAAATCGTCGAAAACCCGCCCTGTAATGCCCATTTGATTACTGGCGATGACGTCGATTTAACCAAGCTGCCGATCATTACCCATTTTCCCATTGATGCCGGTCCCTATATTACCTCAGGCCTGACGGTGGCCAAAGATCCCGAAACCGGAGTTGAAACGCTGGGTTTTCATCGACTTCAGTTAAAAGGAAAAAATAAGTTGGGGATTTCCTTCCATTCCCGCCAGCGAATGTGGGAATTTTTCAGAAAGAGTGAAGAACGGGGCGAAAACATGAAAGCCGCCATCTGCATTGGGGTTCATCCCAATATTGCCTTGGGTTCGCAAGCCTCGGTTCCCTATCATCTGGGAAAATATGGTGCCATTGGCGGATTGTTCGGGGAACCCCTGGAAGTATCACCCTGTGCCACCATCGACATTAATGTACCCGCCTATGCTGAAATTGTGCTGGAAGGGGAAGTCCTCTGTAATGTCCGGGAACCGGAAGGTCCTTTTGCGGAATACACCAATTACGCCTGCTTCCGCAGCACCGAAAATGTCTTCCAGGTCAATGCCATCCGCTATCGGGAAAAACCGATTTTCCACGACATTACCCCGGCGATGAGCAGCGAGCACATTACCATCGTCTCGATCCAGCGGGAAGGCGATATTACCAAGTTTTTAAAACAGAATCTGCCCAACATCAAGGCCGTTCATTCGCCCTTATCCTCTTGCGGCATTTTCCACTGCTATGTGTCGATGAAGAAAACCGCCGAAGGCCAGGCGCAACAGGTTATTTTAACCGCCTTAGGCATGGATCATCATATCAAAATGGTGATTGTGGTTGATGAGGATGTCGATGTGTTCAATGAACAGGAAGTGCTGTGGGCGATGGCTACCCGGCTTCAGGCCGACAAGGGTGTGATGATCTTCCCGAATATGATGGGTGAAACCCTCGATCCTTCCACCGGTGACGATGGTCTTACGGCCAAAATGGGCATCGATGCCACCAAGCCCCTTAGCGGTTACTCACCAAAAATTGATATCGACGAAAATGTTATTAAAGATATCAAACGATTATTTAAATACGTCAAATAGAAGAAGGTCAAAGATGATAAAAATTGCGATTGACACCGGTGGCACCTTTACCGATTATACATCGGTGGGCTGTATCGGAGATCAGACCGAACAGCGGATTGCCCTGAAAAACCCCACCAATCATGATCATCCCGCTCAGGGGATTCTGGCAGGGCTCAAAGAACTGGCAGTGGTGTGGGGAACAGATCTGGAAAAATTATTGGATCAGACTGAAAAAATCTCGTTGGGGACGACCCTGGCTCTGAATGCGTTGTTGGAGAAAAAGGGTGTCAAAACGGCGTTATTTACTACCCTAGGATTTCGCGATGCGCTGGAAATCCGCCGGGCGCAGTTGGCTAATCAATGGGATCTGGCCATCGAAAATCCGATGGTTCTGGTGCCCCGGCGATTGCGACTGGGGATTGAGCAGCGGATGGATTATCAGGGGGCTGTAATCAAACCCCTTAATGAAGCGGCCGTTCGGGCCGCCTGTCAGAAATGTCGGGAAGAAGAGGTAAAAGCCATTGCGGTTTGTTATCTGTTTTCATTTCTCAACCCCGATCATGAAAAGCGGACGGCGGAAATTATCCGGGAAGAACTACCCGAGGTATTTGTGTCGTTGTCGTCGGAAGTTTCGCCCCGAATCCGGGAATACGAACGCACCACGACGACCGTGATCAATGCCTATTGCACCCCGGTGCTGGCCGATTATCTGAAGAATGTCAAAAAAGAACTGGCTGCTTTTGGCTGGGATAAACCGGTCCATATTATGAAAAACAGCGGTGGACTAAGCGATTCACAGGCCCTGGAGAACTTTGGGGTGAAAACCCTGTTATCCGGTCCCGCCGGCGGCGCGGTAGGTAATTTATCACTGGGTAATTATCTGGGCCGAACTCACACGGTACTGGCAGATATGGGCGGAACCAGCTTTGATCTCCATGTGGTCAGCGGCGGTGTCAATCAACTGGTGCCCCAAACCGAACTGGATGGCTATCCGCTGAGTATTCCGATGATTGATATCCGCTCCATCGGCGCCGGCGGCGGCAGTATTGCCCATGTGGAAGCCGGTGGCCGGGTGCTGATTGGCCCGGATTCGGCCGGTTCGATTCCCGGGCCGGCCTGCTATAACCAGGGCGGTGAGCAACCGACGGTTACCGATGCGCTGCTGGTGTTGGGACTGATCAACGGCGACAATTTTCTCGGCGGTAAGCTGCCGTTATCGCTGGATCAGGCGGTTAAAGCGATTCAAGAAAAGGTGGCCGAGCCCTTAAATCTTTCGGTGCAGGATGCGGCCCGGATCATCTACAGCATCACTGCCGAAATGATGGCCGATGCGATGCGACTGGTGACCACTCAAAAGGGAAATGACCCCCGTATTTACAGTCTCATCAGTGCTGGCGGCGCCTTTGGTCTGTTTGCGGCCAGGATTATGGAATCCCTGCAGATGCCGGAAGCCCTGATTCCAGTGCAGGGGCCGGTATTCTGTTCCTGGGGAATGCTGGGCGCGGCCTGCCGTTATGACATTAACCAGAGTATTCTGATGGAAAAAAGACAATGGGATGCCAAGCGATTAAACACCATGGTTTCAGCTATGAAGGCCGAAGGTATGACTCAGTTGGAGCGGTTGGGGGTCGAAACAAGCCGACAGCGTTTTGATCTGATGTTGGAAATGCGCTATGTCAGTCAGCACCATGAGATCTCGGTACCCTGGACGCTTGGCGAATTCAATGCCGACAGTCTCAAGGATGTGGAGCAAGCCTTCTACCAAACCCATGAAGCGATTTATGAATATGCCGAAGATAAAGATTGGGAAATTATTGATCTGCACCTGGCTTGTTCAGAATTGGATCAGGAGAATATTTTATTCCCGACTTCAAAAGCAATCAGCGGGATAACAACCAAAACCGTTGCCGGTGAAGTTTTTAACTGCCAGGGTGAGATTGCGGTTCCCGTTTATCAGGATGGTGATTTAACGGAAGTCATTTCCGGTCCGGCCTTAATTGATTTTGCCTATACGACTTTGATCGTGCCTAATGGTTTTTATTGTATTCAGGAGGACGAAGGCATCTTCGCGCTCAGAAAGGAGGCGACCGATGAATCAGCGAACTGACGATATCATTAACCGCACCGTCATCATGAACCGGCTCGACAGCATTACCAGTGAAATGGGCATCGCTCTTGAGCGCTCGGCCCATTCCCCGATTTTTGCTGAAGCCTGTGATTTTGCCTGCTGTATCTGCGACGAAGCGGGGGAGCTGGTCTCCCAACTCAGCGGCATTCCGATTCTGGCCACCGCCGGATCCTTCAGCGTCAAAGCCGTGCTGCGCAAATTCGGCGGGGCTATTTCCGACGGTGATGTTTTTATCATCAACGATCCCTATGATGGCGGCAACCATCTGCCCGATATCGGCATCATCACCCCGGTGTTTTATCAGGACGAATTGCTGTTTTTCTGTGTCAGTCGGGCCCATCATGGCGACATCGGCGGTTCCACCGCCGGTAGCTACAACCCCAAGGCGACAGAGATCTTTCAGGAAGGGCTGCGGATTCCACCGACCCGCCTGATGAAAAATAACGAAATGCTTACCGATATACTGGAGCTGATAAGGCTGAATACCCGAAATCCGGAGATGCTCACCAGCGATTTTCTGGCTCAGATCGGTTCCAATCGGCTGGCGTCCAGACGGATCAAAGAGATGTTAAGTACCTATTCGATGGCTACCGTGAAGAAAGCGGTGAAGGAATCACTAATTCAAACCGAGACCCTGACCCGCCAGCGGATTGCAGAAATACCTGATGGTATCTATACCGCTGTAGATTACATTGACGATGACGGTTTTCAGACCGAACCGGTCAAAATTGCCGTGGCCGTGACCATCAAAGGTGACCGGATGCTGGTGGATTTTACCGGCACCGACGCTCAGGTTAAAGGCTTTATCAACACGTCGGTGGTGACGGCGACCTGCGCTTCCGGCATTGCCGTCCTGTGGTTTCTGGGCAAAGACATTCCCCGGAACAGCGGTGCCTTTCGCTGCATTGAGGTCAATCTGCCGGAGGGCTCGCTGGTCAATCCCCGGCTCCCGGCCCCAATGACCCTGTGCACGCTGACACCGGCCAGTGAGATCATCGGTGTGATCTTCAAAGCCCTGGACCAGGCCCAGTCAGGCCGGGTATCGGCCGGCTACCATCGTTATCTGGGGCCCTCCTTTTATGGGGTCGATCCCCGCAATGATCGCTACTATGTCGGTTTTTCCTTCTGTTCGCTGGGCAGCGGCGGGGCCATGGCCGGCCACGACGGCAAACCCTATATGGCAACGCTATCCAATTTCGGCGGGGTCAAAGCGCCGAATATCGAGTCCAACGAGGTCCAGTACCCGCACATTACCCTGCATCATGAGATGGATGGTGACACCGCCGGAGCCGGTGAATACCGGGGCGGTTGCGGGATGAAGTATGCCTTTGAAATCACCGCCGAAACGGGTGATGTGGTCAATTTTGGCGACGGCATTAAATTTGCCCCCTACGGCCTCCGGGGCGGTCATCCGGGCAGTCTGAACCGCAGCGTCTTTGTTCACGACGGCGAAGAAATCATCATGGAAAGCAAGGAAGCCCCCCGCCATGCCGTCAAGGGTGATCGGATTTATCTGAACACCAGCAGCGGCGGCGGTTGGGGCGACCCGCACAAACGGTCCCCGCAAAAAGTCTATGACGATGTGCAAGACGAGATTATTTCTAAAGAAACGGCAGCGAATGTTTACGGGGTCATCATTAATGAAACCGGCCTCGATTTTGAAAAAACAGAAAAACGGAGAAACCTTTGATGAAAATTGCAGTGGGAATTACCGGGGCATCCGGTGTTGTTTACGGCATCCGGTTGCTGGAAGCCTTAAAAGAGACTGAACACCATGTTTCGCTGATCCTCAGCGAATGGGGTAGCAAAACCATTGGCCTGGAAACCAGTTATACCGAGGATTACGTGCTGTCACTGGCTGACTGCGTCTACGACAGCCGGGATATGGCGGCGGCCGTATCCAGCGGCTCCTATGGCATCGACGCCACCGTGATTGCCCCCTGCAGCATGTGTGGCCTTGAAGGAACGCAAACCGCTGATTTTGATGGTCCGGGAAACGCCGCTGACCCTGATTCATCTGCGCAATATGACCGCGGTAACCGAGGCCGGTGGAATTATTCTGCCACCGATGCCGGGCTTTTACCACAAACCCCAATCCATTGATGAAATAATCAATCAAAGCGTCGGCAAGGTCTTTGATATGCTGAGGATCCCCCACAATCTGTTTACCCGCTGGGGTCATGAAGACGGCCATGAGTGAGCGCATCAAATTGACCCAGGGTACCGGGCCAACGGCGCTTCACTATGAGATCATCCCCGTCGGCAATGACTGGCTGATTCTGCTCACTGGTGGCGATGCCCATATCGGCTGCACCGCCATTGGCGATGATGGTCGCTTAAGCAGCTACACCCCCCAGTCTCATAAAGACGACGCCCTGGCGATTCCGCTGGCTAAAAAGATTTCCCAAACCTTTTCTTGTGTCTGCACGGTGGTGGCTGGATTCCATCTGGACGGGATTACCCGGGAGCAAATTGATGAGGTTGTTGCCAATAGTAATATCGGGATCACCCGGATTCTGGCAGCCATTGAAGAAAAGACAAACGAGTGTGGGATTGGAAATACCGGTAGCAGTATTTAAAAAAGAGGTTCAATATGGATAAAACGTTACAGTGGGAATATGATGATTGCGAGTTTGACAATCGGGTTGCAAATTTAATGTGGACAATCTGCGGTGATTATACAACAAAAATGGGACAAAATGAAAAGATCAACCTATCAAAAAATAGTGCTCTCTATTACGGGATAACAGCCGGCGGTCGACGCAAATTTGTTGATTGGACAAAAATAAACCGTTATATCGGCAGCCGTATCAACCAGGGTTTCGACCGTCAAAAACTTCAGAAACTAGTTTTTTTGGCGATCAATCCGATGGTCATCAGACAAATTGGAAAAGAGCGTCCGGGGGTAATCGATATCCAAAAAGAAGCCTGTGGCGAGATATCAACCTTGCTTGAAAAACCAAAGTCGCAGCAGTTTTTAGATTTAGTGGAATTCGCAATGCTTAAAATCCTGGCTGAAACGGGCAGCAACGAAGAAAAAAGCGTTCAGCAAATGAGCTATAAAATTCTGGAAATTTCAAAAGCGGAGACGACCGATTTTTTCATCAATGCAATTGATGCCCTTTACATCGAATGGTTGAATTTGAAAGCAGTAGCACCGCTCAAATATTTAGATGAACCAAGCAGCGATATCGATGTTATTGATACTGAAGCATTTATCGACCAGTCGGTTGAAGCAATGTTTCAGATAAAAGACCTAAGTAATCTTGAAGATGAAGACGGGCAAGTATCGGAAAAACCGGATGTTGTCATTGTCAATCAGGTTGATCTTGAGAATCTGCAAAAACAGGTTGCATATTTTTGCGGCCGGTCATATCTGGAAACCTATCAGACAAAGAAACTGGAAAATACTCTTTGCAAAGGCGTCCATCGAGATTGTAGCCTGCATTTTACGGAGGGGGTCCTCAGAAGTGAGTGCGATAGTGAAGCCAAAAAAAAATATGCGTTGAGAGATCAACAAAATAATATCGCGACATATCAGGATAACTCCCGGGTTTATATCCGCACAATAAAGCGGTTACGAGACGCTTTGTTGCGCACTCTGGTAATGGAGCGGTCCCGGTATCTGGTTTCAAGCGATTGGGGAACCATAAACCCGCGCAAGCTATGGAGAGTTGGTAAGGTACCCGCAGCCCGCTTATTTGAACGCTTTGACAGCAATGATAAGGGGGGCTTTGTCGTTGATTTATTACTGGATAGCAGCATGTCTCAAAAAGGCCGGGAAGCCGTTGTCGCGATCCAGGCTTACATTATTGCCAGGGCTTTAATCGAAGCTGGGATTCCTTGTCGGGTAACGGGCTTTAACAGTTTTTTGAATTTTACCGTAATGAAGCGTTATCGGGATTACGATGAACCCGTTAAAGCAACCGAGAATATTTTTGAGTATTATTGCGAGGGCAGCAATCGCGATGGCCTGGCAATTCGGAGTGTCTGTGAAAGTCTCTATCGACGTAGCGAAGAAAATAAAATTTTAATCATATTGAGTGATGGAAAGCCTAATGATGTTCGCTTACAACCTAAAAACGGGGCAGCTGCTTTTAGAGGGGTACTAACCTATAGCGGTGGAATTGCGTTGGCTGATACGGCAAAAGAAGTGCGCATTGCCAGGCATCGGAGTATTTCTGTGCTGGGTGTTTTCACTGGGAATGAACGTGATCTTGATGCAGAAAAGCATATCTATGGCAAGGATTTTGTTTTTACCCGCAACATCAATCATTTTGCAGATATTGTAACGACTTACTTAAAACGAGTTATTACGAATTAAAACGATTTGATGCAGGTTTGGATAACCACCAAAAGGCCTTTGTCATCAAATAGAAATAGCATTACTATGCGTGAGGGCAGCCGTTCCTTTGGCGGCGCCAAAAATTACGGCGATTGAATTACAGGTATTTTGCGATTTAAGCTAAAAGGCTCCAAAAGGGATAAATTTTTGTTGTTTTGCATTTTTTCTAACCATTCCGCTGGGTTTTGTGTTATATTCAAATCATTCTAAATAAACAGTTGCAGGATTAGTGCAGGCATTAGCGAAAGGAAAAAACTTATGAGATTAACACAGGAATTATTAAAACAGGGAATCAGCGAAAAACTGCTCGATGATATAAAATATTTCAAACATTTTTATAAATTGGAAGAGCGTCTTCAGGATCGGGTTCCCAGTACCGAAACCATTTTTTATGGCAAGGATATCTGGTCGATGTGCATCACCGCAATTTTAGAGGGCGAGAACATTCTGCTCTCCGGTCCCAAGGCGACTGGGAAAAATGTTCTGGCCGATAATATCTGCGAACTCTTTAACCGGCCCCAGTGGAACACCTCCTTCCATGTCAACACCGACAGCTCCAGCCTGATTGGCACCGACACCTTTATTGATAACGAGGTCCGGCTGCGCCGGGGATCGGTGTATGAGTGCGCCATCAATGGCGGCTTTGGCGTTTTTGACGAAATTAATATGGCTAAAAATGATGCCCTGGTGGTACTTCATTCAGCCCTTGATTACCGAAAGGTTATTGACGTGCCGGGCTACGAAAAAATCAAACTCCATGATGCCACCCGCTTTATCGGCACGATGAACTATGAATATGCCGGTACCAAAGAGCTTAACGAAGCTCTGGTATCCCGTTTTATGACCATTGATATTCCTCAGATTGAAGAAGACACCTTGATGATTATTTTAAAAGAATATTTTCCGGATGCAAATGAAGAAATCCTGCCACAGTTTGCCGGGATCTTTCTGGATCTCCAGGAAAAATCCAAAAACTCCGAAATTTCGACCAAATCGGTGGATCTGCGGGGGATTATCGGCAGCCTGAAAACCATTCGCCGAGGACTCAAACCGATGCTGGCCGTGGATATGGGTGTCATCGGCAAAACCTTTGACCAGTTTGAAAAGGAAATTGTCCTGGACGTGATCAAAACCCGGATC
>PGZR01000108.1:9034-10023 GCA_002841405.1 Firmicutes bacterium HGW-Firmicutes-4 | reverse complement strand
GCGGAATGCAAACTATAAAGAGATTTATCCAGAACTGGTCTGCTGCTAGCTCCAGTTCTTTTTTATTTTTTTTGTGGCACCTTGTATTTAAGCGCTTACGCTTAACGAACTGTCTGCGTTGCTGCTTGATAACATCCGTCAAACGGATCGGCTCGGGTGCTGGGGCGGTGATGAATTTCTCTTTCTTCAGCCAGATACCGATGCCACCGGGGCCATTTTTTTTGCCGAAAAAATCTGTCGCAAGATTGCCGGTCACCAATTTACCGGACCAGTGCATATTACCGCCAGTTTGGGGGTGGTCGTTTATCAGGGCTACGGCACCGTAAAAAGCCTGATTGCCCGGGCCGATGATGCCACGTTCGCCGCCAAGAAGACCAATTTCACCCTTCCATTCAGTTGCATAGTTAGAGAGCCTCTGTAGTTTTGATGTACAGAGGCTCTCTTGTTACTTATTAGAGTAACGTTTCGCTGTTTAGTTAAGGAGTTACTGTTACTACAACTTTATAGTAAAGAACACTATTGTCTGCTGAAGTTACTTTAATTATAAAGAAATCTTTATCAAGTATCGCTTCATTTGCATAGGCTGGATCTGTTGTCTCAAAGTTGTCTATGAAATCTCCATCAAAGTACTGAACAACCTTCGTTATAGTTGCATCTTCATTAGTTGGGTCAAACAACGTGACAAAAGGAGCGAGATTATTTGTATCGTAAGCCTGGACTTGTGTTATTGTTACAGATCCTGCAACTACAGAAGCTATATTGATGTTTGGTGTTCCTAAATCTGCTATAGCCACACCTTTTACAGTTGATGTTGTTTTTAATGTTGCATCTGCTGCTGCATCAATAATATCCTGTACAGCATCGATTCTTGCCTGAAGATCTGCCTTTGCTGTAGCAGGTGCCACGTCTGCAGGAAGCGCTGTCACTAGCAGTTGAGCTGCATCTACATCAGCCTGAAGGTTGCTGCCTTCTGCTGTTGCTACTGCTGC
>PGZR01000108.1:0-8896 GCA_002841405.1 Firmicutes bacterium HGW-Firmicutes-4 | reverse complement strand
CAGGAAGTGCTGTCACTAGCAGTTGAGCTGCATCTACATCAGCCTGAAGGTTGCTGCCTTCTGCTGTTGCTACTGCTGCTGTTGCCGCAGTTACTGCTGTCACAACTTCGGCTGTAGCCGTACTAGTTTGTGTCCCAGTATAGCTGCCTGAAGCTGTAAAAGTAACTTTTATAAACTTCCCTGCATATGCACCATCAATTACATATGTGCTTGAAGTAGCACCAGTAATGTTTGCATACGTTCCATCTGCTGTATCAGAGCTTTTCCACTGATACGTACCAGTGGCTGCCCCTGGTGTTGGAGCCGCTGTTAATGTTGCTCCAACCACAGCATCACCTGTAACGGTAATAGCACTTACCACTACTGTGGTTGATCCCCCGCCACCGCCTGTAGGTGGTTCTGGCTCCCCATTAGGACTTTCCAGCGTCGGGTCAATAACCGGTTGGACCCCTTCAACTGTCCCTGGTTCAGTTTTAAACCGGGTATTTTTACCGTCATTGGTTGCATTGTTAACGGTTCCGGTAAAGGTGGCATTATCGCCATAAATTAAGGCTTTGTCGACATTCACACCAACCGTAACATTGTTGGTCCCGCGATTAATGCCCAGGGTTCCAATGCTGCCGGACCCACGAACGGTCAAGCCCGAGGCTGGCTGATCAAAATAGCCCCCGCCGACAGATTCATCCAGTTCAATATAGCCGGCGTACAGGGTGTCAACCCGCGATCCTTCATTGAGCCGCAAATTGACATTTTCTGCGGCTGACACCGAGACCTTGCTAAAATGTCCTTCGAGAATAACTTCTTCATCTTCTGGTATTTCTTTAATCAGCAGATACTGGCCGATGGTGGTATCAAAAGTATAGATCTGGATCGATCCCTCTGATTTAATAATTTGGATTTCACTGTACTCCCCGCCGTTTATGACAATCCCGCCGCCGCCATTTTGCACCGTCAGGGTTCCCGCTGTCTGGGTGGTCGCACCGGTGCCGCCGCCATAAATATTGGTGGAGCCAGCTACCGTCAGATTGTTCAGAGTCGCATTGCCGTCGCCCACGCTTTCAGCAATGGTCAGATCTCCTTCAATCACCAGATTCTGGAGGGTAACCCCGGAAACTGTTATCACAACACTGCCGGCAATGGTTTCGCTGCCGGTTTCCGGACCGTAGGTGCCAGGCACGTCATACACCGCCATCACTTTTAAGGCCAGGGCCTCATAGGCCGCCTCAATTGCCGCGGTTGCCGCATCCACATCGGCTTGCAGACTGGCTTCGGTGACAGGATTGGTGTCGATGGCCGCCTGCAGGGTTGCCCAGGATTCCGGCGTATAGTCGGCTGCCGCGAGCTTGCCAATCGTCTCAATTAGTTCATTGTAAGCAGTTAAACTGGTATCCCGGCGGACAATTTTGACCTCCAGTTCTTCCAGCCGCAGGCTTGATCCGGTAGACCCCAGGTCGGCGCCATTTTTAACCCAACCCCAGGTGCCATCGGTCTGGGGCAGATCGCCACGGTTCTGCACATGACCCCGATAATAGACATCATAATCCTCAAGATTGTCAAGCGAAATCCGGATCGCTTCGATCCGCAGCGACTGACCGCTAGTGCCGGCAAAGGCACCATTGCTGACCGGCGTCATCCAGCCTTTGTTCTGGACGTGAACCTGATAGGTAATGCCCGCATCCGCCGGCACGGCCCCGGTCAGTTTAATCCAGAAACCTTCCATCCGCAAACCCTGGCCCCGGGTACCCATGGCCTCCGGGCCCGCAACCCAGCTGCCGTCCGGCTGCGGCTGATCGCCTAAATTCTGGACATGGGTCCGATAGGCCACCCCCAGCGGCGCCCCCCCCTGGGTCTCGCTGGCTGATGGCGTCGATGCCGCCAGAACCGCCGAAGTGCTGGTCAATACCAGCATTACAATCAGTAATCCGATGCTTTTTAATCGTCTCTCCATTGTCTTCACCTTTCCTTTTATTCATAGACACTATTTCATCGTTTTTTAGTCTATAGCTTAGTTAGTTTATCGGCACATTTACCATGAACATTAGAAAGATTTAATTTTTCGTTTACGTAGCCTCAACAACTGCACCGTCTGCGTACGGGCTTCGCTATCGCGCCACTCGAAATACTGATTGTTTTCGTTTTCCGCCTTCGTCCTGGCCTGCTGACCAGAGCGAGCCGCTTAATCTGGGTTTTGTTTCGAGCTGGCCATCGGGGCGGTAAACGGTGCTAAGAATTAAAGCATTAACACCATGAATGATTGGCCATCGCGATATCAAAGCACTTGTAATAATTAAAATGGCAAAAGTCCCTCCACTACTGCTCAGAGGCGTGGCTTATCGTCGCCCCATCATTTATTTTTTTATTTGAAAGCCGCATATAAACCAAAAAATAAAAAAAATCCCCCGGCCAACGGCCGGGGCACAAAGAAAGCACTTTCACATGAATTTTTAATCAATAATCTGGTTTCGTGGTGGAAACTGAAAGTGACAAAACAATTGATTGGGATAGCGGATCACGCCGATTTCCTGGCTGATCGCATCGTCGGCCATCTGATTTATCACCGCTTCATTCATCTGACCAGGGAAATAACAGTCAAAGGCATGACCGATGAGGTGGCAGGAATCCGGCACACCGCCAACCGCCGCATTGACCGTTGGACACCGGACCCCGGAGGAAATCACCAGGGGCCAGCCAAATTGATCCCGGAGCCTTTGGGCAAAAGTCTTAAGCCGGTCGCAGATACCAAGACCGCAGCCGCATTCGCAGGTAAATTCATCATTGGTAAAATCTTTCAGCAGCAGCTTACCATCCTGATCTACTTTCAAATCAACCATACTGCGGGCCCGGATCATAGCCCAGGGCTTGTAAATGTTCTTGAATCCATTCTACATAGGCACACACCTTTCTTCCTCCTTTTTTACTTCATCTCTTATTTCTTCTTTTTCACGCAGGGCTTCCAGTGCCTGGCTAATGATTTTAGACAGCGGCACCCCCAGCAGCAGATCCAGCCGGCAGGCAATCAGCACCACCCCCAGGGTTACCCCCTTGCGGAGCAGGCCCTTCCAGGCTAGTACGCGGGCTTCAATCGCTGAGAAATCAGCACAATAAATTTCTTACCATCTCGTGGGACAAGGGCCGTCCGAATCAGTTCGGATAGGACTTCCGGCACGGCATGATAAAGCATTGAAAACGCCTCAACATTACCATTTCGGTCCAGGGCGCGGGCCTGTTCCAAGTCGAGGATGTGGTTCTGGGGCAGGCTCTGCTGCTGGATCTGCTATCACATCTATTACAACCCAGCTGAGCACCCTTAATGATCAATTGGAAGGAGCGCTAAATGGCAACTAAAACCTTAAGTGAAAATATTCAAACGGCCATCACTGACCTTTCCTATATTAAAACCGCACTGGTCGGAAAAGGCGTCGCCATTCCATCCGGTACGCCAACCAATAGCTATTCTGGACTAATCGATGGTCTGCTGATTGGCATCCCGGCCAGTGCGGAGTTTAATATTCATTTTGGAGACGTGGCACCAGAAGATACCACCAAGCTGTGGGTCAAAACCACGCCGGTTGCAGTCATCAAGCTGGACTGTGAAATATCCAGTGTCCTCAATGCGACCGCCCGGGTGAATGATATCCATGATGCTGCCACCAATGAAATTGTCAGTGGTGTTAGGGTTGTGCTGAGCGGGTTGGTAATCTGGTTTATCTCTTAAAAGCCTATACCATGAGTCCGAAGATCCTGACTTATAACCTGGATACCCTCGTAACCTTATAAACGGGTGTGGCGATGCCATCCAACTACTTTAGATATGCAGCCACTGGGTTGGTTGGAGACTTTATCTATTTATTGGGCGAACTAAAGTATTCAACCATGTCCCTGGACATCTACAGATATGATATCCTTGAAAAAACCATGACTAAGCTAGCGGTTGCCATTACTAATGATGGCAATCATTAGGTGGCAGTCATTTGCCTATACGACAGTTGGAACGCGGATCTATCTATTTGGCGGCTATAATTCAACCAGTTTTTCCAACTCCTATATTGTTACGAAAGCGTATTACTTTGATACGGTATCGCAGACATTTACCATGATTGCGGCGCCATCAAATCATTTTATTGAAGCGGGTACCGCGGTTATTGGGACGGATATATACCTGATTGGCGGTCGAAATTCAAGTGGCACGATTACAACTAGGATTACAAAATATGATACCCTTCTCGATACCTATACGATCGTGGCATCATGAAAAAGGTCTGCCTGTTTTAAAGGATATGAATGTCAACTTCTCTCCATTCTTAGAAAAGCTAACCCAGAATATCCGTACCCAGATGGAGAATGAAACGGATATTTCCCCTACCAACCAATCTGATCAAAAAAATAATGTCGAAAAAAGTTAGAAAATACCGTCGAGTCATTAATTTCGCTTGGCGGTTATTTTTTTGCTTTCGGTACTCAATCCTCCACCTTCTGTCCTTTGGATAGTAAGAGGGTTGTTCGCTCTCGGATAGGAGGCGCTGACTTATAAGAGTAATAATAATTTGCTTCAGGAAGCCGAACGACTACTGCGTCAAAAGGACGCCATCAACCGCCTTTTGCAAAATGGAAATCAGCATTTGAGCGAGTTTGTTCCCACTTGCATTATGTTACCAAAGCTACCATGCTGAAGCGCTTTGATGGAGCTGTGTTTGATCAATTTGTCAACCGGGTTTTCGTCTACTCCCGGGCAGAAATTGGATTTGAAATGAAATGTGGCATTACGTTAAAAGAAAGGCTGGTGAAATGAATGAGCCACACGCCATATGGCTACCGGATTGAAAATGGTAAGGCCGTGATTGATGAGTTTGCTGCTACTCAGATTAAGGAACTCTTTCTCGCCTATTTAGCCGGGGACTCGTTGACGGCGGCTGCACAGAAAGCTGGAATTCGAACTTCCCACTCAGTGATTAGAAAAATGTTACAAAGCACCCGCTACCTCGGTAATGATTATTATCCAGCAATTATCGATCCGGTCACATTTGAAGCCGTCGTAGTAGAATGCATCCGACGGCAGAAAAACTTGGTCGTGTCTTTGAACCTAAAATAGAGAACAAAATCGTTTATCCCACAACTTTTCGTATCAGCGAAGGAGCAAAACAATTTGATGATCCATTTGAGCAGGCAGAATATGCCTATAGTCTAATAGAAAGCGAGATGTAAATAGTGAATGTAAGCAAAAGCGTCACCGTGCTTCCAGCTAGAAAGCAAACCAGAGCCAAAAATAAAGATGAGGAAAATGCGAAGTTACGGGTAGCAGCCTATTGCCGGGTTTCCACTGACAGTGATGAGCAGGCCACCAGCTATGAAGCGCAAATCGAACACTACACGTCCTACATTAATAACCATCCGGACTGGAGACCGGCTGGTATTTATGCGGACGACGGTATATCTGGCACCAACACCAAAAAGCGAGAAGAATTCAACCGTTTGATTGATGCATGTATGGCTGGTTATATTGATATGGTTATCACCAAGTCCATCAGTCGGTTTGCCCGAAACACGCTGGATTGCCTGAAATATATCCGTCAACTGAAGGAAAAGAACATCCCGGTATTTTTTGAGAAAGAGAACTTCAACTCCATGGATTCCAAAGTTGAAGTCATGCTCACAATCATGGCTTCACTTGCCCAGCAGGAAAGCCAATCCTTAAGCCAAAACGTGAAGATGGGCCTACAATACCGCTATCAGCAAGGGGAAATCCAGGTCAACTGCAAATGGTTCCTCGGTTATACCAAAGACGAGAATAAAAAGCTGGTTATTGTTCCTGAAGAAGCTGAGGTTGTAAAACGTATCTACCGGGAATATCTCGAAGGTGCCAGTTTGTTAAAAATTGCCCGTGGTTTGGAGGCTGACGGCATTAAAAATGGTGCGGGCAGAACAAAGTGGTACACCAGCAACATCAACCAGATTTTACGAAATGAAAAATACATCGGCGATGCCCTCTTACAAAAAACTTACACCACAGACTTTCTCACAAAGACGCGAGTTAAGAATCATGGCATCGTTCCCTAGTATTACGTCGAAAATAACCATGAGGCCATCATTCCGCGGGGAATTTACATGCAGGTGCAGGAGGAACTGATCCAACGCCGCACCGTCCACACCAGTCCGAATGGGAAAAAACGAACCTTTAGCTGCACACACTGTTTTTCAAACATGATCATTTGCGGCAATTGCGGTGAAGTTTTTCGCAGCGTCCACTGGAACAACCGCGGCAAAAAGTCCGTCGTTTGGCGCTGCGTCAGTCTCTTGGAAAACACCGGCTATTCTGCGATGCTAGAACGGTTCCGTAAAGCCAAATCGAACAGATGCTGGTCAGTGCTATCAATCAGACGCTTGGCCAAAAAAAATCCTTTCTTGCCACCCTGCAGAATAATATCGAAACCGTCCTCAGTCGTGAAAACAATCAACCCCTGATTGATATTGAATCGCGACTTCAAGAACTTCTACAGGAGCTTTTGAAACTTGCCAACTCTAAGGCCGACTATGTAAATGTTGGTGCTGAAATTCACCGTTTGCATAATAAAAAACAAAAGCTTCAGCTGGAAAGCGCCGGACGGGATGACATTAAAGAAACGAATTTCCGATATGAGTACTTTTTTGATGGATCAGTCAACCGCCCTGACCGAATATGACGAGGCGCTTGTGCGGGGACTGATTGAAAAAGTCACGGTCTACGAGGATAAATTTACGGTCGAATTCAAATCCGGTGTGACGGTGGATGTGAAAGAATGAGCATGAAAACGAACGCGAACAAGGCACTCTACGAAGTCACAACGTAGAGTACCTTGTTTGTTATATTTTTGTTCACAGAAAAATTCATATTTGTAGAGCACAAAAAACTTTTATTCTTCCTGGGTTCATTTGTTCTATTCGATAAATTTATTTAGATGCATATATACTTTCATTTCCATTCAAATCAATTTTTATTAGTCGTACACCTATGAAATCCGAACTATCTCTGTAATCGTTAAACACGTCCCACGCATTATCAAATCCTGAAACATCTCTTGAACCAGAACCGTAATGCTCAATTTTTCCACCGTTTTTGATCATTTCTCTTACTGATGTTGTTTGATCATCCCATTCAACTCTATATCCGTAGGAGTCTTCTTCTGGAGTTGCTGATGATTCTAAAAATCTCTTTCCTCTTCCCATTTGCATTTCACCCCTCATCATATTTGTTTCTGCCTTGTTCTTAAATTCGAATTTATCTACATAATCGCAGCCTATTATCATACTAACATCCAACCTGACCACCCAACCCCAACAAAATTAAAAAAACATCGATATCGACTTCTCATCAAGCACTGACATCTAAATCGCACTGTACGGGCCATAATCAGCCCTTTAGATCGATTCCCACGAAGTAAAATTTAACATGTTTCAGATAATAAAATTATATCACAAAAAAAGAAAAAGCCCAGTTATACCGGGCTTTCCACACATCGCTTATTTTTCTTTTGACATCAATACGACCGTCTCAACGTGACCAGTCCCCGGGAATAAATCCACCGGCTGAACGGCTTTGATGGCATAACCGGCTTCAGTCAGATACTTAAGATCCCGGGCCAAAGTTGACGGATTACAGGAGACATAAATGACTCGTGGGGTTTCCAGTTCCGTGATCGCTGCCAGCAGCGTTTCTTCACAGCCTTTTCGGGGCGGATCAAGTATGATCAGGTCTGGTTTGAGGCCTTCTTCTTTGATGATCTTGAGCATTTCATCTTCGGCTCGGCCTAAATGAAAGCTGGCATTTTCAATCTGGTTGAGTCCGGCGTTTTCCCGGGCATCAAGAATGGCATCACCGACGCTTTCAATCCCAATGATCTGCTTGGCCTGAGCCGCCAGATAAAGACCAATGGTGCCAGTGCCGCAATACAGATCAAAAACGGTTTCGCTGCCGGTCAGGTTGGCAAAAGCTTTGATAGTATCATAAAGCTTAACGGTCTGTTTGGAATTAACCTGGAAAAAGGAATTCGGTGAGATTGAAAAACTGAGATCCCCAATCTGTTCAACTAAGCGGGCGGCGCCATGGACACAAAGACTTTTCCGGCCCAGAATGACATTGCCTTTTTCGCGGTTGATATTAACATAAATACTTTTAACATTGGGGATCCCAGCCAGAATGCCTTCGACAATCGCCTGGCGCTGGCTTAAATCCTTGCCGTTAATGATCAGGGTGATCATGTTTTCGCCCTGGAGGTTGGTCCGTTGGAGCACCCCCCGGACATAGCCCTTATGGGTCCGTTCATCATAAATGCTCAGGTTCAGCTCCTGAATCAGGGCATTGATGGTTTTGATCGCATCGGCGGCCGATTCCGGCTGGTTCAGGCAATCTTCAATATGGACCAGATTATGAGATTTTTTGGCATAGAAACCCATCCCTTTGTGATCCAGTTTAAACTGGGCCTTATTACGATAACGCTGGGGATCTTCCATTCCGATGATTGGCGCCACTTCAATTTCTTTCAGGCCGCCGATCCGCTGGAGGGCATCCCCCACCATCTTGGCTTTCGCCCGCAACTGCCCCTGATAACTCATATGCAGGATCTGACAGCCGCCACATTGCTCAAAATACGGACAGGCCGGGGTGACCCGTTCCGGTGAGGCGGTGGTAATCGCCAGCAGTTTCCCCTGGGCATAGGTTTTTTTAACATTCTTGATTTCAACTTCGACCACATCCCCGGGAAGGCCGCCTTCAACAAAGACGATCATGTTATCCAGTCGTCCGACCCCTTCCCCACTATGGGTGATGTCCATTAATTCCATGGTATACTGCTCGCCAACTTTAATCTGGTTGCTTGTTTCGTTCATTCTTACTTCCTTAATTTTCTTATTTTGTGATTGTTTA
>PGZR01000107.1 GCA_002841405.1 Firmicutes bacterium HGW-Firmicutes-4 | reverse complement strand
GCTGTTTGCCAGCTGTGGCAATAAAACCTTTTACCAGGATACCAACTTCTTTTCAGTTGAAGGCGGCGATATCCTGATTTTAAGCCCGACGGTGGTGGCAGTTGGTTGTAGCGAACGGACCGAGGTTCAGGGGGTAGAGGAACTGGCTAAAAACCTCTTTAATGCCGATCTCGGCATCGAAAAGGTGTTGGCTGTAAAAATCCCCAGCAATCGTGCCTTTATGCATCTGGACACCGTTTTTACGATGGTGGACGTGGATAAATTCATTGTCTATCCGGGGATTCTGGAACAGGTGGAAACGGTCATTATGACGCCTGGCAAAAAAGACTATCTGCATTATGAGCGCAAAGACAGCCTCAAAGAAGCCCTGAAATCAGTGCTCGGTTTGCCGGCCATTAGCCTGATTGAAAGTGGTGGTGGCAACCCGGTTGCCGCCGCCCGGGAACAATGGAACGACAGCACCAACACCCTGGCAATTGCCCCGGGCGTCATCGTCGCGTATGCCCGTAATGAGAAGTCCAATGAGGTGCTCAGTCAAAACGGCATCGAAGTCATCGGCATCGAAGCATCCGAACTGGTCCGTGGCCGGGGCGGTCCCCGCTGCATGACCATGCCCCTCTATCGGGACGGGTTTTGATTTCGCCGCTTACGGCACTTTGGTAATTACTTAGCAATCTTAATTACAAGCGAATGTTACCTTGCTAAAGGTATAAACAATCAGTTAAAATAAACTTAACAAGAGATAAACGGAGGAAGCATTGTGAATTTAAAAGGACGTCATTTATTGACATTAAAGGATTTTACCCCCGAGGAAATACAGTATCTGATCGACTACGCCGCCGAACTGAAAGCTAAGAAAAAATCAGGGGTGGTTGGCGATCTGCTCAAAGGCAAAAATATTGTGCTGATTTTTGAAAAAACATCAACCCGAACCCGTTGCGCCTTTGAAGTGGCCGCCTTTGACGAAGGCGCCAACGTTACCTTTTTAACCAACAGTCAAATGGGCAAGAAGGAATCGATTGAGGATACCGCCATCGTTCTGGGCCGTTTTTATGACGGCATTGAGTTCCGTGGCTTCGAACAACAGACCGTGGAAATGCTGGCCGAACATTCCGGGGTACCAGTCTGGAATGGCTTAACCGATTTAGATCACCCGACCCAAATTTTGGCCGATATGCTGACCATTCAGGAAAACTTCGGCGCGGTTAAAGGCAAACGCCTGGTTTATGTCGGCGATGCCCGCAACAATATGGGCAATGCCCTGATGATCGGTTGTGCCAAACTGGGGATGCATTTTGTGGCCGTGGCTCCGGAATCGCTGTTCCCGGAAGAATCCCTGGTGGCCGAAATGAAAACCCTCTGTGAAACAACCGAGGGAACCATTACCCTGACTGCCGATATCAAAGCCGGCGTTAAGGATGCCGACGTCATTTACACTGACGTTTGGGTTTCGATGGGTGAAGAAGATCAGATGGCCGAGCGGATCAAACTGTTATCGCCATACCAGGTTAATATGGAGATGATACGAGCTACCGGCAATGATGAGGTGATCTTCCTGCATTGTTTACCAGCCTTCCATGACCAGGAAACAGTCGTCGCCCGGGAAGTCAAAGAGAAATTCGGGCTAACCGAAATGGAAGTCACCGATGAGGTTTTTCGCAGCAAACATTCCAAGGTCTTTGACGAGGCCGAGAATCGGATGCATACGATCAAAGCCGTCATGTGCGCCTCTCTGGTTGGCTAAAATGTTCGATTTGCACAGCCAATTCATGACCAGGAGAATAACAATCAATGGAAATTAAAGATATTAAAAAATTACAAAATGGCTCCGATGTCCGGGGCGTGGCCCTGGCCGGGATTCCCGGGGAGGAAGTCAATTTTACCCAGGACATGGCCATGAAAATTGCCTTTGCCTTTGCCACCTGGCTGGAGCAAAAGCTGGGGAAAACCCCCTTAACCTTTGCCATCGGCCGGGATAGTCGGCTGTCCGGACCTCATCTGGCTCAGGCAGTGGCGCTGGGGCTGATCAGTAAGGGTAACCAGATCTATCAATGCGGTATTGCCACCACCCCGGCGATGTTTATGACCACCATCGATCCCGAATTGCAGGCCGATGGGGCGGTGATGGTAACTGCCAGTCATCTGCCTTTTAACCGCAATGGGCTGAAGTTTTTTACCCGTGACGGCGGCCTTAATAAAGAGGATATCAGCGCTATTCTGGAACTGGCCGAGACCATTGAAACCGGCTTTACCCCGGGCGGACAGGCGCTGGACTATGATTTTCTGCCCAGCTATTCCGAGAATATTTTAAAGATTATCCGGGCCAAAACCGGCACTGAGCAGCCGCTGGCCGGGGCTAGAATTGTGGTTGATGCCGGTAATGGGGCTGGTGGATTTTTTGTTGACCAGGTGTTAAAGCCGTTAGGTGCTGACACCAATGGCAGCCAGTATCTGGACCCCGACGGCCATTTTCCCAACCACGTACCCAACCCGGAGGATGCCGTTGCCATCGCCCATATCACCAAAGCGGTGTTGGATAACCAGGCCGATCTGGGGATCATCTTTGATACCGACGTAGATCGGGCCGCGATTATCGACGAACAGGGGCAGGCGATCAACCGCAATGGCTTTATCGCCTTTATTGCCAGCATGCTGTTGACCGATTATCCCGGCTCAACAATCGTTACCGATTCGATTACGTCCACCGGGTTAACCGAGTATATTGAAAGCCGGGGCGGGCAGCATCATCGCTTTAAACGGGGCTATAAAAATGTCATTAACGAGGCCATCCGTTTAAACAGTGAGGGTATCGAAACCCATCTGGCCATGGAAACCAGTGGCCACGGGGCCATCAAAGAAAACTATTTTCTCGATGACGGGGCCTACCTGGTCACCATGGCACTGATTAAGTTTGCCGAACTGCATCAGGCCGGCAAGCCGATCAGTTCCTTTCTGGCGGGACTTAAAGAACCGGCCGAGGCCAAAGAAATCCGCCTGAAGATCGCCGCTGCGGACTTTAAGTCTTATGGTGAAAAGGTGCTGGCTGAATTTGCCCAATTCGCCGCCAGCCAACCCGGCTGGACGGTGGTCAGTCCTAACTTTGAAGGCGTTCGGGTGAGCTGTGACAGCACTGCCGGCAACGGCTGGTGTCTGCTGCGAATGTCCCTCCATGATCCGATTATGCCACTTAATATCGAATCCGATACAGTGGGCGGTTGCGCAGTCATTGAGACGGTTCTGAAAGAATACCTGCAAAAATTTGAAGCCTTAGTTTAATTAAAAAATCGTACTAAAAAACAGGATGGTTAAACCTATCCTGTTTTTTATTTTACGTGCGCCCGGCATGGGCGCAATCTAACGGGTGAAAGTCCCGACTTACCCGGGGAGATCTCACAGACGTGTGGAAACAGAGTATGAAACACGGTTGAAATAAGATTTATCGTGAGAAGTCAGCCGAGGCCATAGTACGGAGACAATCTAGATGTCGAAGGAAGGGCTGAACCAGAGGAGGTGAAGATCAATGAAGATTACTGACAGTGATATTAAACACAGAAAACTTTATAATGAAGGCGATCTGCAAAAGGTATCTGCGGAACAGAAAGAATATGCAGACGTGTGTCCGTCACCATAGATAATTGAAACCGCTGGATGAATGGATGAGAAGCCGGATACGGATGCTTACCTGGAAACGCTGGAAGAAAGTGAAAACCCGCTTTATCAATCTCAAGAAATTGGGACTGGATGAAGAACGGGCCTGGATGTGGGCAAACACAAGAAAAGGCTATTGGCGAACCGCCAATAGCCCAATCTTACTGAGAACCCTATCTAATGACCGCCTTAAGCGGGCAGGATATCTCAATTTTTATGATTATTATCTACAAGTAACCGTGTAAACTCAGGAACCGCCGTATACCGAACGGTACGCACGGTGGTGTGGGAGGTCGGCTGATCAATTAATGGTCAGCCTCCTACCCGATTTCGTTAATGTGGGTGAATCTCCCAGGAGCTGAGGTACTCCGACTATTAGAAGCACCGGATTAACGATTGCCGCCGGATCGATCACGGTTTAAACGACCGAATATTCGTAGATGTATTGGTTTAAAATATTGTCGTAAATATTGCCACCGGGGTAAACGGTATACTCGAAGATGGTAGTCTTTTTACCGTCAATTTCATCATAGCCATAAAACCTATAGCCGCCTTGCTCAAAGGTTCCTTGAAATTCGATCATTTCGGGAACATAGGTTTCGGATGCGATTAGATAGTCATCAAGATACTGCCTAGCTTCATCTTCAGTGGCCAGATAGCAGATTGTTTCATCACCTGCGGCTTGATATAAGTAGATTTGTTTAAAATCATTAAATAGACTTCCTTTAGGAGAGACAATGTAAGGTTGTGCCTGAATAGGACTATTAACTGCAGTTAATTTAAATCCTTTGTTACAATAGCCTGTATATTTATAATCTTCATCTACACGCATCCCCAATTGACCCAGCAATTGTTTTAGATAGGTAATCGCCTCATGCGGGTTTTGGATCAATTTTTTATAAAACGGTTCGTCTTGATCCACTGTGCTACTGGGGGCACTTGAACCGGCCGGCAGGATCTGAATTTTGATGCCTTCGAGGCGATAGCCAAATCCTTCGGTACCGGCACTTTCGCCGTTTTTAGCCCAGTTAAGCCAACCCATATTCTGAGCATGAACCTGATACCAGATATCAAATTGATCAGCAGTATCGCCAGTTAGTTTAATTTGAATGGCTTCTAACCGTAAGCTTTCGCCAGTGGTTCCGCTTGTTTCGCCGTTCTTTTTCCAGTTGGTATTATCGCCTTGATCTTCCCAACCGTAATTTTGGATATGCGTTTGATAAGATACGTCAAGATTCGTGTCCTGATTTTCAAGTTCGATTTTAATGCCTTCTAACCGTAGACCTTCTCCGATTGTCCCGCTGAGAACGCCATCGGATACAAATTCCTGCCAGCCTTCATTTTCAACGTGGGTACGATAGCGAACATTGGGGGTTGTTTCAGCCCACACAGTTGTTGGAACCATCCCGACACTCAGCAACAAGGTCAACATCAAAACTAAACATTTGCGAATACTGTTTTTCATTTTATTTGCTCGCTTTCTTATTCGTATTAGATAAAAGTATACGCTTACAATTCAATATATTCAAGATAATATAAAAATTTTCTATTTTAGTTGTTTTATCGTTGATGTTTTTATTCATTTGCATCGACTATGCGGTGATGAGATACGATCTTATTTAGATTGAAGCGGACTGAAAGGTGCGGCTATTTTTTAAAGGCCTATATTGATTGACCGGATCGCCTGTAAAAATTTAATGATATCTGAGATTATGAAATTTGCGTTAATAAAAAAGCAGGATGACAAAAAATCATCCTGCTTTTTTTCGGAAATTACTGCTTGTCAATTTCCAGTCCGGCCACAAAGCCATCAATCAGATCCATATGCTGGGACATCGCAAAGGCGGCGTTGAGCTGTTCTTTGTTGCCGAGAGCGTTCAAGATTTTGCGATGTTGTTGATCGATGATCGGTCCCCGTTCGGTATCGTCGAGAATGGCAATCCGGATATCCTTGATCAGCGCTTCGATCAGGGTGGCCGAGGACAGCAGGACGTTATGAATCATCTTGTTTTCCGAGGCCATGGCAATTTCATAGTGGAAGCGTTTGTCCAGTTCGGCCCGGATTGACTCGTCGGTTTCAGTTTCAATGGCATCACAGATTTTTTCGAGACTGGCAAACCGCTCCGGCGTCATTTTTTTGGCCGCCAGTTTAGCGGCTTCAGTTTCCAGCGCCCGCCGTAGTTCCTGTACCTCTCTTAATTCGCCCTTGCTGAGCCAGAACATAATCGTCAGCGGCTGGGTCAGGGTATCTTCAAAATTTTCGGCAATAAAATTGCCTTCCCCCTGCTGACAGACCACCAGACCAATCATCTCCAGGGCCCGGATGGCCTCCCGGATCGACGCCCGGGAAACCCCCAGTTGTTCTGCCCATTGCCGTTCCGAGGGCAGCCGGTCGCCGCTTTTTAAATTTCCCTGGATAATATTTTCTTTAATTTGCTCGAGGATCTGTAAGTATATTTTCGTGTGTGCAATTTCTTTAAACATCTAAAACTTCACTTCATTTCATTCGATTTTTTCATTTTTTAGTAAGGATCATAATGAACCATTGTACCACAGCCGCTTTTAAAATTCAAAAAGATAAAAAGTGGGAAAACAAATAATTTTTGAAGAGGTTGTCGATAAACTACCGTATCGACCAATTGTTAATCTGTTGTTCGCCGCGGAATCGGACAGGCTATGCTGTATTCGCTCCGATGCGTACAACATGATGTAACAATTGTCGGTACGAGGTTATCTTTTTTGACAACCTGATCAGAAAATAAAAAATTTATGAAAACGTTATTTTATTACTTGACAAACATTTACGAAACACATATAATGGCAACAGGTTAGTGGTCTGACCACCAGACCAATAGTAGAATTTTATCAGAAATTTGTCAAGTGGTTTATGAATGGGTTTAAGAGGGTTTAACAGTTATCGTCGACTGACCAGCTCAGTCGACAGCGGAATTGATGATCACCGATCATGTCCTTGCTGTCTGTTGATGAAATAGACAGCAAAAGAAATTTCGCTCAGGTACATAACTTAAACAATGATTTGCATAATCAGGCGTTTGCGAAATGGGGCACAAAGCTCACGGTAGCTCGCAATTGTCAATTTAATTTATTTTATGGAGGGTGAGTATGAAAATACTGGTATGTATCAAACAGGTTCCGGGAACGTCCAACGTGGAAGTAGATCCGGAAACAGGTGTCCTGATTCGTGATGGGGTTGAATCAAAATTGAATCCCTATGATTTATTTGGTCTGGAAACGGCATTTCGCTTAAAAGAACAATTGGGCGGTACCATTACTACCTTATCAATGGGTCCGATGCAAAGTAAAGAAGTGCTTTTTGAATCTTTCTATATGGGCGCCGACGAGGGCTGCTTATTGTCAGACCGAAAATTTGGCGGGGCCGATGTGGTCGCCACCAGTTATACGCTGGCCCAGGGGGCTAAAAGACTGGGCGATTTTGATCTGATCATCTGCGGCAAGCAGACTACCGATGGCGATACCGCCCAAGTTGGTCCGGAAATGGCCGAATTTTTGGGAATTCCCCACGTTACCAACGTCATCAAAATTCTGGTGGCTGATGAAAAGGGCCTGACCCTACAAATGAACATGGAAGAATCCCTGGAAATCCAACGGGTGCCATACCCTTGTCTGATCACGGTTGACAAGGACATTTACACCCCGCGCTTACCTTCCTATAAACGAAAACTGGAAATTTCCGAAAATCCCGAAATTAAAGTTTTGACCCTGAAAGATATGTACGACACCGATGCCAAAAAATATGGCCTCAGCGGCTCACCAACCCAGGTGGAACGAATCTTCCCGCCGGAAAGCAACGTCGAAAAAACCAGCTTTGAGGGCGATGGGACGGAGCTGGCAACAGCGCTTCATGGCATTTTAACCGAAAAAAAATATCTGAGTAAAAATAGTTAGGCTAGAAAGGAATAAAATCATGGCAGGAATTAAAATAATCAAAGAAAACATCGATCAAAAAACCTTTGAGGCACTGGCAGAAATTTGTCCCTTCGATGCCTTTTCTTATGTAAACGCTCGACTGGAAGTCACCGCCGCCTGTAAAATGTGCAAGATGTGTTTGAAAAACGGACCAGCCGGCGTGCTGGTACTGGAAGAAGATGAAAAGATCGCCATCGACAAAAGCCTGTACAAAGGCATTACCGTCTATGTCGATCACATTGAAGGCAAGATTCATCCGGTTACCTTTGAGCTAATTGGCAAGGCCCGGGAACTGGCCGCCGTCATCGATCATCCGGTTTACGCCTTGTTTATGGGGACCAATATCACCGCCGCAGCCAGCGAATTGCTTAGCTACGGGGTCGACAAGGTATTTGTCTACGATCAGCCGGAACTGAAACATTTTGTGATTGAACCCTATGCTAATGTGCTGGAAGACTTTATCGAAAAAGTGAAGCCGTCTTCGATTCTGGTTGGTGCCACCAACGTCGGCCGTTCTCTGGCGCCACGCGTGGCTGCCCGCTACCGCACCGGTCTCACTGCCGATTGCACCATTCTGGAAATGAAAGACAATACCGATCTGGTTCAGATCAGGCCGGCCTTTGGCGGGAATATTATGGCCCAGATTGTAACTGAAAACACCAGACCACAGTTCTGTACCGTCCGTTATAAAGTATTCTCCGCTCCGGAACTGGTTAAAGAACCTTGGGGTAGTGTGGAAATTATGGAAATTGGCAAAGAAAAACTGATTTCAGCCATTGAAGTGCTGGAAGTCATTAAAAAAGAAAAAGGCCTTGATCTTTCGGAAGCCGAAACCATTATCGCGGTTGGTCGGGGCGTAAAATGCGAAAAAGATCTGGAGATGATCCATGAGTTTGCTGAAAAAATCGGCGCTACCGTGGCCTGTACCCGACCCGGCATCGAAGCCGGCTGGTTTGATGCCCGCCTGCAGATTGGCCTCAGCGGCCGAACCGTTAAACCGAAACTGATCATTGCCCTGGGTATTTCCGGTGCGGTCCAGTTTGCCGCTGGGATGCAGAATTCCGAATATATTATCGCGGTCAATAATGACCCCAAAGCACCAATCTTTAATATTGCCCATTGCGGCATGGTCGGTGATTTATACGAAATCATCCCCGAACTGTTAAAAATGATTGCTGATCCGGAAAGCGCTGCCGTCGGGAAAACCCTGGCGATGCCTGAAGCCATTGAAACACCAGAAAGGATGGTTGGCTAAGATGAATTATAAAAAAGTGGAAGCAAAGGATATTGATTTTTTAAAGGACCTGATTCCTGCTGAACGGATCTTTGTCGGTGACCA
>PGZR01000225.1 GCA_002841405.1 Firmicutes bacterium HGW-Firmicutes-4 | reverse complement strand
AGGTCCAACCAAAACGTCAAGTAAACCTTCAAAACCGGTTTCTTTAGCAGCGAACCGCATCATTGAGTTTTTATATACCTTGTAGTCGATACCTGCTGCACGAGCCTGAGAACGTAACTCAGTCACTTCTTCTACATTCAAACCACGATAGTCAACGAGAACCGCTGTTTGGGCGTTACGAAGTTTTTCGGCAATTTCTTGTACAATTACTTGTTTTACTTCAATCTTTGGCATGTATTATCTGCACCTCCTTTATAAAATCGTATCAAAAAAGCTCACTCCACAGCGTGAAGAGAGCTTTATTATTCATAAGCTTTTTTCTCTTCAACCTCGGTAGGATTTACAGACCTACTGTCTATGGATGAATGATTTTCTTTGACAACGATGGTATTGTATCATTTGTCATTTTCTATGTCAAGTCGTTTCGAAGTTTATCTTCAATGAAGCAATAGACTCCTAGATTTTTCCTGTGTTGACTTTAACTCCAGGACTCATGGTACTTGCCAGAGTAACACTTCTAAAGTATTGACCCTTGGAAGCAGCTGGTTTTGCTTTTTTTACCGTATCCAATAATACCATCATGTTTTCTTTTAAAGCTTCTTCGGTAAAAGATGCTTTACCAATGATGACATGAATAATATTGGTTTTGTCTAAACGATACTCAACCTTACCGGCTTTAGTATCGGCAACAGCTTTTGCAACATCCATGGTTACAGTTCCTGATTTTGGGTTAGGCATTAAACCTTTAGGTCCTAATACTCGACCTAAACGACCAACTTTACCCATCATATCTGGAGTAGCAATCATTACATCAAAATCAAACCAGTTTTCTTTTTGAATTTTATCGATAATATCGTCTTCACCAAAGAAATCAGCACCGGCTTCTTCAGCTTCTTTCAGTTTATCACCTTTGGCGATAACCAGAACTTTAACTGTTTTACCTGTACCATGTGGCAGAACGATTGCTCCACGAACCTGTTGATCTGCATGACGTGAGTCAACACCCAATTTTACATGCAACTCAATGGTTTCATCAAACTTTGCTGTGGCAAGTTTCTTAACCTGTGCAATGGCTGCATCCAGTTCAAATAACTCTTGCTTATCAAAGCTTTTTACCAAATCCTGATATTTTTTTCCTTTTTTCATCTTTGCCTCCTTGTGGTATTAGCGGTTTCCCTCCCACTTAAGGTGTTTCTACCTTCTAAAATTATTCTTCGATTGTGATACCCATGCTACGGGCGGTTCCAGCGATCATTCTCATCGC
>PGZR01000106.1 GCA_002841405.1 Firmicutes bacterium HGW-Firmicutes-4 | reverse complement strand
AGCACCGAGAATCCAGTTTCGTCGAAAATGGACACTGGCATCAGGGAATGAATTATGCGATTTTTGTTTTAAAAATGGGAAAACAATGAATAAAAAAGCCGGAAATTAAAATGCGCATTTCGTTATTTAAACACAGTATATAAATTTATAGGTTACAACAGGTTGAATAATAACGATCAAGGAAAAAGACTCAGAAATTTAATTATCTGAGTCTTTTTTATTTGGTGATTTGAAACGCTATTTTAATTTTTCGACCATTTCCAGTACTTCCCAAAGTGATTTACCTGATTCCTGAGCGATTTTTTTAACATCTTCATATTCGGGAGTGGCTCGGGTAATATCACCCTGCTGGGATATTTTGATGGTGACCTCACCAAGCGGAGTCGCTATTTTTTTAAAATGCCGGTGCATGCAGGTTCGCTCCACCGGATATTTTCGGATGCCAATGGTGGAGGTTTCTTTTAAAATTATTTCTTCAATCAGTGGCAGTCGGGCTTCGCTGCATAAAACGGTCAGGTGGATGCCCGGGCGGTTTTTCTTCATATATACCGGGGTGTAGAAGGCATCCAGAGCGCCGTTTTGCAACAAAACTTCCAATACATAGCCAGCCATTTCGCCGGTCATATCATCAACATTGGTTTCCACAACCATAATGGTGTTGGATTCGGATTTTCGTCCCTGGATTATCCGCAGGGCATTTAAAACCCCGAAATCCTTTCCGCCAAATCCGTAACCGGTCTTTTCTGGGATAAAACTTGGGGTAGTGGGTGAGTAGGTAGCCAGCTCAGCCAGGATGGCAACCCCCGTAGGAGTGGCTGATTCGCCGTCAATCGCCTTGGAATACATTTCAAAATTCGATTCACAGAGGATTTCTGCGGTGGCTGGTGCCGGAACAGGCAGGAGGCCATGGGCACATCGAACCCAGCCGCTGCCGACATTTATTTTGGAACCATAAACCAGATCCGGTTTCAGCGCGTGGTAACAGATGGCGGCCCCGACGATATCAACAATCGAATCGAGAGCGCCGACCTCATGGAAATGAACCCGTTCAACGGGAACATTATGAACCTTGCCTTCGGCTACGGCCACTCGTATAAAAATAGCCAGCGCAGTGGTTTTGACCTCGTCCGGGAGGGTTGAATTTTCGATGATTTCTTTTATGTCACTAAAGTGACGATGATGGTGTCGGTCAGCTTCAAGGATAACATGACAGCGGGTACCGGAGATCCCTTTTTTCATGGTGGCTTCGGCTTCGATGCGAAACCCACTTAGATTCAGCTTTTGCAGTTCGGCGTTAAGATAAGCCAGGTCAATCCCCAAATCAATAAAGGCACCTAAAACCATATCGCCACTAATACCGGAAAAACAATCGAAAAATAAAACCTTCATGGACAATTCTCCTTCTTTGGGCCGCGCCCTGATGAAATTTCACTTATGTTTATAGTTTGTTAATTTTTGATGCCATACAGGCAGCTCCAAAACCATTGTCGATATTGACAACGCCGATCCCGCTGGCGCAGGAGGTCAGCATCCCCAGTAAAGCGGAGATCCCGCCAAAGCTGGCACCGTAACCGATACTGGTGGGAACGGCGACGATGGGTTTATCGGTGAGTCCGCCGACGACTGAGGCCAGAGCCCCTTCCATGCCGGCCACCACAATTATCACCTTGGCATGATTGATAATCGGAACGTTGCCAAGTAACCGATGGATACCGGCGACCCCGACATCATAGAGCCGTTTAACCTGATTGCCCATGACCATTGCAGTAACAGCTGCCTCCTCGGCAACTGGAATATCTGAGGTTCCGGCCGTGACCACGAGAATGTAATCATTGGTGGTTTTATATTCTTCTCGTTTGACGACGACGGAGCGGGCTTCCTCGTAATAAATGGCATCTGGGGTAATGGATTTAATGGTGTCGAAGACATCCCGTTCAGCCCGGGAAGCGAGGATGTTACCGGTGGATCGTGCCAACATGTTTTCGACAATCCCCTTAATCTGATTTAGTGACTTTCCGGGACTGTAAATCACCTCGGGATAACCGTTTCGCAGCTCCCGGTGGTGGTCCACCTTGGCATAGGAAAGATCCTCATAAGGAAGTGTTTTCAGCAACTCCAGAGCGGTATTGACCTCGCATTCCTGATTTTTGACGTCTTCCAATAATTTTGTTAATTGATCTACATTCATAATTGTCTCCATTACTGCTGATGAGTCAGCTGAATATTAAAAAATCGTTATAGTGTTTGAATAAAATGGGTCATTTCTGTTAAGGACAGGTGGTGACGGAGCTGATCGGTATTAATTTTTATCCCATAGGCCTTTTCCAGTTGGTGGGTCAGATCGATCAGTCCGAGCGAATCACCGCCGAGATCAAAAACAAAATGACTATCCAGCGAAATCATTGCCGGCGAAATTTTTAGAATAGCAGACCAGTAATCAGCCATCTCTTTGTAAGATCCATCCAGGGATGATTCAGAAATGCTACCTAACGGGATGGCCAGATCATAATCACTGTAGTCACCGTTTTCCCAGGCAACAGCCAGAGCCAGCCGGTTGATTTTACCGGAGGTAGTCTTGGGGATTTCGTCAACGATCACACCCCAAGTGATGGGAAGCTGCCAGGTGGCAGAAATAGCCTGACCGGCCAGGGTCAAGATTTCTGGATTTTTGGAATCACTAAAGAGAATCAGGCAGTTGTCCTGAGTGTTCCGGTCTTTGCCCTGAACAACAATCAGGTTGGTATTTTCCGGTAGTACCTGCTTGCCGGTTTTCTCCAGATCCGAGACCAGATAATTTTCACCGTTAACGATAATAATGTCTTTATAGCGGCCAAATATATTCAGCCAGTCCTTTCTGAAAAAGCCCAGATCGCCAGTATTAAACCACCCGTTTTGGTCAACTCCGGTGGGAGCATTTTTGTTTTTAGAAAAATAACCCTGCATAACATTAGTGCCGCGAATATGAATGAGTCCCAGATATTCCGGTTCCAGAATGTTTCCAGCCAGATCTTTAATAACTACTTCATTACATTCATCCAGTACACCTACTGACATTCGGCCGATGGTATCATCATCAGGATCGCAGAAGAACAGCTTTTCGCCAATGGCAATGCCGGTGCCCAAAAAGTAATCCATTCGGAAGGGTGAACCGTAGGGGGTGTAAGCGACACCCATAGTGGTTTCACTAAGACCATAGGCTGGTTTTAAGGTATCCCGGGCCCAACCCATTGGGGCTGTCTGCTCCTCGAAAGCGGTTAAGGAAAGGGGATTAACATCCTCACCTCCGCAAAAACAGATATAAACGGTGTCAAGGTTCACCGCCCGATTCTGTTTAATGCCGACCTTAAGCAATAGTTCAATACCAAACAGGGCGGCTCCGGTGACGGTGGCGGAAAACTGCGAGAGTTTTTCCAGCCAGCGGTTGGGGTTTTGGACAAACTGCAGCGGGCTCATTAAATATTGGGGGAAGTTGTTGACAATCGGAACCAGATGATAACCAACAAAACCGAAACAATGGGATAACGGCAGCCAGCTTAAATAGCGTTCCTGAACATTCTCCCGGACGATGATACTGCTGGCAATGCCACCTTCAAGGAGATTGCGGGTAGTCAGAACAGCACCTTTAGGATCCGAAGAGGTGCCGGAGGTGAACTGAATCATCCCGGGATCAGTGTCGCGAGTAGAAACGATGGTTCCCGGGGACGATTCGGCCAAAGCCCGAAACATCAGCAGGTTGTTTTCGAAAAGGGTGGTTACGCCTTCCAGATCACTGACAATAATGGGATTTTCCAGCGAGCTCAGCACACTTTGCAGGTAAGCCCGGGATTTTTCATCCTGGGCCAGGGGTAGAATAGCGGGAACCATACCGCCCAGTATGCCCGCCCAGAAACAGGTGATCTGAGCCTGGATGCTTTTTAGTTGCAACACCAGCTGGGATCCTTTTTTAAGACCAGCAGATTGGTAACCGCCGAGGACTTTCATAGCATTTTCAAAAAGTGTGGCATAGGTCTGAGTAAACTCCTGACCGTCTGTCTCCAGATAAGTGATGGTCACATCACTGTTTTTTAGCTTGATAAACGAGTCTTGTATATTCATGGAAGTCTCCTCAACAATATTGTCAGATTCACATTAGATCATGGTATAGCCGCCATCGATGGCAATGGTCTGCCCGATAATATAATCACTGCCCGATGAGCAAAGAAAGGAAATAATCCCCAGCAGGTCTTCTTCAGTTCCCAGTCGGCCAGCCGGCGTATTTTTAGTGTGCTCGGTCAGGGCGTATTTGGGGAAATTAGAATTAGCCATGTCGGTTTCAATAACCCCCGGAGCAATGGCATTAACCTGAATGTTGAGACGGGCAGCTTCCCGGGCCAGGGCTTTAGTAAAGGCAATAACGCCACCTTTAGCGGCTGAATAATGGGTGAATCCCAGTCCGCCAACCCGACCGGCAATGGAGGCTACATTAATAATCTTGCCCCGTTTTTGTTTTTCAAGGACCTTGTAAACCGCATGGGTGGCGATGAAGGTGCCGGTTAAATCGATATCAATCACCGCTTTCCAGTCTTCCAGGGTCATGGCACTGAAGGTTTTTACCGGGAAGATCCCAGCATTGTTGATCAGAACATCGATTTTGCCGTAGGTTTCCATGACGATGTCAACCATTTTGATGGCGTCTTCTTCGGAAGATATATCGCATTGCACGGCAATACATTTGGTGGGAAGTTTTTCGGCAGCGGCCCTGGCAGTTTCGATATTCCGGCCAATAATAACAATGTTGGCGCCTTCATTACTGAGATATTCGGCAAATGAATAACCAATGCCCCGGGAGGACCCGGTGATGATGATGACCTTATCCTGATGTATACCGCCCATGTTCTTAACCCTCAATTTCGCCAATAATCTGGCCAACTAAAACCCGGTCATCTTCTTGCGCCAGGATAGCGGAAAGAACACCGTCGGCTGGTGATTCAATATAGATAGAAATTTTATCGGTGGCTGCTTCGGCGATGTTGTCACCTTTTTTAACGGTATCGCCGATAGCGACAAGCCATTGTCTTAAATTGATTTCTTCAGCGCCTTCAGCAAATTCGGGGATAGCTATTTCATATTTCATTTTGGTTCTCCTTCAATTTTAGTATTATTTATTCAGTATTTACAACAAACCAGCTATTATGATGGGTAGTTTATCGTTAACGACTTCCAATTTCGGCTCTGGTTCTTCTGGTTGTTTCGGTGCCAAACATCTCATCAAAGGCCAGAATAAACTGATCTCGAAGATCGGACAGGGCAACGGGGGGGCAACCGCAGACTTCCATGGATGTTACGCCCTTATCTTCAATTCCGCAAGGGATGATGGCCTTAAAATGTTCGAGGTTGGGGTTGACATTAATAGACATGCCGTGCAGGGTAACCCCATGGGATACCGCGATGCCTAAAGCAGATATTTTTTTATCCTCACCGGTTCCAGGTTCAGTAACCCAGACACCGCTGCGCCCCTTGATGCGTTTGCCTTTCAGCTGATAATGGGCCAGCAGATTAATCACCACCTGCTCCAGACATCTCACATACTGGTGAGCGCCCTTGACATACTGGTCAAAGTGCAGAATCGGTGAAACGATAAATTGACCGTTGCCATGATAGGAAATATCACCACCCCGGCTAACCGCGGTCAGGGCAATACCCAGCTCCAGAAGTTCAGCAGCGGTCAGGAGCAAATTCTTTTCGTGAGTTCCCCTGCCAAGGGTAATAATGGGATGATTTTCCTGAAAAAGCAGGGTGTCCGGCCAGGTTTCTGCGACACATTTATCATGCAGCTGTTCCTGGAAGACAAAGGCATCTTCATAAGAAATCAGTCCCAGGTCAATCCAGATGAGGTCCTTTTTCATGCTTAATCCTCCAGATGATATTGTTTCATTTTGCGGTACAGGGTACTCCGGGAAATGCCCAGGTACTCAGCTGCTTTCTTGCGTTCGGAAAAAAGTGCCAGGGCCTTTTTGATGGTGGTGAGTTCCATATTTTTTAAATCCACATTGGGTTGCTCCATTTTTGTCTCAATAATTTTTGGCCGTGGTGGAGGCTCTTCTTTCGGGGTCAGTTCGGCATTGAGATTGGGCAGATAACTGGAAATAAAATAGTTGTCAATACGATTGGTTTCAGTGAAATTGACCGCCTGTTCGATGGCATTCTTAAACTGCCGGACATTGCCCGGCCACTCATATTCCTGCATGATTGCGATGGTGGAGGGGTGGAGCGGTTCAATGTATTTGCCGCAGGCCTGGGTAATGTCATTGAGAAAAAATTCAGCCAAAATCGGGATGTCCTTTTTTCGTTTCCGAAGCGGTGGAATATTGATCTGTAAAACATTCAGTCGATAGTAAAGATCTTGTCGAAACCGTCCCTTTTTTACTTCTTCGGCAAGATTTTTATTGGTAGCTGCAATCACCCGCACGTCGATGGGAATATCCTTATCTCCGCCAATGCGCTGAATATATCGTTCCTGTAAGACCCGCAGCAAGATGGTCTGGGTGTTGATGGGCATTTCGCCAATTTCATCGAGAAAAATGGTGCCGCCCCTGGCCAGTTCAAATTTTCCGATTTTTCCGTGCTTGCTGGCGCCGGTAAAAGACCCTTCTTCATAGCCGAAAAGTACGCTTTCAATCAGACTTTCGGGAATTCCAGCACAATTAATAGCAATAAATGGCTGATCAGATTGATAAGCGTTGTGAATAGCCTGAGCAAACATTTCCTTGCCGGTTCCACTTTCGCCTTCTAAAAGAACAGTAGCACTGCCTTTAGCGGCAATTTGAGAAAGATGAAGTGACCGCAGCAGATCCGAGCTGTCGCCGATGATGTCGTCAAAGGTAAAGCGGGTCCCTTTTCGCTTGGCCTTATCAGAAACCTGGGTTTTTTTATCCATATCCTTCAGAGTGGCAACAGCTCCGGCAATGGTACCATTGTCATGAAGGATCAACTTACTGTTAATAAGGCAATTAATTTTTTTGCTTTTAGTAATAATATGCTTATCTTTTTCTTGAAGTGAAGGCGGAACATTACCGTTATGATCCAGAATCGTTTCGCCATCCATAATCTCCAGAATGTTCTTTCCATAAGACTCAAAGGTAGTGGTTTTCAAAATTTTGGCCCCCTGAGAGTTAATGCCGATGATTTTGCCCTTGACATCCACCGCGACCACACCATCAGTCATGGAGTCGATAACCGTACTCAGATAGTGATTGGTTAAATCAACCTGGCGATGGGATTCGGCAATACAAAGCTGTCGGGATATCGCTTTAGTAGCGGCAACAACCATCCCCAATGTGTGGGGATAGGCCATTTCTTTAGGCCCGGCCATATCCATGACGCCGAGCAGTTTACCGTTGGCATCGAGAATAGGTGCGGCTGAACAGGTCAGTTCGTGATAACATTCGTAGTAGTGTTCAGCACCGATAACCTGAATCGGCTGGAGGAGGTCGATGGCTAAACCGGTGGCATTGGTTCCGGCCATGTGCTCATTCCAGATACTACCCCTAACCAGATTTTTAGTGAAGGCTTCTTTGAGGATGGCCTGATCACAAATCAGTTCCAGAATAACCCCGTTGGGATCGGTGAGGGTTGTTGAAAAGCCAGATTTGTTCACAAATTCCTGTAATTCCACCATAAAAGGAATGCTGACGTCAAGTAGAATCTGATTCTGTTCCAGACGTTTACGGAAATTATCTTCACTAACGGTTGGTGTTCGATTCAAGGCCCGGGGATCAAGGCCAGCTTTCTGACAACGCAGCCAGGAATCAATGATCGGTTTGCGGACGTGCGTGCCAATATTTCCGGAAAATACAAAATCTTCCCAGGTTCTTTTGATTAAATCAAAGTCAGCAGACATTTTCAAAGCGTTCACGCTCCTTTTTAGAGTTAATTTTTTAGAAGCTGATTGCTGCTGCTGAAAAGATAATTAATCGGCATCAGGGGTTACTCCCCTGATGCCGGATGGAAAATCTATTTACCAGCAGCCAATTTCTGAAGATCCGCGTTGAGTTGGGCGAAAATATAAACTGGTGCACAGCCGGGGTAGTAAGTCACTGATTTGGCCAGAGCCGCCCCTTCTTTTACCTTGTCAACAGATGGGAAGAGTTCCCAGCAATCGCCGCAAATAAAGACGTTTTTGTCAACACAGATTTGTGGATCGAAATCAGGTACACCTCCAGCAATAACGACAACCTCACCAGATTTTTCCAGGAATTTGTTCATGTCGATACCACTTAAAGCAAATGAATCGAGAGCTCCACGAACATTAACAAAACAGCCGGGACAGGTTTGCTGCATCACACAGGTTAAACCAGCATACATACCGATAGGGTCACCACCGGGACGTTTAAAGTGTTTCATAACGGATTCAATGGAATTACCGACAACATCGATTTTTGCTAAATCGATTTCGCCCTGGCCTTCGGTTCCGGCACAGCGGATGGCGGGAATTTCCATCGGTTCAAAGCCCATAATGGAACAGGCAACCGAGTCAACAGCAACAGTATCAGTTCCTGCGATCATCAAGTTCATTTCAATGGGCGAACCGGCGTGAGGTCCCTGGCCTTCCATCCCAATTACGGAGTCGACAATAGTCAGGTCAGCATGACGGATTCTGTACATATCAGCCATTTTCTGGCCCAATTCAATTCGGTGAGCACCCTGTTGCTGATCGTTGGGATGACAGTTGGGGATGATCCCATTCCAGTTTTTAAGACCTAAGGTAACGGTTCCAGCTAAATGTACTTTCATTTTTGGTAAGTTGATGACGACGTCAGCATCCATGAAAGGTTTGAAGACGGTGGCATGTTTAAATAATTTGGCCCCTTCAATTTCTACCGCAACAACGTCATGTTCGTCAAAATAGATAACTTCATCAGCACCACCAAGTTTGGCAGCTTCTTCCATTTTGGAATCTTTGAAGGCTGGTTTGGCCCGGCCAACATGCATCCCTAATGATGGATTATCACCAACGACTACTTTTCCGGCTTTGGAGTTTTTCTTAACATAAGAAACAACAGCTTCA
>PGZR01000105.1 GCA_002841405.1 Firmicutes bacterium HGW-Firmicutes-4 | reverse complement strand
TCCAGCCGTTACCCCAATAAGTGCCAGGGGGATCGCCGCTGCCCATTCCACTCCCGTTATTTTTTCAATCGCCGGAAAATGTCCCAACCCCAGCCTTCCTCCAAAAGTGTTTTGTAGTATGGTTAATACCCCATAACCACTGAGAATCCCTACAAAGTACATCATCATTTTCAAATTTTGGGGAATCGCCGTCGGTTTATTTTCATCTTCAATCTGTTGCACAAAGGCAAACAGTGGCGCTCCAAAAATAACACCAATGGTTGCGGCCATACCGATTTGGGGCAGTTCTGCGGTTTCCGAAAAAATATACTTAAACCGATCTGAAAACCAAAAACATAACCCGACAATCACACCGGTTAGCCCGGCTTCCGGCCCCAGACTGCCCCCAAATATCAACGGCAACAAAGCTGATATGCCAATAACATGTAAATTATTGTAGGGAATCCGTTCCCCTTTTTTAACCTCATTTAAAATCTCCGCCATCTCCCGGGGGTAGGCTCCAAACCGCTGCTCCCACAGTCCAATCAACAGACCGCCAAAAGCGCAGACCAACACCGGATATAGCGTGAAATTGACGGTATTTCTTACATCACTCCATAAAAAGTTGATCCCCAGGTTCATGATGAAAAGCAATGCCCAGGTGATCCCGCCGATGGTTCCGCCCAGCACCGTCACAAATAAACTCATCACGGCTGCTTCTTTAAATCTAAGCCCCACATTATCCTCCAGTTAATCTGATCTATACTCGTTGATTGATGAACTGTACTCTGTTCTTTCCGAATTCTTTAGCCTTGTACATGGCAATATCAGAATAGTTCAGTAACTCTGCCGAATTGATCCCATCCCGGGGATAAAGGGCAATGCCGAAGCTGGCACTAATATTCAGCTCCATATTTTCAACCTCAAAAATCTCCAGCAAAGCTGTTCGAATTTTTTCCGCATACTCAAAAATCTCTCTCTCACTTAAATTGCGTTGGATAATCAATGTAAATTCATCACCACCTAAACGTCCCAGCATATCCTGTTGGCAAATGATTTTTTTGATTCTATCCGCAATCGATTTCAGTAATAGATCGCCAATGTAATGTCCTTTATAATCATTGATCTTTTTAAAATTATCCAGATCGATAAACACCACTGCAAAACGCTCCAGTTTTTCCTGAGATCTTTCCACCAGAAAATCCAGCTTGTTGATCAACATTTCGCGGTTTGGCAGGCCGGTCAAAACATCAGTATAGGCAAGATAATTGAGCCTGACCTCGCGCTGTTTCATTTTTCCGTTTAGTTCCTTCAGTTTAACATTCTGCTGCAAAATTTCTTTTTCCGAGCTTGCCAGTTCATCATAGAGGTTACTGAGCTCCTTTTTTTGTTCGGTTGCTTCAGCCAGCTTAGTGTCAAAGCTTTTTTCATAAAACGAGATAATACTGATGGTGATGATGGTACAGATGGGCACCACAACCCCCGGAATGGCATCCAGATTTCCGGCACCAATAACCACCGTGACCCCCACAATCAACGAAACCAGAATATTAATTGCCACCGCAATCTGATAACCCTTTTCTCTGACTGCAACCACCAGATAGACTGATACCATCACTTGAAGCTGTGCTACAACACCGGCAATGCTGCTTGTCGATGATAAAAGCAACTCCAGAAAAATGGCAGTAAAGTATATCAGCAGACAAATACCGATTTTGATCCCTGAAGCCATCATACTTTCCCCAACCATCTTTTTATTTTCAAGATAATTTTTTTTGAAATCTGTGATGTTTTTTATTTTTTCCATAGAACCCTCTCCTGGTACTGAATACTGATTCACTATGCACGTTATCGGAAATTATTAGTTGATACAATCATCCTACGGTTTTTGAGATCCTGCCAGAAATCGGTCGGCGCAAATGCCCCAAGGATCTGACTAATTTTCCAATTCTTCCGTTGATGCCTTTTGACCATAAAATCTGCCAAATTGTTCAATCATTTTTCTCATTTCTTCTGGCTCCAGAATTACCGGATCGCCAATAGCCCGGGCTTTTACATACACCTCAGCACAGTGTTCAATTTGCTCGGCAATATTAAAGGCATTGAGGATATCCTTACTGCCGGTCAGCAAGCCATGGTTGGCCATTAAAACCGCATAACGATCCGTCATTGCTTCAAAGGTTTTTTCAGCCAGCTCTATCGTTCCAAAGGAGGCATAATCAGCACAACGTACATCCAAACCGGAATAGGCCACCAGGTAACTCGATGCCGGCAGCGACTGTCGCAGCGTCGCGAGCACTGTGGAATATACCGAGTGGGTGTGAACCACCGCTGCAATATCATCCCGTCTGACATAAAAAATCCGGTGCAGTTCACATTCACTGGACGGTTTTCTTCGACCGTCTACCGTTTTGCCATCGAGATCCATAACCACCACATCTTCTGCTTCGGTTTCAAAATAGTCAATACCGCTGGGGCTGACCGCCATCAGACCCAGCTCCCGGTTTAAAATACTGATATTACCGCCAGTGCCTTTCGTTAAACCGGCACTAATCATCTTACGGCAATAGCTAACCACATCTTGTCGTTCTTTTTTTAATAGCATTTTTTCACCTTCTTACTTGGATAACGTTTACTCAGCCTGCATAAGCAGATTTATTTATATAAAATGTTCCATTCTTTTCATTTTAACACAGAGAAGTACACTAGACAATGTGTGGCACTCATTGTTTTAAAATTTTTATAACAAAAGAAGAACTTTACTGCGGATCATCTGCTTCTTCCGCAAAGTTTTTTGCTCTTCTTTTTTCAAAGAGCAGCTAACAGGATACCGGCACCGTCATCATATCGTGAAGATAAAAAATCACCGTGATCTTTAACATCACGGTGATTTTTTGTTTATCATATGCTATTCATAATAAATCTCGTCAATGGCACAGCCGGCTGGAACGATGGGATAAACCCCTTCTTCGTTGGAGATTTTCACATGAACCAGTAATGGTCCTGGCTGATTTTTGATCGCCTCCAGAGTTTCTTCCAGTTCGGCGATATTGGTGACCTTGTAGCCGGGGATTCCACTGGCGGCAGCCAGCATAATGTAGTCGGTGCACTGAACGATATCGGTTTGAGCATAGCGTTTATCACTGAACAACTTCTGCCACTGCCGTACCATGCCCAGGGATTCGTTGTCAAACAGGAAGATTTTCAGCGGAATCTGGTACTTGCTGACAGTAATCAGTTCCTGACAATTCATCCTGAAACTGCCGTCTCCAGCAATCAGCAACACGTCGGCATCGGGGTTGGCCAGTTTAACTCCGATGGAAGCCCCCAGACCGTAGCCCATGGTGCCTAACCCGCCGGAGGTAATAAACTGAGCCGGGCGCTTGACGTTCCAGTATTGGCCCACCCACATCTGATGTTGGCCGACCTCGGTGACCACAAAGGCTTCCGGATAGGCGGCATTGATGGTATTGAGAATCTTCTTGGGGTGGTAATCGCCTTTTTCGGCACAGGGAATGATCCAGCTCTTAATTTTTTCGTACCATTCCGGATAGGATTTTTCCTTGATGTCTTTCGTCAACAGCGGTAGCACATCTTTGATATTGCCCTGGATCTGAATTTCGGATGGAATATTTTTGGCAAATTCGGTGGGATCCACATCGATATGAATGATTTTTTTATTGCGGACAAAGGCGTCGCAGTTGCCGGTGACCCGATCGCTGAAGCGGGCGCCGATGGCGATCAGGACGTCAGAATTGATGACGGCCAGATTGGTTTCCTGAAAACCGTGCATACCGACCATTCCCATTGACAGTTCGTGATCGCGGGGAATACCGCCTAAGCCCATTAAAGAGTTGGCCACCGGAATTCCGGATTTTTCGGCAAAAGCCAGCAATTCTTCGTGAGCCTTGGATTTAAGCACCCCACCGCCGGCATAGATCATTGGCCGTTCGGCAGCGTTAATAGCTTCAACCGCTTCAAGTATTTTTGACTCCTTGATTTCCGGATAAATCTGACGCAGTTTGGGAATAAACATTTTTTCATATTCGGTTTTCGCCAGGAAGATGTCCTTGGGAATATCGATTACAACTGGTCCGGGTCGTCCCGATTGGGCGATCACAAAGGCCTCCCGGATGGTATCAGCAAGATCTTCCACGTCAGTGACCAGATAATTATGCTTGGTGATCTGCATCGTCACGCTGGTGATGTCAATTTCTTGGAAGGAATCCTTGCCCAGCAAAGGTGAAGCAACCTGTCCGGTAATGACAACCAGCGGTACCGAGTCCAAATAGGCATTGGCAATCCCAGTGATCGCATTGGTTGCACCTGGTCCCGAAGTGGTAATGGCAACCCCCACCGTATCGCTGGTTCTGGCATAGCCATCGGCAGCATGAACACCATTTTGTTCGTGACAGGGGCCAATTTCGGTAATATCGTGATCAAGTCGGTAGAAGGCGTCGAATAATGGAATGACGACACCGCCGGGGAATGAAAAAACATGTTTGATGCCCTGTTCTTCCAGACAGCGAACGGTGATTTCCGACCCTAATAATAATTCTTTGTTATTCAAATCTTCACTTCCTTTCTGCTTTTGGTGTGGCCGTAGGGGCGTTAGTACCCGCCCGTTGAAGTTTACGTTGCACTGCGTTTCCGGGCGGTTGACAACCGCCCCTACAAACCATTTAGTTACTACTTTTATTTAAATTTCTTTATTTTTCAAAGACAGCGCCGGTTGAGGCGGAGGTTACCAGTCTGGCATAACGGGAAAGATAGCCAGTCTTAATCTTTGGTTCGATGGGAACCCAGGCGGCTTTTCGCTCAGCCAGAACGGCATCGTCCACCTTTACGGCAATCGACCGGTTAGGAATATCGATGGCGATAATATCGCCTTCTTCAATCAGACCGATGGTGCCGCCAGCTGCAGCTTCCGGCGAGACATGGCCAATGCAGGCGCCCCGGGTCGCGCCCGAGAAACGACCGTCGGTGATCAGGGCGACGTCTTTATCCAGTCCCATGCCGGCAATAGCGGAGGTTGGGAACAGCATTTCCCGCATTCCCGGGCCGCCTTTCGGACCTTCGTAACGGATGACAACCACGTCCCCGGCCACAATTTTTCCGGCTTTAATCGCCGCGGTGGCATCTTCTTCCGAGTTGAAAACCCGGGCCGGGCCTTGATGTTTTAACATTTCCGGAGCCACGGCACCCTGTTTAACTACACCGCCATCGGGAGCCAGGTTGCCAAAGAGCACGGCCAGACCACCAGTGGGGCTGTAAGGATTAGACAGTGGCCGGATGACTTCAGGGTTTTTGTTAAACACGCAGGTCAGGTTTTCGGCAATGGTCTTGCCGGTAACCGTCATTAAACTGGTATCGATCAGATTGGCATCGGCCAGTGTTTTCATTAACGCCTGAATGCCACCGGCGTAGTACAGGTCTTCGAGATGGTGATCTCCGGCTGGTGCCAGCTTGCACAGATGCGGAGTTTTAGCGGAGATCTCGTTGACTTCCTGAAGGTCGATACAAACCCCGGCTTCGTTGGCAATGGCCGGCAGATGCAGGATGCTGTTAGTCGAACAACCCAGGGCCATATCACATGCCAGCGCGTTTCTGAAGTTGGCATCAGTCATGATATCCCGGGGCTTAATGTCCCGTTTCCACATTTCCATGACCTGAATCCCGGCTTTTTTTGCCAGTCGCACCCGTTCAGCAAAAACCGCGGGAATGGTGCCATTACCAGGCAAACCCATCCCCAACACTTCGGTCAGGCAGTTCATGCTGTTGGCAGTAAACATTCCCGAACAGGAACCGCAGCCGGGGCAAACGGAATCTTCAAAGGATTTAAGCTCTTGTTCATCAATTTTGCCGGCGTTAAAAGCTCCCACCGCTTCGAAGGCAGTATTTAAATCGGTGTCTTTCTGACCCACCGCTTTACCGGTGAGCATCGGGCCACCGCTGACCACCACGGCGGGAATATTCAGACGGGCTGCAGCCATCAGCATCCCAGGCACAACCTTATCGCAGTTGGGAATCAAAACCAGTGCATCAAGGGAATGAGCGGTAGCCATGATTTCGATGGAATCAGCAATCAGTTCCCGGGAAGCCAGGGAATATTTCATCCCCACATGACCCATGGCGATACCGTCACAAACCCCGATGGCCGGGAATTCGATAGGAGTTCCCCCAGCCATGCGAACGCCGTCTTTAACCGCTTTGGTAATGGTATTTAAATGAATATGTCCAGGAATGATTTCATTAAAGGAATTAACCACGCCGATTAAGGGTTGCTCCAGTTCTTCGTCGATATAACCCATGGCTTTGAACAAAGAACGTTGTGGCGTTGTTTCGACTCCTTTTTTTACACGATCACTTTTCATTTGATATCCTTTCTATTGTGGTTTTGATTCAGTTGTCCGGTTTGCGGGCGGGTAATACCCGCCCTCACGAACCGGAACTGCCTGATATTCCGTTTTTACAGGTTTTCGATGATTTTCTGGCCCATTTCGACGGTGCCGACGAGGGTCATCCCTTCACTGAAGATGTCGCCAGTGCGGTAGCCTTGTGCCAGGGTTTTTTGAACAGCGGCTTCGATGGCATCGGCTTCGGCAATCAAATCCAGAGAGTAGCGCAGCATCATCGCCACCGATACGATGGTCGCAATGGGGTTAGCTTTATTCTGGTTAGCAATATCGGGGGCTGAACCATGAATCGGTTCAAACATCCCGAATTTACCGTCGGCCATACTGGCTGATGGCAGCATTCCAATGGAACCGGTGATCATGCTGGCTTCATCAGATAAGATATCACCGAACAGGTTGCCGGTCACGATAACGTCAAACTGTTTGGGGTTGATGACGAGTTGCATCGCGGCGTTATCCACATATAAATGGTTTAGTTCCACCTCAGGGTAGTCTTTGGCAACTTCTTCCACACAGCTACGCCAGAACCGGGAAACTTCCAGAACATTGGCTTTATCAACATTGGTCACTTTTTTATCGCGCTTCATGGCAATTTCAAAGGCTTTTTTAGCAATTCGCAGAACTTCCGGCCGGGTGTATTTCATAATATCCCAGGCCGCAAAATCGCCGTCCCGACCTTTTTCGCCGAAATAGACATCACCAGTCAGTTCCCGAACGACCATGATATCCAAGCCGTCGCCAATGATTTCCGGTTTTAACGGGCAGGCAGCTTTCAATTCTTCATAAAGAATCGCTGGTCTCAGGTTAGCATAAAGACCCAAGCTTTTTCTTAACCCCAGCAGACCGGCTTCTGGTCGTTTATCACCAGGCAGGTTGTCCCATTTGGGTCCGCCCAGGGCGCCCAACAGCACAGCATCACTGGCTAAACAAACGTCAACCGTTTCCTGGGGCAGCGGGTTATCACAGGCATCAATGGCGGCGCCACCGGCTAAAACTTCGGTATAATTAAAGTTATGGTTGAATTTTTCAGCAATTTTATCTAAAACTTTAATACTGGCCCCGACAATTTCAGGGCCGATTCCGTCTCCGGGAATCACGGCTATTTTATAATTCATTTGTTCTCCTCATTAGGTTTCAGTTTTTATTTTATCAATGGACGTTGGCGGGAGGTTGAAAATGACTAAGGGTCAGACCTCCACCCCGATGCGCCATGTAGTTAATTTCCATGGTCATTATTTATTTTCTCGTTCCTCGTCGTTTAACAGTTTGTATTCGATGGAGTCGATCAGGGCGATCAGACTGGCTTCGATAATATCGGTGGAAACACCGACGTTGGTCCAGATGTCCACGCCGTCGGAGCTTTCAATCAGGACCCGAACCTTGGAAGCGGTGGCTGATTTGGAATCGATGACCCGAACCTTAAAGTCAGTCAGGCGCACCTCGCTGATTTTGGGGTAAAAGACTTCCAGCGCTTTTCTGAGGGCCTTATCCAGGGCATTGACCGGACCATCACCTTCAGCGGCATTGATTTCTGACTGACCATCGACGTTGATTTTAACAACGGCTGAGGAACTGAGGGCGTCTTTGGTATGGGTTTGTTCTCCAATGGTTTTGAAATCTTCCAGGGTGAAAAATGGCTTGTGCATCCCCAGCTCTTTGCGGATCAACAGTTTAACGCTGCTTTCGGCTCCTTCAAACTGATAGCCCTGGTATTCCAGTTCTTTGATGCGATCCATCACCCGGGTGGTTTCGTCGGATTTCTTGGTCAGACTCGGATCGACCTCGTTGATCAGCTGAATGATGGTGCTGCGGCCGGAAACCTCGGACATTAAAATCCGCCGTTCGTTTCCGACCGCTTCTGGTGAGACATGCTCAAATGAGGCCGGGTTTTTCATAACGGCGTCGATATGCATACCGCCCTTGTGGGCAAAAGCTGATTTGCCCACAAAAGGTTCGCGCCCGGTGAGGGCATAATTAGAAATCTCAGCAATACGAATCGCCGAAGAAGTCAGTTTTTGAAGCTCCGTATCAGCCAGACAATGGAATCCCATTTTTAACTGCAGATTAGGAATAATGGTGGCCAGATTGGCGTTTCCACAGCGTTCCCCATAGCCCAGGAAAGTTCCTTGAACTTGACGGGCACCGGCATGAACGGCCATCAATGAGTTGGCCACCGCCAGCCCGCTGTCGTTATGGCAATGGATCCCCAGCGGAATCCGTAATTTCTGGCGGACATCGGTGACGATTTCCTGAATTTCATAGGACAGGGTGCCGCCATTGGTGTCACAGAGAGCCAGACAATCGGCCCCCCCTTCCTGAGCAGCCAGCAGGGCTTCGATGGCATAGGCCGGATCGTTTTTATAGCCATCAAAGAAATGCTCGGCATCAAAGGTGACATCTTTTCCCTGAGCTTTTAGATAGGCCATGGTTTCTTCGATCATTTTCAGGTTTTCGGCCAGGGTCGTTTTGATGATATCAGTAATGTGAAAGGTCCAGCTTTTTCCAAAAATAGCTACCCCTGGGGTTTCTGTTTCGAGAATGGCCTTTAGATTGGCATCATCCTCAACGGCAATACCACCACGGCGGGTGCTGCCAAAGGCGACCAGCTTGGCATGATTTAGGTGGATCCCTTTGATACGATTGAAAAATTCGATGTCTTTTGGATTCGAACCGGGGTTTCCGGCTTCAATATAATCAATTCCCATTTTATCCAGAGTTTCGACCACACGGATTTTGTCTTCTACCGAGAAGGATATTCCTTCGGCCTGGGCCCCATCTCTGAGGGTTGAATCAAAGACTAATATTTTTTCTGACATTCCAATTCCC